>JAILHP010000151.1 GCA_024695705.1 Prevotella sp. | reverse complement strand
AGCATGTCGGTGGTGACGAGTACTTCCTTGTCAGGATAGTGAAGTACGGCGCAGTCATCGCCTACGCCGTACTGGGTTGATGTGTTTTGCGGCTTCAGGTCTTTTGTCAGATGACTAATCAGACCGAATTCGCCAAGTTTTGCTATTTCCATCCTTCTGTCGGGTGATCGGTGTTAAACGTGTCTTTTGAACAGGAATCCATCTTCTCGGCACGGATAATCATCTCGCGCATGATTTCCGTCATCAGCGGCTGTGTCTTGTTAGCTGCCTCCTGCACCTCCTCATGGCTAACCTCCACAGGAACGTCGAAGCCGCCCAGGTCGGTGATGACGCTGACGCCAAACGTCTTGATGCCGCAGTGGTGGGCCACAATGACTTCAGGCACGGTGCTCATGCCCACAGCATCGCCTCCCAGCTTGGCAAACATGCGGTATTCGGCTGGTGTCTCAAAAGTCGGGCCCTGTGTGCCGACATAAACGCCGTGCTGAACACGGATGCCCTTTTCTTTGGCAATCTTGTCGGCTTCCTCAATCAGCTGGTGATCGTATGCCTCATGCATGTCGGGGAAACGGGGACCTGTGGGGAAGTTCTTCCCGCGCAGTGGATGCTCAGGGAAAAGATTGATGTGATCCGTGATGATCATGAGGTCGCCTATCTTAAATTGCGGGTTCATGCCGCCAGCGGCATTACTGACGAAGAGCGTCTTGATGCCCAGCTCATACATGACACGCACTGGGAATGTCACCTCCTTCATGTTGTAGCCCTCATAAAAGTGGAACCGGCCCTGCATGGCTAAGATGTCCACTCCGCCTAACTTGCCGAATATCAGTTTCCCGCTGTGGCCTTCCACTGTGGAAACGGGGAAATTGGGAATTTCCGAATAAGGGTATTCTACACGGTCAGTTATTTCTGAAGCTAATTGTCCGAGGCCTGTCCCCAGAACGATGGCTGTCTTGGGGCTTGTAGTCATTCTTGACTTTAGCCAGGATGCTGTTTCTTGAATTTTTGAATACATAACCTATTATATTTTCGTTAAACATATTTTCCTGTTCCAGTAGGAACTTGATTTCAATGGGAAGCACGTAGAGATGGCTCTTCACTTCGTCGCTCAGTCCTTGAATCATGTTCAGGCGCGTGGCGTCTTTTTCCGTTGTTACGATGAGCTTGGGCGACGGCAGTTCGCTGAAAGCCTTGTTGATGCGTTCCACATCCTTTGGCTTAAAGAGATGATGGTCGCTAAAGGTCATTGGCGTGAGATGCGAAGTGAAGGGAGACAGGTCGTGCAAGAGCTGTTTTGGCGATGCAATGCCGGTCGGCAGTAAGATGTGCTGGTCTTTCAAGTCGTCCAGCTCGTGAATGGTCTTCTCTGCATGGAAGAGGGGCTTGAGCTTTCCGTAGCCAATGGTCGTGAAGTACAGGTGTTGATAGGGATAGAGGTTCATGGCTTTCGTGATGACACGGAACTCCATCGGCTTCAGGTCCTTTGGGCATTTGGTCACGATGACGATGTCGGCACGGTTCTTCCCAGAGAGGGGCTCGCGGAGCCTTCCGGCAGGCAGCAGCTTGTCGTAGATAATCAGACGGTGATAATCCACCAGCAGGATATTCACGCCGGGCTTCACGTAGCGGTGCTGGAACGCATCGTCCAGCAGAATCACGTCAATCTTCGGGTCTTCTTCGGTCAGCTGGGTGATTCCGTGACAGCGGTTTTTGTCAACGGCAATAGTCACGTCCTGGAATTTCTGCTTCATCTGATACGGCTCGTCACCAATGTCATGAACGGTCGTTTCTTTCGTAGCCACGATGTATCCCTTGCTCTTCCGCTTATAGCCTCGACTCAGCGTTGCTACCTTGAACTTCTTGTGCAGCAATTCAATAAGGTATTCCACATGGGGCGTCTTGCCTGTACCGCCAACGGTGATGTTGCCTACGGAGATAACGGGGACCTTGAAACTGCGGCTCTTCAGGATGCCAATCTCGAAGAACAGGTTACGCAGTTTCACCCCCAAACCATAGATCCAGCTTAGCGGTAACAGCCATTCATTTATTTTAATGAAGTCGCCTTCCATCTATACCTTATTATATATATACGCGCAAGATCTGTCGCTCAACGCTCAACTTATTTAACTCTTGTTGAGAACGGCAGGCGTGCCTGAAGCTTGTTGCGCTTGTTGATGGTACGCAAGAATACCCAGCTTTCATACTGGTCGCCTAAGATGTTGCGAAGCTCAGCATCCAGGTATGAGCCCTGGTTCTCTGTCTCCATGAGGTTTTCCAGCCAGTTGGACTTTGCAGGGTAGGGTGCCGTGTGGTACTCATCGAGCTTGGCAAGTTCGGCAGCCTTCTTGACGGCATCGTCCAAAGAGCCTAACTTGTCCACCAGCTTGATGCCTACAGCGTCGGTTGCCAGCCATACGCGGCCCTGGGCTATTTCGTTCACCTGGTCCTTCTCCATCTTGCGGCCGTCGGCAACAATGCTTAGGAAGGTGTCGTAGCCACGATCCACATATCCCTGCATAATGCGCAGTTCGTCAGCATTGTTTCCAGACAATACCAGATTCTCCATGTAGTTGGTGTAGCGGTTAGTGACGCAGTCGTCGAACGTCACGCCCAGCTTATCGGTTATCAGTCCTGAAAGATTGGGGATAAGACCGAAGATGCCAATGGAACCCGTAATGGTGGTAGGTTCGGCAAAGATATAGTCGGCTCCGCAGCTAATCATGTAGCCGCCGGAAGCTGCTACACCGCCCATGGAGACAACAACGGGCTTCTTGGCCTTCAACAGCTTGATGGCGTGCCATATCTGTTCTGAAGCGATGGCACTGCCGCCGGGAGAGTTCACACGCAGGACGACGGCTTTCACGTCATCGTCGTCAGCCAGTTTGCGAAGGTCTTCTGCCACGGGTTTTCCTACAATACCTCCACTGCCGGTGAAACTGCTCAGGTCTTCGTCAGTAATCTCACCAACGGCATAATAGACGGCAATCTTTTCTCCATCATCTTGCTTCTTTCCCTTTACGCTAATCATCTGCTTCAGACTGAGCTGGTTGATGTCGGCGTCTTCATCCAACTCGAGTTTCTTCTTCATCAGACTCTTGAACTCCTCAGGGTAGAGCAGCTGGTCAACGAGCTTGGCCTCAATATAATCTTGCTGGTTGGCAAACGCCACGATGCTGTCGTTGACAAGCTGGTTGATGGTCTCTGCGGTCAGCTTGCGGCTTTCGGCTATGTCCTTCAGCATGCGATTCCATACGCCCTGCATGTATGCCATGCGCTGCTCGCGGTCTTCAGGACTCATGTCCTTGCGTGTCTTCGACTCTACGTAGCTCTTGTATTTGCCTACTCGTACTGCCTGGTACTTGATGCCAAGCTTCTCCAGCAGTCCAGTGTCGTATTCAGCCTTCATTCCAAGACCTTTCAGGTCAATCATACCTGTCTTGTTCAGGTAGAGCTGGTCGGCAACGGAAGCCAGCCAATAGGCCATCTGGGTGTATTCGTCACCATAGGCAATAATCCACTTGCCGCTTTTCTTGAAGTCTGCCAGCGCGTCACGCACTGTCTGTACGGTGGCGTACGAGTCGAATGAAACCTCACCAGCCTCGATATAGATACCTTTGATGTCCTCGTTCTCCTTGGCTTTCTCAATAGAAGCAAGAATGTCATCCAGACCTGCCGATTCCATGTCACCACTTGACAGGAACGAGAGGAAATCCATACTGTCGTCAGCACGCTCATCCACGCTGCCGCTCAGCTTTAAAACGAAGACGGAATTGTCGCGAACTTGAGTGGTAGCACTGTCAGATGCTGCCATTCCTACCAATGAAATCACACATATCAAACCGACAACAAGGCTCAGAATGATAATGCCTGTAATAGTGGCTAATGTGTATTTAAAAAAATCCTTCATAATTTAGTAATTAAAAATCATCGTGCAAAGATACGAATAAGTGAGAACAATACAAAACAAAAAGCGATTTTTTTTGTTTTTATTGTCGAACGGGAGAATCTTCGACGCTCAGTCAAAGATACGAATAAGTGAGAACAATACAAAACAAAAAGCGATTTTTTTATTTTTTTGTTGTGACAAAGTGTCAGTTTTGCCGCTTTGGCACAGTTTTGGCAGTGACTTTGGCAGTATGATGCAAACAAACACAACATGTTAAATATAAAATTGTTTTAGTATTATGAACATCAAACCATTAGCAGACCGCGTGCTGGTACTCCCTGCACCGGCAGAAGAAAAAGTAGGCGGTATTATTATTCCTGACACCGCCAAGGAGAAACCCCTTCACGGAAAGATTGTTGCTACAGGCAACGGCACCAAAGATGAAGAGATGGTGCTGAAGGCCGGTGATGAAGTGCTTTACGGCAAGTACTCTGGAACAGAACTGGAGTTCGAGGGTGAGAAGTACCTCATGATGCGCCAGAGCGATGTCTTGGCAGTGATTGAATAATAAATCGCATTTGACAATTGGACAATTTCACGATTGGACAATTGTTGCGAAAATAGTCAAATAGTTAAATAGTCAAATAGTAAATAAAACCATGGCAAAAGATATTAAGTACAATATGGATGCCCGCGACCTGTTGAAGAACGGTGTCGATCAGTTGGCAAATGCAGTAAAGGTTACATTAGGCCCGAAGGGTCGTAACGTAGTGATTGAAAAGAAGTTTGGTGCTCCCCAGATTACCAAGGACGGCGTGACAGTAGCCAAGGAGATTGAGCTGGAGGACCACTTCGAGAATACTGGCGCACAGCTTGTCAAGAGCGTAGCCAGCAAGACGGGCGACGATGCCGGCGACGGCACCACGACTGCCACCATTCTGGCTCAGGCTATCATTGCTGAAGGTCTGAAGAACGTCACCGCAGGTGCCAACCCCATGGAGCTGAAGCGTGGTATTGACAAGGCTGTGAAGACTGTCGTTGACTTCATCAAGGACAATGCCGAGAAGGTTGATGACAACTACGACAAGATTGAGCAGGTGGCAACCGTCAGCGCCAACAACGACGAGGAAATCGGCAAGCTGTTGGCTGACGCTATGCGTAAGGTTTCAAAGGATGGCGTTATCACCATCGAGGAGTCGAAGAGCCGCGACACCCATATCGGTGTGGTCGAGGGTATGCAGTTCGACCGTGGTTATCTCTCGGCCTACTTCATCACCGACTCTGAGAAGATGGAGTGCGTCATGGAGAATCCCTATATCCTGATCTATGACAAGAAGATTTCCAACATCAAGGACTTCCTGCCCATCCTGCAGCCTGCTGCCGAGAGCGGACGCCCGTTGCTCGTCATTGCCGAGGATGTTGACTCTGAGGCGCTTACCACGCTCGTCGTCAACCGTTTGCGTGGCGGCCTGAAGATTTGTGCCGTCAAGGCTCCTGGCTTCGGCGATCGTCGTAAGGCTATGCTCGAGGATATTGCCACCCTGACTGGTGGTGTTGTCATCAGCGAGGAGAAGGGTCTGAAGCTTGAGCAGGCAACGCTCGAGATGCTGGGAACCTGCGACAAGGTAAGTGTTACGAAGGACAACACCACCATCGTCAATGGTGCCGGCGACAAGCAGGCCATCAAGGACCGTATTGCCCAGATCAAGAAGGAGATAGAGATCACCACCAGCTCCTACGACAAGGAGAAGCTGCAGGAGCGCCTGGCCAAGCTGGCAGGTGGCGTAGCCGTGCTCTATGTAGGTGCTAACAGCGAGGTGGAGATGAAGGAGAAGAAGGACCGCGTCGATGATGCCCTCTGTGCTACCCGCGCTGCCATCGAGGAAGGCGTTGTAGCCGGCGGTGGTACCACCTACGTGCGTGCCCTGGAAGCCCTGAAGAACCTGAAGGGTGATAATGCCGACGAGCAGACTGGTATAAACATCGTGGAGCGTGCCATCGAAGAGCCGCTGCGTCAGATTGCCGTCAATGGCGGTGCTGAGGGTGCAGTGGTCGTCCAGAAGGTTCGTGAGGGCGAGGGTGACTTCGGTTACAATGCCCGTACCGATCAGTATGAGGACCTCCGCAAGGCCGGTATCATTGACCCTGCAAAGGTTGCCCGTGTGGCATTGGAGAACGCTGCCTCTATCGCAGGTATGTTCCTCACCACCGAGTGTCTCATTGTTGACAAGCCTGAGAAGGAACCTGCAATGCCGATGGGCGGTGCTCCAGGCATGGGTGGCATGATGTAATTGATAATTGACAAATGAAAATCAAATTGTCATCTTAACTTGACAAAATGCGGAGAATCGTTACAGAAAACGGTTCTCCGCTTTGATTTAAATCAATTAATATTCAAAAACTTATCTAATTGTTTTGACAATGAATGAAAACTTCATAACTTTGCAATATCAATACAATGCCAGACAAACAATTGATTGAAAGGAGAACAGAATTTTGATTTGTTTTAGTAGATTAGTTTTTAAGTAGTTTGTTTTAAAACCGGATGTCGCGAGACAACCGGTTTTTTTATGTAATCAAGATCTTTTCGCGCGTACCTATTTATATATAATACAACAGGCGTTAATCTCATGATAATTCTTTTCTTTCGTTGAAAAGTTTGGTGGTGTCAGGAAAAAGCTATAATTTTGCAGTCATGAAACTGCAGAAGTATATTTTGATAGAGATTATCATGATGGCGGTAGCCACAGGAGGACTTATCCTTCTGACGGGCGATTACATCATGTCACTGGGCATTGTCATCTTATTGGTAGTCGTGGAGCACCTGTTGGTAAGCTATCTGGAACGTAGAAAAGAAGATAAGAGGGAAGCAGAGGATGAAGCAGCTGATAGAACTATATAAGCAGTGGAGTGGGGCAGAGCCTGACTCCTGCGAACGTCTGCCGGGAGCTGGCAGCAATCGTGAGTATTATCGCATGAATGGCAATAGAGGGACTGTTATCGGTTGTGTAGGTACAAGCCGGGACGAGAACCATGCGTTCATTTACCTCTGCCGTCATTTCGCCAGTCGTAGGCTGCCTGTTCCTGAACTGCTGGCTGTCAGCGACGATGAACTGCGATACCTGCAGACCGACCTGGGAAACATGTCGCTGTTTGATGCCATCAAGGGTGGTCGTGAGGCTGGAGGCCGCTATAACGTGGCTGAAAAGCAACTGCTGATCAGGACCATCCGTGAGCTGCCACGCATACAGATAGAAGGTGCCCACGGCCTCGACTTCGCGCAGTGCTATCCGCAGGCAGCGTTCGACATGGACAGCGTGATGTTTGACCTCAACTACTTCAAGTACTGTTTCCTTAAAGCTATTGACATTGACTTCCATGAGTTGAAACTGGAGGCTGATTTCCGCCTCATGGCAAAGGACTTGACCAGCGAGTCATGTGATGCTTTTCTCTATCGTGACTTCCAGGCTCGGAATGTCATGCTAATTGATAATTCCCCATATTTTATAGATTTCCAGGGTGGCCGTCGTGGACCTTATTACTATGACGTGGCATCGTTTCTTTGGCAGGCCTCGGCACGTTACTCGCACAAGTTGCGCCGTGAGCTGGTCTATGAGTATTATCAGGCTTTAAGCCAGTACATCGAAGTGCCTTCCCACCGTCATTTTGTCAACCGCTTGTCACTCTTTGTGCTCTTCCGTACGCTACAGGTGCTGGGTGCATATGGTTTCCGCGGCTATTTCGAACGTAAGCAGCACTTCATCGACTCCATTCCGCCTGCTATTCAGAACCTGCGTGAGCTGCTCCAGCTTGACTGTTTCCACTATCCTTACTTGTTGGACGTGCTTCGCCGCTTGTGTGAGAAGTTCCCGCCGCTCAGCTCTGCCGTTTCGCTCAACGCTCCGCTCAGCTCTGCCGTTTCGCTCAACGCTCCGCTCGGCTCTGCCGCTTTGCACAGCAAAGAACACTCCACGCTCAACCCTCTTGTTGTCCGCATCTTCTCCTTCTCTTACAAGAAAGGTATCCCTGAGGATGAGAGTGGCAATGGTGGAGGCTATGTGTTTGACTGCCGTTCCACTCACAACCCTGGGCGATATGAGCAGTATAAGCAACTCACAGGACTGGACGAGCCTGTAATCCGTTTCCTGGAAGACAACGGGGAGATTCTGACCTTCTTGGATAGTGTGTATAAGTTGGCCGACTTCCATGTGCAGCGCTATCTGGAGCGTGGATTCACATCGTTGATGTTTTGCTTCGGCTGTACGGGTGGGCAGCACCGTAGCGTCTATTCTGCCCAGCATTTAGCAGAACACCTCCACGCCAAGTTTGGCGTAGAGGTGCGCATCTGTCATCGTGAGCAGCTTATCACTCAGGTGCTGCAGGCGACAAAGGGGTAATGTCTTGGATTAGAGGTCGAGGGCAACGCCTATACCTACTACCAGCTGGTTATGACGGTTGATAATCTGGTACTTGGCCTCAGCGCCAATAGCCAGGTCGTCTGCCAGCTTGTACTGAATACCACCACCTGCGTTGAGGCAGAGCTTAACGGTAGCATCGGTAAGAGAATCATAGAAAGAAACTATTCCAAGTCCAACGAGCGGATAGAATCTTACCTTGTCGGCAACTGGAACCAGATAGTGGAAGTTGGCATTGATATCCCACATGTTTGTGTCGTCCTTCTCGAAGAAATAGTCGAAGCTGGCTTCAGCACGAACGTTCTCCGTGAACATGTACTGTCCTTTTACACCCACACCAACGTTCTTAATGTCAGTGCCATAAGAAACGTTAAAGCCAAGAGCCTTGTCGCCCTGACTCTGTGCCATTGCGCTCATGCTGATGAGTGCTATGACCATTGCTAAAAATACTCTTTTCATGTTCTTTTTTGTTTATAATGTGAATATTACAGTCAATTCATGTTCAAAATACGAGGCAAAGATAGTAATTATTTTGTCAACTTCCAAACAAATTGCAAATTTAATTTAAAAAAATGCAATTTGGAAGGCTTATCTCCAACAAATCTTCTTCCCGTTCTGAATATAGATTCCGCCTGCCTTCGGTGTCGTTACCCTGTTTCCCTTCAAGTCATAAATGGGTGAGGATTGGGCGTTGAGGGTTGAGACATCAATGGTCTTGATGTCACTGGCATTACCGACTATAGGCTCAATATTCAGTGCGCTGCTTGTCATGTTGATGGTCAGCTCGCTGCCAGCCACATCTTCATTTCTTGCACCGCTCAGACGCCAGCCCGTCACAACCTTTCCTTCTGGAGCGGTACCTGTGATGGTGAGTTGGCGGTTGGCAAAGAACTTTCCGTCAAAAGTGTTCTCCGACAGTTCGATGCCGTTGATAGTGATGTCAACATTCTGCTTGCTCGTATTGACGGTCAGCGCAACGGGTGTGCCGAGGTTCCACTGCTGGGCAATGTGCTGGTAGAAGTAGTTAGGACGACCTTCGGCCCAGTTCTTGGCATCGTTGAACTTATTTTCAATTTCACTACGATTGTCGACAGGCCACCAACCCCAACCAGGATTGTACTTGTCACGATGGGCAACGAACTCTTCCATAGCCTCCGTCTTGATGAGTTCTATCGTGGCACCTGTTCCCTTGCCGTTCATGAAGTCACCCATGAAGACGCAGCACTTGTTGATGAACATCGCCCTTATCTCTTCGTCCTCCATCATGTTCTTGAAGAGGCGCGTGGCGGGTTCTGTGCATGCCCAGTTGTCATTTGGATGGTTGTTGGGGTTGTAGAGCAAGTCGATGGTGTTGTAGTTGTTCTGACGGCCATAGAGCCCCAGTCCGAAGTCAGTATCCTTCAAAATAACGCGGAATCTCTTGGGCAGACCTGATTCTGCGTCGTCATCGTTGGGACGCCAGTAAACGAGGTTGTTGCCCGGGAAGTCGATATTTCCGTAGAAGAGGTTCAGCACCATGACATTCAGGTATTCGCTGACGTCTATCCACTGCTCGTATTCTGCTAGCGTGTGACCATTCTCGCTATAGAAGGCCTTGAATCCATTATAGAATATATCATCACCTTCCTTCAGTTCCTCAATAAACTGATTTATGCCATTCACTTGTTCATGTCCGATTTCCACCATGTCGATGTCCTCGAGTCCGTTGTAGTTGCCGTAGATGTTGTCCTCGTTCGAGCGCTCGCGGATGTTGAGCATACCCATATATTGACCGTTGATGTAGAGCACGGCAGAGTGACCTGCCTGCCAGTCAAGGTCAACGTGGCTGCCCATCGTGCGTTGGATAATGAGGTCGCGGAAGTAGAGGTCGCTGAAATCATTGCCACCGTCTCTAAGAGAGAATGACTTGAATTCCGTGACACCAGACTTCTGGTCGGGGAAGAATTCATACTGAAAACGTTTGTGGTCGGGGTCGAAACGCTTGTTAGCGTAGAATGCCATCGACTTGAGGGGATTGGCACGCGACTGGCCACCCTGAATACGGGTTTCGCTGAGCTGGTTGAAGATGCTCTCTGTGCCGGGGGCAGTGAAAAACTCGATGTTGACGGGGCGGCGCCAGTCGTGCAGTTTCTTGTCTTCCTTGTTGTTGTTGTTGGCAAAGAGACCAATCTCCGCGTCGTTCAGATATCTGTCGTCAGTCTGGACAGAGAAGATGGGAAGTGTCATTTCTCTGGGGTGGAAGATATACGACTGGGCGGTGCTGACAGGTGAGAGCCAGCCCTCGCAGAACAGCTTGGCGCGAATTACCTTCGAATTGCTGATGTTCATACTTTCGAAGATGGGGCTCGTTGCCGTGGGTTCTGAACCGTCGGTAGTATAGCGAATCACTGTGCCTTCCGGTGAACCTTCGGGTACGTCGATGCTCAGCGTGAAACTCGAGCCGTTTTCACACACCTGTCCTAATTGGCTGAATACGGGAGCACCCAGTATGTAGTTTTTATTCACCACACCACCTTCGTTCGCGGCTCCAGGTGTGGGCTTCAGTTGGTAGCCCCATGTGTCGCTGCCGTCTGTCTCGCGACCGTATGCGATATCAGGTGCGGGCATCTTGGCCATGCCTTCCAGCTGGTCAACAATGTCGTTGCCCTTAAACAGGTACAGCTTGCCGTCCTTGCCTGACTCCAGACGGAAATCGGTGTGCAGGCGGTTATTCAACAGGCCTTCCTTGTCACAGTAGATGACCACATGGCCTTGCGGCGCAATAGTCATACTGGGCAGCTGCCAGGCCTTGTTGGCCTTGTCCTTGGTGCCGATTTTGTAGTCTTGCAGGTTGACGGTTTCGTCAGTGGGGTTGTACAGTTCTACCCATGAGTCGGGAAATTCCGTGATATCGTCCATGATGGTTTCGATATTCGACTGCATGAGTTCGTTAATCACTAGGTTTTGGGCGCTGAGTCCCGTGCACAAGAATGTGCTCAAGATAAGTAGAAATTGTTTCATTTTGTTTATAAGGTTTTGTATTTGGGGTGTAAAATTACAATTATTATTGTATATATCTCCTATTTTCTATATTTATTTTATACTAAATGTTACTTCAAATAAAGTATATGAAACAAACGAAGGTGCTTTCGGCCGGAAATCTAAATAAAAAACTTCGATTTTTGTTTTGTAGTGTTCTCACTTATTCGTACCTTAGATCCTATGGATCGAAAGTACTCCCGTTCGAGAAAATTCAAATTTTATTTGGTTTTCTGCTCACTTATTCGTACTTTTGCACCCATGAAACAGGCAATGATATTCGCCGCAGGCTTGGGCACAAGGCTCAAACCAATGACTGACACGATGCCCAAGGCACTGGTGCGCGTGGGAGGCAAGCCGTTGCTCGACATCGTTCTGGAGCGGCTCCATCAGCAGGGCTATAACCGTTTTGTAGTCAATGTCCATCATTTTGCCCAGCAGATAATAGATCATATCAAAGCCCCCCTTTCGTCCCCCGAGGGGGACACAAATGTCCTATTAGGAAATGAAGTCCCCTCGGTGGCCGTAGGGGGGGCTTCGCCTCAGGTTCTCATCAGCGATGAGTCGGACAAGCTGCTCGACACGGGAGGCGGACTCAAGAAGGCCGCTCCGCTGTTCAGCGACGATGAGCCCATCCTCATCCACAACGTCGATATCCTCGACAACGTGGATTATAACTGGTTCCGCCGTCAGCATGAAGATGATGAGGATGCTGTGTTGCTGGTCAGCCGCCGTAAGACCAAACGTTATCTGCTCTTTGACAGCGCCATGCGTCTCATGGGTTGGGTTAATTTGGAATCGGGCGAGGTGAAGAGTCCTTTCCCTTGGTTACGCAAAGGAAACCTTACCCCAGATCCTTCTACAAAGGGAGAGGAGAGTGATTTTCCAGCTTCTGTCACATTGCACCCCTCTCCCCTTGAAGAGGGGGCGGGGCTGAGGCTTTACCTTTTCGCTTTCAGCGGCATCCACTCCTTTTCCCCACGACTGTTCCCGCTCATGGACCGTTTCCCGGATAAGTTCAGCATCATTGACTTCTATCTCAGTATCTGCCACCGTTCGCGTATCTTCGGATGTGTCAAGCCCGATCTTCAGGTACTCGACGTCGGCAAGTTGGATGCGCTAGACAAAGCCGAAGAATTCATTAAAACGTTATAATAAATATGCAACAGAAAATCATCATTCTCGATTTCGGCTCACAGACCACCCAGCTTATTGGCCGTCGTGTGCGCGAACTCGACACATTCTGCGAAATTCTTCCTTACAATAAGTTTCCCAAAGACGATCCCTCGGTCATTGGCGTCATCTTGAGCGGATCGCCTTACAGCGTTCACGACCCGGAGGCCTTCAAGGTTGATCTTTCACAGTTTGTAGGCCGTCTGCCCGTGCTGGGCATTTGCTATGGTGCGCAGTTTATTTCCAATACCCTTGGGGGTAAGGTTGAGAAGACAGATTCCCGTGAGTATGGTCGTGCCCATTTGGAGACCATCGATCTCGATAATCCGCTTTTCCACGGCTTCGAAAAAGGCTCGCAGGTCTGGATGTCGCATGGCGACACCATTACTGCCATCCCCGACGGTTTCGAGGTTATAGCAAGCACAAAAGACGTTACTAACGCCGCCTTTTGGACTTCCTCTCCCTTCGGAGAGGGTAGGGGTGAGGCTCCTGTTTTTGCCGTCCAGTTCCACCCCGAGGTGTTCCATACCGTTCAAGGCACTCAGTTGCTGAAGAACTTCGTGGTTGATATCTGCGGCTCGCGTCAGGACTGGAGTGCGGCCTCGTTTGTCGATACTACCGTTCGCGAACTTAAGGAGCAGATAGGTAATGACCGCGTCATTCTCGGCCTCTCTGGCGGTGTTGACTCCTCGGTAGCCGCCGTGCTGCTCAACCGTGCCATTGGCAACCGACTTACCTGTATCTTCGTGGATCATGGTATGTTACGCAAGAATGAGTTCCAGCAGGTAATGGAAGACTACAAGGGATTGGGACTGAATGTGATAGGTGTGGATGCATCAGAGAAGTTCTTTGCCGACCTTGCAGGTGTCACCGAACCTGAGCAGAAACGAAAAATCATTGGCCGCGACTTTGTCGAGGTGTTTAATGCCGAGGCAAAGAAGATTACCGATGCCCGTTGGCTGGCACAGGGAACCATCTATCCTGACCGCATAGAATCACTCAACATTACGGGCAAGGTCATCAAGAGCCACCACAACGTGGGTGGATTACCTGAGGAGATGCATTTGCAACTCTGTGAACCACTGAAGTGGCTCTTCAAGGACGAGGTGCGCCGTGTAGGCCGTCAGTTGAGGATGCCTGAGCATCTCATCACACGCCATCCGTTCCCGGGTCCTGGACTTGCCGTCCGTATCCTCGGCGATATCACTCGTGAGAAAGTCCGTGTACTGCAGGATGCCGACGATATCTACATCCGCGGTTTGCGTGAATACAAGGTGAAACTGTCTGGCGAAGAGGCCCGCAAGGTCTTAGCTGCTGGCGTACCAGCCACCATGACTGATGGAGAAATCGAAGTGTCGCTCTACGACCAGATTTGGCAGGCAGGAGCCATCCTGCTCTCTACTGTCCGCAGCGTGGGCGTCATGGGTGATGAGCGAACCTACGAGAATCCTGTAGCGCTCCGTGCCGTCACCTCCACCGATGCCATGACAGCCGACTGGGCTCATCTGCCTTACGACTTCATGGCCAAGGTCAGCAACGAAATCATTAACAAGGTACGCGGTGTCAACCGCGTCTGCTACGACATCTCCTCCAAGCCACCCTCCACGATAGAGTGGGAGTGAGGATGAAAAATAGCCGACGTTTTAGTTTGGTATAAATCACGTGTTTACCCTTATTGGAGAATACAGAATAGGGCGAGTGCGGTGGCAGTAAACTTTTTACCGCTAAAATTTGCATATCTCAGGAAATAATTGTAATTTTGCAAATGAAAGTCTCGCCCTGTTGTTTCAGCGTGAGTACAAACAATAAGGTGCTTTACCGCCCGCCTTCTATATTTTCAGCGCCCGCCTTCTATATTTTTGGCGGGCGCCTTCTATATGTTTAGCGCCCGCTAAAAACTCGCTGCCCCCGGGGAAACTCCCTGCTACCTCCGTCCAAACACCCTCTTTCCCCCGGCCTCTCTCCCTGTTTCCGGTAGGGTATCTCCAAGAGAGTCGGCACCAAGTGTTCTGATTATTCCTGTCTCACCAGTAAAAAGTGTCTTATTTTCAGTCAATGCCCCTCGATGGGCTATTTTCAACTAAGTTAACGAAGTACCATTTTTGTCAACATTTCTCAGAACATTTGTATGCATTTCCATTTCATACACTCACGCTTGCATTTCAGTTGGTATTTAGGAAATAACAGGTTGAAGATTAGCGCCGATTTATTTGGTAGATTCAGAGAATATGTGTACTTTTGCACGCTGTTAGCAGATGATGTTATCAAGTATAGAGGTTCACAAGACGAGAAACGAATGAAAAGAAGATGGCGCTGTAAGCCGGGTGAACAGCCGACTGAGTTTGACAAGAAAATAATGTATATGGAGAACAAGGGAGCCCTTGTTCCTACACGTGAATTGGTGCTTAACGACGAGCAGATAGAGGGTATACGCCGTTCGGGTGTGGTAAACACAGGTGTACTCAATGCAGTGGAGGCGGCTATCCGTCCTGGTATGAATACACAGGAGATAGACGATATTTGCATGGAATACTGTAGGCAGCATGGTGCTACCCCGGCTTGTCTGGGATATGGTGGCGACAAGGATACTCCACCCTTCCCCAAGAGTGTATGTACGAGCATCAACGAGGTGGTTTGTCACGGCATTCCCAAGGAGGAAGACGTGCTGGAGGAGGGTGATATCATCAATGTGGATTTTACCACCATCCTGGACGGCTACTATTCTGACGCCTCGCGAATGTTCATTGTGGGTGGCAAGACCACACCGGAAAAGGAACAGCTGGTGCGTGTGACCAAGGAGTGTCTGGAAATCGGCATGGAGGCTGCCAAGCCTTGGCACGGAGTGAACGAGATAGGTCGTGCCATTCAGAAACATGCTGACAAGTATCATTATGGCGTGGTACGTGACCTGTGTGGCCATGGGGTAGGACTGAGGTTTCATGAAGACCCTGAAGTGGCCCACTTCAAACAGCGTGGTGACGGTATGCTGCTAGTGCCAGGCATGGTGTTTACCATTGAGCCGATGATTAACATGGGAACGTGGAAGGTCTTCATCGATGAAGGTGACCCTTATGGCTGGGAGGTGATTTCGGAAGACGAGCTGCCCAGCGCCCAGTGGGAACACACGCTGCTGATGACGGAACACGGTGTGGAAGTGCTTTCATATTAGGTTCGTAATAACGTTATAACATAATAACGAGATGACGAAACATATTTATATATTAGGAATAGAGTCAAGCTGCGACGACACGTCGGCAGCCGTTCTTAAAGACGGCACGCTGCTGTCGAATGTGACGGCCTCGCAGGCTGTGCATGAGGCGTACGGTGGCGTGGTGCCAGAACTGGCTTCGAGGGCTCACCAGCAGAATGTGGTACCGGTAGTACATGAAGCCATCAAACGTGCCGGCATCACCAAGGAAGAGTTGTCGGCTGTGGCGTTTACGCGCGGACCGGGTCTGATGGGTTCGCTATTGGTGGGTGTGAACTTCGCTAAGGGCTTCGCCCGTTCGCTGGGTATTCCGCTCATTGACGTGAATCACCTGCAGGGACATGTGATGGCACATTTCATAAAAGCCCCCCTTTCGTCCGCCGAGGGGGACACAAATGTCCTAAAGTGTAATGAAGCCCCCTCGGGGGCAGTAGGGGGGGCTTTCTCGGAAGCAGTGGAGCAGGTTCCACCATATCCTTTCCTCTGCCTGCTGGTCAGCGGCGGTAACTCGCAGATAGTCAAGGTGAATGCATATAACGATATGGAAGTACTGGGACAGACCATTGACGATGCAGCAGGTGAGGCCATCGACAAGTGTTCGAAGGTCATGGGTCTGGGTTATCCCGGCGGTCCCATCATCGACCGTCTTGCGCGTCAGGGTAATCCGAAGGCCTACCAGTTCTCGGAGCCACACATTCCTGGGTTGGACTACAGCTTCTCGGGGCTGAAGACGTCGTTCCTCTATTCTTTGAGAAAGTGGATTGCCGATGATCCTGACTTCATCGAACATCATAAGGAGGATATTGCTGCCTCGCTGGAGTGGACCATTGTAGATATCCTGATGAAGAAGTTGCGACTGGCCGTGAAGCAGACGGGCATTAAACATGTGGCTGTTGCCGGTGGAGTGAGCGCCAACAACGGATTGCGCAATGCGTTTCATGATCATGCGCGCCGCTACGGTTGGACCATCTACATACCGAAGTTTAGCTACACCACCGACAATGCCGCTATGATTGGCATCGTGGGGTATTATAAATATTTGGACAAGGAGTTTTGTTCGATTGACGCGCCTGCATTCTCGAAGGTGACGTTTAAGTGAGGAGATGGTAAATTGTAAAATTGTAAATTATAAAGATGGATTTTGAAGGTAAAATTATCAGCCGCGACATTAGTCAGCTGCTATGGGAGAGAGAAGAGACCGTTTCGACGGCTGAAAGCTGCACGGGTGGACGTATTGCAGAGGCGATGATGTCTGTGCCCGGAGCTTCGAAGTATTTCAAGGGTGGCATCATCTGTTACGTGGATGAGGTTAAGATGAACTTGCTGGGTGTCAGCAAGGAATTGCTGGCAGAGAAGACAGCCGTCTGTGAGGAGGTGGCCATTGATTTGGTGAAGGGTGCCTGTAAGGCACTGAACACGACCTATGCCGTTTCAGCAACGGGTATTGCCGGCCCTACAGGAGGCACGAAGGATATTCCCGTCGGTACTATATGGCTGGCTTGCGGCACTCCTGACAATATCGTGACCTGTAAGGTAGAAGAAGACCATGGAAGAGACATCAATCTGGCCATCGCAACAAACAAGGCGATGCAGATGTTTTTGGATTATCTGAAGGCTCAGCGTCCTGAAAATGAGTAGTAAAGTTAAAAAACATTAAGATTGAAATAAATCTCAAATCACAAATCTCAAATCTCAAAAAAAGTTACTACCTTTGCACCCTGTTTGGAATAAGTTAGTATAAGGAACTAGTAAAAAAGTAGATAGAAATGTCGAAAATTTGTCAAATTACGGGAAAGACGGCACAGCGTGGTAACAACGTGTCGCACTCAAAGCACCGCACAAAGCGCGTCTTTGACGTGAACCTTTTCAGCAAGAAGTTCTACTATGTGGAGGAGAACTGCTGGATTCAGTTGAAGATCAGCGCCGCTGGTCTGCGTTTGATTAACAAAGTAGGTCTGGATGCTGCCTTGAAGCAGGCTGTTGCTAAAGGTTATGTAGATTGGAAGGACATTAAAGTAATAGGAGATTAATCGATATGGCAAGCAAGAAAGCAAAGGGTAACCGCGTCCAGGTTATTTTGGAGTGCACCGAGCAGAAGAATTCGGGCCTTCCTGGAACCAGCCGTTATATTACGACGAAGAATCGTAAGAACACTCCTGAGAGAATGGAATTGATGAAGTACAACCCCATCCTGAAAAAGATGACTCTTCACAAAGAGATTAAGTAAGGGTAATAAGGTTTAACAGTTAAAAGGTAAAACGCTATGGCAAAGAAAACCGTTGCTACCCTCCACGAAGGCTCAAAGGATGGTCGCGCTTACACAAAGGTTATCAAGATGGTGAAGAGCCCGAAGACGGGTGCTTACATCTTTGACGAGCAGATGGTTCCCAACGAGGACGTTAAGGAGTTCTTCAAGAACTAATCAATTTAAATGGTATATTTAAAGGAGCATTCGACAGGTCGGATGCTCCTTTTTATGTGTGTATGTTTTAAATACTTCAACTATTCGGCAGCTGGTTCATCCTCGATTTCTGAGGGGACGGTCTTGAAACGGAACTCGGCATTGGTAAGGTAATGCACATCGTAAGGAGTGTCGGCCTTAGTCGTGTAGATGCGGCGTACCTTTACATATTTCTTCTCGGCTTCCTTTAGGGTGGGGGCATACATCACCACACAGACGCGGTTGGGTATCATGCTGGCGGCAAGGTAGTCCTTAAGTTGTTGTGAATATACCTCGCGGTTTTCCAGGAAGAAGGTCTTGTCGTCAATCCATGCGCTATCAACGGTTTGTATCTCCGTGAAATAGACGGTGGAGTCTGTAAACGAGGCTGCCAGTCCAAACATATAGATATGGGAGAGTTGGCGCCGTTTCGCTGTAGCTTCGCTGGCACCCATTATGGTCAATGCAACAAGTGCAAGAGCCATCAAACAATATCCTAACTTTTTCATTCTAAATAATATCTAATCTCATTTGATTATCCCAGGTACGTCTTCAGCAGTTTGTTCTTGGTATTGCCACGTAGGCGGCGGATAGCTTTTTCCTTGATCTGCCTGACGCGTTCGCGGGTCAGTCCGTACTTGGTGCCAATCTCCTCAAGTGTCATCTCCGGCTGGTCAATGCCGAAGAACGCTGTAATGACGTTGCGCTCACGTTCGTTGAGCGTCTGGAGAGCTGACTTGATTTCCGCCCTCAGCGACTCTTTCACCAGACCAATGTCGGCCATGGGTGCATTGTCGTTAACAATGACGTCGAGCAGTGAATTGTCATCACCCTCAGCAAAAGGTGCGTCAACAGATACGTGACGGCCTGTCACCTGAAGGGCTTCTCCCACTTTCTCAATGGGGATATCCGTGCGTTCAGAGATTTCCTGAGTGTTGGGCCGACGCTCGTTTTCCTGCTCAAACTGGTTAAGCGCCCTTGTTATCTTGTTGACCGAGCCCACCTGGTTTAGGGGTACACGAACGATGCGACTTTGTTCGGCAATGGCCTGCAGGATGCTCTGACGTATCCACCACACGGCATAGCTGATGAACTTGAAGCCACGCGTCTCGTCGAATTTCTCAGCAGCACGGATGAGTCCTACATTACCCTCGTTAATGAGGTCGGCGAGTGAGAGCCCCTGGTTCTGATACTGTTTGGCAACAGAAACGACAAATCTCAGATTAGCCTTTGTCAGTTTGTCGAGCGCCTTACGGTCACCCTTTCGGATACGCTGAGCAAGTTCTACTTCCTCGTCAGACGAGAGCAGGTCCTCTTTAGCTATTTCCTGTAGATATTTGTCAAGCGAAGCACTTTCTCTATTAGTTATCGACTTCGTTATTTTCAGTTGTCTCATGTTGTTGTTATTGGGTCTTGGTCTAAAAGTTGGATGCAAAAGTACGAAAAAGTTAGGAGTTAAGCGTTGGGAGATAGGAGTTTCATTACTCCTTTATGTTTTTTTAACTCCCAACGCCAAACTCCTAACACCTAACTTCTAACTTCTAACTCTTAACTCCTCCTACTCTTCAAGAGAGATAGCGAAGTATGCCTTCTTTCCGGTAGGATAGATTCCCTGGATGTAGAGCACGGGGTCTTGACCAGTGGAAGCCTTGCGTACTTCCTTCTGCAGGTCTTCGATGGTCTTCATGCTTTCGTCGTTGACACGCTGGATGATGAAGCCCTTGTTGATACCGGCTTTCTTCAGTTTGCCTTCATCAATCTTGATGACCTCCAGACCATAGGAGATGTGGAGCTCCTGCTTCTGCTTATCGGTAATCTCACGGAACTGACCACCCAAGACGTCGATGTCGCGGTTCTGAACTACGCGGGTATTGCCCTGCTCGTTCTTCAGTGTTACTGTCTCCTGCTTCTTATGCTTGTTGTGCAGATAGGTCAGCGACATGCGGTCACCCGGACGCTTCTTGGCTACAATCTCCTGCAGCTCAGGGAAGCTAGTGACTTTCTGGCCATCAGCAGCGATGATGATATCACCCGGCTCGATGCCTGCTTCAGCAGCAGCGCCTCCGTCAACAACCTTAGCGACATAGATTCCTTCCATGGTGCCTAAGTCAACTTCCTCGCCATTGGCTTTCTTCCTGTCAACATACTGCTTGACGTCCTGTCCCTGGATGCCGATGAAGGCACGCTGAACGGTACCGTATTTTTTCAGGTCATCGACCACCTTATTCATAATGGTGGTGGGAATGGCAAATCCATAGCCGATGTTGGCACCCGTCTGTGAGTAGAGCATGGCGTTGATTCCCACCAGCTCGCCACGTGTGTTGACCAGAGCACCACCGGAGTTTCCTGCATTGATGGCAGCATCGGTCTGAATAAAGCTCTCTACACCGTTAGCTCCCAGGCGGCGGGCCTTGGCGCTGACAATACCAGCAGTTACGGTGTTGTTAAGTCCTAAGGGGTTACCCACGGCGAGAACCCATTCACCCACCTTCAGGTCTTCGCTGCTGGCAATGGTGATGGCAGGCAGACGCTTGCCGTCAATCTTGATCAGTGCCAGGTCGGTTGTCTCATCAGTACCGATGATGCGAGCCGAATACTCGCTGTTGTCATGAAGGGTGACGGTCAACTCATCAGCTCCTGATACCACGTGGTTGTTGGTGACGATGTATCCGTCGGCAGAGATGATGACACCTGAGCCTGTGGCCTCACGGCGTGGGGTCTGAATGCGGCGCTGGCCGCCGTTAGGGGTTTGTCCACGTCCGAAGAATCCGCCGAAAGGGTCGTTGAAGAATTCCTCCAGGGGGTCGGTCTCGATCGTCTGTATGCGGCTGTTCTGTACATATTTAATATGTACGACGGAGGGCAGTGCCTTTTCTGCTGCGTAGGTCAGGTCAACGGGCTGGCCTGCCGGAGTAGAGGGATGAGCATTGAACACTGACCACTGATCATTGTTGGAACACGCTTTACTGAATGCGGCAACTGAGAAGGCGAGTGCTACTACGCACAGCGCCGGCGTAAGATAATTCAATACTTTTTTCATTTGACAATCTATTAACTGTTATTTACTGTTTGATATTTTGCGAATATAATTTGCGTCGTCTTGTCTAACTTTGGGCCATGCCCGTGAAAGTGTGTGCAAATATAGCCGCAAAATATGTTAAACTGCCATTTTGGCATGTAGATTTGTCTTGATTTAACATTTTCGTCCCTGTGCTTAACGCCTGTTTACGGTACTTTTACAGCGCTTAACGCCTGTTCACGGTACTGTCTCTGTGTTGAATGCCGAAGAGGTCAGGAAATGAGGAGAAGTCTTTCTTCAGGATGAAACCAAGTCCTTGTGTGTTGAGCGACGAACGTGTAAAGTAGCGGTCGTTCGTCTGGTTATACATCTTGATGGCTACGGAGCCGCTGGGTGTCAGCAGGTATTGCACGTCAAAGTCGCCGATGAAGGAGGTGGTGGCAGTGGTTGAACGGTCTCGATAGCCGAACTGTCCGTTGAGCAGCAGGCGGTTGTTGAGCAGCCTTCCGCTAACAAGTCCCTCGTACTCGGCATTGTTCCATCCCTCGTCACCGGTAGAGATGTTGGCACCAAAGTTCCAGTTCTTGTTGTTGACCACATTCTTCAGCAGACTGTTGATCTGGCTTGACAGCGTACCGCTCAGCAGACTCTGCATGGCGAGAGCAGTCTGGCTTTGCTGCGTCTGGCCTTCGGCAGTGGCGTTGTTGCCTGTCTGAGGATAGAAGCGTCCTATGCCGAGCAGGTAGAGCACCTGCTGGTTCATCTCCTGCTGTCCATTGATGACGGAGCGTACCATCTGCTGTTCGTCTGCACTGACGGTCGGCATGGCGAGGTCGAAATCCACTTGGGGCGCCTGGGCTTGTCCGGTAATGTTCATCAGGCAGGTGATGCGGACGGTGTTGTTGGTGAGCGTTCGGCCTACGTTCAGGTCAGAGAGGCTGACGCCATTGACGGTGTGCTGTGCCTGGAGGTTGAGCTGTGCATCGAAAGGAGCACCTCCGAAGACGATGGTGCCGCCTTCGCTGAAGGTGAAGTTCTTCTTGATGAGCTCCTGTATGGTAACGTTGTAGGTGCCCTGGCTCACGGTGTAGGTACCGAACATCTGCATTCCTCCTTTATTATAATAGTTGGCACGCACCGTTCCGCTTCCGTTCAGGGTGATGTAGTCGCCCATCTTGGCATCCATGAGTAGTCGCATGGTGGCATTGGGCGTGCAGCGCACCAAGAAATTAAGGAACAGGTCTGTGGTAGGTCCACCTCCTGACGTGTCTTCATTTCTCTTGTTTCTGTTTGTGCTCCCGTCAATGGATGTCTGGGGGACTGTCCACTCAATGAACTCGTGGCTGGTAATGGCATCAGGAGAACTGACGTTATAGACAAAGAGCGTATTTTCTTCGGGGGTGGCATCAATGTTGAAGGTGATGCGTCCAGGCCGCCCCTCAATGGTCACATTACCTGTACCATAAACGGTGCCGTAGAAAATCTCACTGCCGAAGTCGTGGAAGTCGTAGGCGAGGAGGTTCTCCGCTTCAACATTGATATCGAAGGTCATGCGGGTAAGGTGCCGATGGTGCAGGTAGCCGTTGATCTCGCCGATGTGGCCGTCGCGGTCCGTAAACTTGCATCGGTGCAGCTCAATGTTGTCAGGAATGAAGTTCAGTGTGTCCTGTCGCAGTGTGTAGGTGGTGTTTAACTGACGGACGTCCACCTCGGCGTCGCAGACAAGTTGGCCTACCAAGTTGATGTTGTCCAACGGGCCATACAGGCGGAGGCTGCCTTCCGCCTTTCCCTCAAAGCGGTCGGCAAAGGAGGATAGGAAGGTGCGTCCGAAGCTGATGTTCGTCCCCAATGCCTGGATGTCCAAATCAATATAGCCTGGGTCAGAAGGGTCAATGTAGCCCTTGACGAGTGTGGCAGAGGCAGGGCCGTCGTTGGCGATGCCGTTAATCTGTATGGTCTTCTTTTGGTTGTCCCATTGGGCTTGTACGTCGAGAATGCCCAGTGGACCGTGTTCGAATAAGAAGTCATGAACCTTCAGGTGGGCGCTGGCCTGTGGTTCCGTGAAGAGTGACGAAACGGTAGCCGTGCCGCTGGCCGATCCTCCGAAATCAACGGAATGGAAGTTGACCAGGTCGAGAATATACTCTACATCCACATCGACGATGTCAGCCGTAAGGCAGTCGTCAGCGTTATCCGAAACCTTGCCGTCGATGATGATGTGCTGCTGTCCGTGCTTCACGGTGAAGTGGTTGACGGACAGGTTGTTCTTAGCATAGACGATTTCCGCAGACTCTATCTGCCAGTCTGCATTGCGCAGGACAATCTGTGATGGAAGCACGGAAATGACGCCCGTCTGTTTTCCGTCAGGCGACAGGAAGAAGTGGCTGGCTGTATTAAGGGTACCGCTCATGCGCTGCTCGTCGTGATTGTCCCAACTGAGTGATGCGTTGATCTTGTTGTCGGCTGCTCCAGCCCTCAGTGAGAGCGCAAACGGAACATCGTTGTCCATGTGCTTGATGACGTCAACGGCGCAGCGCAGGGTGTCGCTGGTGGTTCCTATATGGAGGGCTGCCTGCGTGTAACGTCCCTCATTGTAGGTGAAGTCAGGACAGCTGCCCATGATGCTGACATTCTTCTGCTTGTCATTGATGAATCCGCTCAGCAGTAGGGGATTGTCGATCTGCAGGGGGACGCCGAACAGCAGCTGGAGCCAGTCGGTTCGTTTCAGCTCCAATTGGAAGGCGAAGTCGTTGCCGGTAGTGCTTATCGGCGGCATGCCGGGCAGGGTGGGCAGGTAGCTCGCCACCATATTGGTGATGCTTTGGGATAGTTTGGTGTAGTCGAACACTCCCTTCAGCCACATGTCGGCAAAGTCGCTCTTCAGCGTCAGGAAGTGTTCCCCGTCGTTGTCGTAGCCGCTGGTCATGTTCAGCTTGCGGAGGTAGTAGCGGGCTTCCTCCGACTGCATGGAGAGCTGGCTGATGTCGAGCGTTCCTGTTGCGTCGTTCAGGTTGGCGGCAGTGAAGCTGGCATTCAGGTTGGCGCTGAAGGTAGCGTCCTTCCATTGTTGGGTGAGGTTCAGCTGTGAAGGACGGAACTCGGAAATATTGGCGTTCAGCAGCACGTCCGACAGGTTGCCGTTCTTGATGATATAGCCGTCAAGGTCCAGTTTGACATTGGGGTCGTCAATGCTGACAATGCCGTGAATCTCCTGCGGCAGGTAGCTCGCTTCCAGTTCAATGTTCTGGTATAGGTAACCACGATAGCTGAAGTTAGAGACGACTCCGCTGACGTTAGCCTCTGGCTGGTTGTCGGCACGTAACAGTCCGTCGAAGTCAACGTCTAGGGCAGTCTCGCCCAGTTGCTCGTCGGCCAGCAGTTGTCCCAGCTGTAGGTCGTTGCTCGTCAGGTGGCCGCTGAAGTGTCGCTGGTGGTCAATGGCAACGGTCGCTTCGAGCGAGCCGATGTCTGACATCAGGTGGGTTTCGGCATTCACGGCTTGCCCCTCCCCGTCGGCCTCGCCGGTAAGATAGATATTGCCTAATCTGGTTATCAGCTCTGGGATGTTGTCTTTCCCCTGTAGCTGCTCTTTGGCGAAGGCAATGCTGCTGGAAGACAGCTTCAGCCGGTCAAGGTACAACTGCCACATGGGCGTTACGTCCCAGTGGTGCAGGAATCCGCTGGCATGAATGTCAATGTTGCCGTCAGCCGATGTCGCCTGCAATTGATGAATGTCGATGCTATTGTCTGTTCCACTGAACGAGGAGGTCAGCGTTAGACGGCTGGTGATGGACTGTATATCAGGTGCTAAACACGTTATGTCCGAGAAAGTTATGTCAGATTCTTCAAGTGTTCCGTGATAGTTCAGCGAGCCCTTCTGGAGTTTCCCGTCCTGTAGTGTATAGAGCGCATTGACCGTACCTAATTTCAGTTGGGAGTGTGGCAGCTGGAGCATGAAGTCCTCCAGGACGGCCCTGTTCGGTGAAGCCTCCATATACAGTGTCAGCTGGTTGACCTGCAGGCCGGACTGCTCCTTGAAGGCCAGTTTCTTGACGTTCAGGTTGAGCGAGTCTTCCTTGAGGGCCTTCAAAACGATGTGCGAACTGATGTCCGTTAGGTTGAGGTGGCTCGGGTTGAGTCGTCCGCTGGTTTCCTCCTCGTTCAGCACGTCATACTTCACGCTGCTGTGGCGCATGATAAACGAGTTGATGCGCAGGTCGAGCGGTGTGCTTTCCGTCGTGTCACGTGAGGCAAGGGAGTCAATCACGAACTGGTAGTTGGCCGGAGCCTGCAGGCTGTCGCGATACAGCTGTAGATGGGCACCGAAGATCTGGGCCGTCGAAATGGAGATGCGTCCCTGGGTCAGGGGCAGCAGCTCCACCTTGGCCGACAGGCGTGATGCCTTCAGCATTTCTTTCTGTTGCTGGTCGAGTATCACCACATCGTCAATGATGATGCGGTTCAGGAATCCCAGATGCACCCGTCCGACACTCACCTCCGTGCCCAAGGTCTCCGACAACGTTCCTGCTACCTGTGAGCCTAAGAAACGTTGCACCTGAGGTACGTGGGGGAGTGTGAACAGCAGGATGTAAAATACGACTACAACCCAGAATACTCCTATGATAAAACGCCTAAATTTCTTGATAAGCTTCTATTTTTGATACAAAAGTAATCTTTTTTCTTGGCATAACGTCACATTTTGCGCTTTTTTCTTTTTATTGTACATATTTTTATGTAATTTTGCGCCTGCAACGATTCGATTCTTTCAAAAATTAACAATATGGCAAATGTAATCAAGTTATGCAAAGGCTTGGACATTAACCTGAAAGGCAAGGCTGAGGAGAAGAAAATCCAGCTGAAGTCAAACGGCAAGTTTGCATTGGTGCCCGATGACTTCGAAGGTGTCGTCCCCAAGGTTGTTGTCAAGGAAGGTGACAAGGTCAAGGCCGGTGACGCTTTGTTCGTCAACAAGAACTACCCGACTGTCAAGTTTGCCTCTCCCGTCAGCGGAACGGTGACTGCCGTGGAACGTGGCGAGAGAAGAAAAGTGCTCTGCGTGCGGGTAGATGCTGATGCAAATCAGGAATTCAAGGACTTTGGTGTGAAGGATGTGGCCAAGATGACGGGCGACGAGGTAAAGCAGCTTCTGCTCGATGCCGGACTCTTCGGCTATATCGACCAGCTGCCTTATGCTGTTTCCACCAATCCTGACACTACTCCGAAGGCCATCTTCGTTTCGGCTCTGCGTGACAAACCCCTGGCTGCTAGCTTCGACTTCGAGCTGAAGGGACAGGAGAAGGACTTCCAGACCGGACTCTCAGCACTAGCCAAGATGGCAAAGACCTATCTGGGCGTGGGCGTGCATTCAAACATGGAGAACTACAGAGACGTAGAGGTCAACGTGTTTAACGGCAAGTGCCCTGCAGGAAACGTGGCTGTTCAGGTCAACCACATCGACCCGGTCAACAAGGGTGAGGTGGTGTGGACCATCGGCGACCCCACGGTGGTGCTGTTCATCGGCCGTCTGCTGAATACCGGTAAGGTGAACCTCACCCGCACGGTGGCGCTGGCAGGCAGCGAGGTCAACAGTCCTGCCTATGTGGATATGTTGGTGGGTCAGGAACTCGCTACGCTGCTTAGCAACAGCTATGATGCCAGTCACTCTGTCCGCATCCTCAACGGCAATCCGCTGACAGGCAAGCCGACGACGAAGGACGGTTTCCTGGGTGCTCATACCTCTGAGGTCTGCGTCATTCCCGAGGGTGATGACAACGATGAGATGCTGGGTTGGATCATGCCGCGTTTCGGACAGTTCTCGGCTAACCGCAGCTACTTCTCATGGCTTTTCGGCAAGAAGCAGTATGCACTCGATGCCCGCGTTAAGGGCGGTGAGCGTCACATGATCATGAGCGGCGAGTACGACAAGGTACTGCCGATGGACATCTACGGTGAATACCTCATCAAGGCCATCATCGCCGGCGATATCGACCGCATGGAACAGTTGGGTATTTACGAGGTGGCACCTGAAGACTTTGCTGTGGCAGAGTTCGTTGATTCCTCGAAGCTCGAGCTGCAACGTATTGTGCGTAAAGGACTTAATAATCTTCGCAAGGAGAATGCTTAAATCGAAAATAGAAAATCAGAAAATCGAAAATAATAAAGATGAAAGCATTAAGAAATTATCTCAACAAGATAAAGCCCAACTTCGAGAAGGAAGGTAAGCTGCACGCTTTCCGTAGCATCTTCGACGGATTCGAGACGTTCCTCTACGTGCCGAATACCACGGCAAAGACGGGCGTCAGCATCCACGATGCTATCGATTCGAAGCGTATCATGAGTATGGTGGTCATTGCCTTGATGCCCGCTATGCTGTTCGGCATGTACAACGTCGGCTATCAGAACTATCTGGCAGCCGGAACGTTGGCAACGGCCACTTTCTGGGAAATCTTCGGCTTCGGCTTCCTAGCAGTGCTGCCCAAGATTATTGTCTCTTATGTTGTAGGTCTCGGCATTGAGTTTGCCTGGGCACAATGGAAGGGCGAGGAGATTCAGGAGGGTTACCTCGTCAGCGGTATTCTCATTCCGCTGATTGTCCCTGTCGGCTGTCCGCTGTGGATGCTGGCTCTGGCCTGCGCCTTCTCCGTTATCTTCTGTAAAGAGATTTTCGGCGGCACGGGCATGAACATCTTCAACCCCGCCATTGCCGCACGTATGTTCCTGTTCTTCTCCTATCCTTCTGTCATGACTGGCGATAAGGTTTGGATTGCTGACAGTCCCATCTTCGGACTGGGCGGAACACCGCTCGACACTTCTACGGGTGCCACGCCGCTTGGCCAAATAGCTCAGGGTACAGATGTTCCGTTTAATATGGACATGATTACCGGTCTGATTCCCGGTTCTATCGGTGAGACCAGCATCATTGCCATTGCCATCGGTGCCGTTATCCTGTTGTGGACGGGTATCGCTTCTTGGAAGACCATGCTGAGTGTCTTTGTTGGAGGTGCCGTCTTTGCGTTCCTCTTCGAGCGCACGGGCATGTCGCCCATGCCTTGGTGGGAGCACTTCGTACTGGGTGGCTTTGCTTTCGGTGCCGTGTTTATGGCTACTGACCCTGTCACCTCCTGCCGCACCGAGTGTGGCAAGTACATCTACGGATTCCTCATCGGAGCTATGGCCATTATCATCCGCGTGATGAATGCTGGTTATCCGGAGGGAATGATGCTCGCCATCTTCTTTGGTAATATGTTTGCTCCCACCATTGACCATTTCGTGGTGCAGCGTAATATTTCGAAACGTTTGAAGAGAGGAGGTACAAAATGAAACTAAATACAAATAGCAACACGTACATTATTATATATAGTGCCGTGCTCGTGGTCATCGTGGCCTTCCTGCTGGCTTTCGTCTATCAGGCGCTGAAGCCCATGCAGGATGCTAATGTTGAACTCGATGTGAAGAAGCAGATTCTCTATTCGCTCAATATCCGCGACCTGGATGGTGCTGAGGCCGAAGCCAAATACAAGGATGTAGTGAAAGAAGAGGGTGAGATTGATGGTCAGAAGTATTACTCCTGCGAAATCAATGGCGAGAATATCCTTGTTGTTTCCCTGAAAGGTATGGGACTTTGGGGCGGCATCAGTGGTTATATTGCTATTCATGGTGATGAAGACCCCGTTGTCTATGGTGCCTATTTCAACCATGAAAGTGAGACGGCTGGTCTGGGCGCAGAGATTAAAGACTCTCAAGAGTGGCAGGAGCAATTCATTGGCAAGAAGGTCTTCGTTGACCCTGCCGATGGTAGCGAAGTGGCCCTCTCGGTCGTGAAGAAGGTGGAAGACCCCACGACGCAGGTTGACTGTGTGACGGGTGCTACATTGACTTCTAATGGTGTGAACGATATGATTAAGGCAGGTTTGAAGGATGCAGGAAAACGCTTTGTACAACTGTTTGTAAAGATGCAATGCACCAAGGATGAGCCTGCTGACTCAACAGCCACTGCAGAGTAATAAATAGTAAACTGTAAATGAGTTAATTGTAAATTACTATTATGGCATTATTCAGTAAACAAAATAGAGAGGTTTTTACTAACCCGTTGAACCTAGACCACCCGATTCTCGGACAGGTATTGGGTATATGCTCGGCACTTGCCGTCACTTCGCAGTTGAAGCCTGCCATTGTGATGGGACTCGCCGTAACGGTAATCACAGCCTTTGCGAATGTGATTATCTCCATCATCCGCAACACCATTCCCAACCGCATCCGCATCGTGGTGCAGCTGGTGGTAGTAGCGGCTCTCGTAACCATCGTTTCTCAGTTGCTCAAAGCGTTCGCCTACGACGTGAGTGTGCAGCTGAGCGTGTATGTAGGACTGATTATCACCAACTGTATCCTGATGGGACGTCTGGAGGCATTCGCCATGCAGAACAAGCCTTGGCCGTCGTTCCTCGACGGTGTGGGCAACGGACTGGGCTACGCTATGATCCTCGTTATCGTGGGTGCTGTGCGTGAGTTCCTCGGCCGTGGCTCGCTACTGGGCTTCGAGATTCTGCCTCAGGGTTTCTATGACTTTGGTTACCAGAACAACGGTATGATGACCATGCCCGCCATGGCCCTCATCCTTGTCGGTTGCGTCATTTGGGTTCATCGTGCATATTTTTATAAGGAGAAATAAGTTATGGAACACGCAATATCATTACTGTTCAGGTCCATCTTTGTGGACAATATGATCTTCGCCTTCTTCCTCGGCATGTGTTCCTACCTTGCCGTGTCGAAGACCGTGAAGACCTCCCTGGGTCTTGGAATGGCAGTGACCTTTGTGCTCACCGTCACCGTGCCCGTCAATTATCTGTTGCAGACAAAGGTGTTGGGCCCCGGCTGTCTCGTTGAGGGTGTTGACCTCAGTTACCTGTCGTTCATCCTCTTCATTGCCGTTATCGCCGGTATGGTGCAGTTGGTGGAGATGACCGTCGAGAAGTACAGCCCCTCGCTCTATGCAGCTCTGGGTATCTTCCTGCCGCTGATTGCTGTGAACTGTGCCATCATGGGTGCTTCGCTCTTCATGCAGCAGCGCATCCTCATGGAGCCCACCAACTCGCAGGCTATCACCTCCATCTGGGACGCTATCGTCTATGGCTTCGGCTCCGGTATCGGCTGGACGCTGGCCATCGTGGCCATGGGTGCCATCCGCGAGAAAATGCAGTATTCTGATGTGCCCAAGCCCCTGCAGGGTCTCGGCATTGTGTTTATCACCGTAGGACTCATGGCTATGGCTATGATGTGTTTCAGTGGACTAAATATTTAATGAGTTATGGGAGAGTTTATAGCATATAGCATTGGAGTATTTCTCATTGTCATACTCCTGTTGGTGATTATTCTGTTGGTGGCAAAGAAATATCTTTCGCCCAGCGGAAACGTCAATATCGTTGTCAACGGTGAACGCACACTCAATGTGCCACAGGGCAACAACCTCATGGCTACGCTCAACGAGAACGGCATCTTCCTGCCCTCTGCCTGTGGCGGTAAGGCCTCTTGCGGACAGTGTAAGGTGCAGGTCATTGAGGGTGGGGGAGAAATCCTCGATAGTGAAAAGCCTCATTTCACGCGTAAGCAGATCAAGGATCATTGGCGCCTGGGCTGCCAGTGCAAGGTGAAGGGTGACCTGAAGATTCATGTTGACGAGTCCATCCTTGGTGTCAAGGAGTACGAGTGTACGGTTATCAGCAATAAGAACGTGGCTACGTTCATCAAGGAGTTCAAGGTACAGTTGCCTGCTGGCGAGCACATGGACTTCCTGCCAGGTTCGTATGCACAGATTAAGATTCCTGCATTCGACTGCATTGATTACGACAAGGACTTCGACAAGTCCTTGATTGGCGACGAGTACCTGCCCAGCTGGGAGAAGTTCGGACTGTTCCCGCTCAAGTGTAAGAATCCCGAGCCCACTATCCGTGCGTACTCTATGGCTAACTATCCTGCCGAGGGTGATGTTTTCATGTTGACGGTGCGTATTGCTACGCCTCCGTTCAAGGCAGACAAGAGTGGCTTCATGGAGGTGAACCCGGGTATCGCTTCGTCGTACATCTTCTCGCTGAAACCTGGTGACAAGGTGACGATGTCAGGTCCTTTCGGTGACTTCCACCCCCACTTCGACTCTAAGAAGGAGATGATTTGGGTTGGTGGTGGTGCCGGTATGGCTCCGCTGCGTGCTCAGATTATGCACATGACGAAGACCCTGCATACCACAGACCGTGAGATGCACTACTTCTACGGAGCACGTGCGCTGAACGAGGTATTCTATCTCGACGACTTCCTCGGACTGGAGAAGGAGTATCCCAATTTCCATTTCCACTTGGCACTCGACCGTCCCGACCCCGCAGCCGATGCTGCCGGTGTAAAATATACTCCGGGCTTCGTCCATCAGGTGATGCTCAATACCTACCTGAAGGACCACGAGGCTCCCGAGGACGTGGAGTACTACATGTGCGGCCCTGGCCCCATGTCGGCTGCCGTCGTTTCCATGCTCGACTCGCTGGGCGTCAATCCAGAAAGCATCATGTATGATAACTTTGGAGGGTAAGCTGATGAAGAGAATCACGAATATGAAATGGTTGATGGTAATCGCTTTATCATTTATCATCTCTCATTTACCCTTTTGCAGCGTAGCTGCGCAGGAGAAGCTTCTAGTGGCTGACGCTTTCGAGTTTTGTGTTCGTATGGACTATACCGCTGACGGCCAGAACGGCATGTCTCGCAACTTCCCTGCACGCTTTGGCGTGGAGGGTTGGGACAACCACATGTCGCTGGCGCTGGTGTTGACGGCAGACATCGAACAGGCAGCCAAGTTGGGACAGCCCTACAAGCCTACTGCCGAGGTGGAGGCTGCTGCCCATCCTGCTCTACCCGTGGTCTATCAGCATACCGACGAAGGTTACCAGAACGTGACGTTCTTCAGCAGCGACCAGCAGTATGCCTACGTGCTCTATTTCGCTCCTGAGCAGCAGCGCTCCTGGTTGCTCGTCAGTCGCATCGGCGGCGGAATCATCCAGCCGCTTTACCAACTGTCTAACGACGTGACCATGCTTGACGACACACAGCTCACCGCTGATCTCCTCATACATTACCCTGAGCTTGATTCGGCCAATCTCGATGCCTTCATCAGTCTGACGGGACGCCTCGCCTCCGGCCAGTATCACGGCATCAATTACATTGAGCCCTAATGTAAGGATATGGGATTTTTCCGCCCGTGAAATTATATTAACACGCCCCTGCAAAGATATTAGCACGGGCGTGTTAAATTGTTGATACGCCCGTGCTAATCTCGCTACGGCTTCCAGCAAAACAGGATTACAAATTCTGCATTTGCTGTATATCTGTTACTTTTTGAGTATTTCTGAAGTTGTACTTCAGATTTTCAGTATTTTTCTTGCGTAGTTGACATCATTATATTATATTTGCCCCCAAGTGCACAGTTGCGCTCGGCTTTGCCGCTTGTTACCAACGGGATGCAAGACGACCCCGTGTGCAGAAGTAAGGAAAAATATTTTTTACTGATAATGGAATAAGGTATGAAGAAAATGGTAATGGTAGCCATGATGGCGCTTATGTCCTTCGCGACAGCTGTTGGGCAGGACATATATAGTAATAGTACCAGTGTGGTGAATATTAACAGCGAGTGGGAGCATGTGACATTGAGCGGAGTGACGGATGGTTCACTTATTGCCATGCTCGACTGCTTCAACAAGAAGTGGCCCACGTGGATGGTGACGTATGCACTCAAAACGATGAGGAAAGGTCAGCATCTTGAACGATTTGGCGAAGGATTGCCGACGGTTTTCTATGAGCCACAGAACGGATGGGTGGATGTGGCAGCACAACCTATGGGAACAGAATTTATGCATGTTTGCTACTGGAAGCGTACCAATGGTCATCGTCTGTTGGCCATATATTTAGGCAAGCCTATCGACCCCTCCATACATTTTGTATGCTTCTATGACTACTCCCCACAGAAACACACGCTGACCCCAGAGCCACATATTATCGACGGGTATCAAACCACAGAAGACACGAAGTTCTATTATGACCTGCCAAGAGAGGGTAAGAATCTGATTATTTCTGAGTTCGGTCCTCGAGGTCATGTCAGACATACCTTTAAGTGGGATGGCATGAAACCTGTATATTCAAAGTCTGAGTTTATTGAGGATATTGGCGATGGGGAGCATTGTGACGAAGATGAAGACAATTAACCAATCCGCCTCTCAAGTAATGTTAAAAAATGACATGGTTCTTTTGTGGTATCGAAAAAAGTGCGTACCTTTGCTCAACTCTTTTTAGACACTACAAATATAATAAGGTATATATAATGATTAGAAAGTTATTGATTGGCGTGATGACGCTCATGATGGGGTGTCATGCGGGCATGGCTCAGAAGAGCATCGTGATACTTTATGAGAACGACGTGCATTGCGGTATTGACGGCTATAAGAAGATGGCCGGTCTGCGTGATGCCATCAACAAAACGGACACGGCGTATGCTGCCATTGTCTGCGTGGGTGACTTCCTGCAGGGCAACACGACGGGTGCCATTTCGAAGGGTCAGTACGTCGTGGATATCATGCGTGAGATGAAGTATGACGCCGTGACGCTGGGCAACCATGAGTTTGACTATGGCATTCCCCGTATGATAGAGCTGCTGAGTCAGATTAATGCACCCGTGGTGTGCGCCAACCTGTTTGAGGCAGGTGAGCCGCAGTCTTTCTATGCTCCCTACGTCATCCGTCAGTTCGGCAACAAGAAGGTGGCCTTCGTGGGTGCCACAACGCCTGAGACGATGATCATGGAAGGCTATGCGTTCTACGACACCAACGGCGTGCTGCTCTTCGACCTGAAGCGTGACAGCTTCTATCAGGTGATTCAGGAGGCTGTGGATAAGGCCCGTGCCGAGGGTGCCGACTACGTGGTGCTGCTCTCGCATGTGGGTGAGACGACGCAGTCGCTGGGCTTCAACTCACATCTGCTGGTCAATAACACCAAGGGCATTGACATTGTGCTTGACGGTCACTCGCACGAGACCTTCGTACACGACAAGGCTACGAATGTGAACGGCAAGGACATCATCGTCACGCAAACCGGTACGCAGTTTGTTAACATGGGCAAACTGATTATTACGCCTGACGGACAACTGGTGACTGAGATGCTCAAGACATCGGACATCCCCTATGAGAACGAGCGGGTGGCTGCTGCTACTGATAGCATCCGCCAGATAGTAAAGGCAGAAACCTCGAAGGTGGTAGCCCATACGGACTACCGGCTCGTGGTAAGTGACGAGAATGCCCAGTGGATTGTACGCAGTGAGGAGACGAATGCGGGTGACCTGGTGGCTGACGCCTACCGTTATGCCATGAAGTCTGATATTGGCTTCGAGAATGGCGGTGGCATCCGTAACGACATCATGGCAGGTGATATTACCTATGGCGACATCATAGGCATGCTGCCCTACGACAATACCCTGCGCCGCATTGCTGTAACTGGTCAGCAGCTGAAGGACATGCTGGCCCGTAATACGGCTCTTGTCCCCGTGCTCGACGGTAACTTCCCCCAGGTGTCAGGCGTGCGCTTCACCATTCATTGCAAGAGTCACACGGTCAGCGACATTGAGGTGTTGCAGGCTGATGGTAGCTATGCTCCGCTGGAGCTGAACCACCAGTACAGCGTAGCGGTTACCGACTATAACCACGACAACGGAGGTTTCTTCGACTGTTTCAAGAAGTGCCCCGTGCTCTTCGAGAGCAGCATGCGTTACTACGAGGCTTTGGCAGACTACCTTCGTAACGTGCTTGGAGGCTCCACAGGCAATGCCTATGCGCAGCCCCAGGGACGAATCAAGATTGTTAACGACTAGTTTCGACGATTTCGCGGGCACGGGCCAGCGCCAGGTCTATATGATTGCAGATGTTCTCCTCGCCTAATAGCTTGGGGAACCCGTTGCGACGCAGCACAGCGCCTACTTTCTCATTGACGCCGGAGAGGACGATGGTGATGCCCTCCTGCTGACTCATCAGACACATGTTTTCCAGGTTGTGTAGGCCTGTGGAATCAATAAACGGTACCTTACGCATGCGGATGATGCGTACCTCCGGCCTCCGGCCGCCGTAGCGTGCCATAATGTCTTCGAAGCGGTTTCCTGCACCGAAGAAGTAAGGCCCGTTAATCTCATAAACCTCCACCTTCTCAGGAATGGTCAGATGCTCCAGATTGCCACGTTCCATATCGGCATCGGCGTTCAGGTCAATCTCGTCGTAGATGGCCTTGACGTCGGTGGTTTCTGACATGCGGCGCATGAAGAGCAGACAAGCGATGACGAGTCCGAACTCAATGGCTATGGTGAGGTCGAAGATGATGGTGAGCAGGAACGTTAATACCAGCACGGTGACATCACTCTTGGGGTTGCGCAGCATGGCCAGGAACGAACGCCATCCACTCATGCCGTAAGCCACGATGACGAGCACTCCAGCCAGACAGGCCATGGGAATGTACTGAGCCAGCGGCATGAGGAAGAGGAAGATGAGCAGCAGCACCACGGCGTGGATGATGCCAGCCACTGGGGTGCGTCCGCCGTTGTTGATGTTGGTCATGGTACGTGCGATGGCTCCTGTGGCGGGGATGCCGCCGAAGATGGGCGAGGCGATGTTGGCCAGTCCTTGTCCGATGAGCTCCGTGTTGGAGTTGTGGTGGTCGCCGATGACACCGTCAGCCACCGTGGCCGACAGCAACGACTCAATGGCGCCCAGCACGGCAATGGTGACTGCCGGTCCTACTAGCCCCTTGATGGTCTCCCAAGTCAGCTCAGGCACTACGGCATCAGGCAGTTGCGACGAGATGCTGAAGCGGTCGCCGATGGTCTCGATGGTTGTGATGCCTCCATACGTCTTCAGCAGCAGCGCCGTGACGGTCATCAGGATGATGGCCACCAGAGAGCCTGGAATCTTCTGGAGAACAGATAATTTAGAACTGACAACCGGCAATTTTGTGAGCGACGGCCATGCGCCGATGAGGATGACGGAGCCAATACCGATGACAGCACTCCACAGGTCAACTGTACCTATATTATATATATAGGCCAGCCATTTCTCAATGAAGTCGCTTGGAACCTGCTCCATCGTCATGCCCAGCAGGTCCTTGACCTGCGTGGAGAATATGGTGACGGCAATACCGCTGGTAAAGCCGACGACGATGGGGTAGGGTATATATTTGATGATGGTGCCCAGACGGAGCACACCCAACAGTATGAGGAAGACGCCCGCCATGAGCGTGGCGACGGTCAGGCCCTGCATGCCGTACTGCTGAATGATGCCGTAGATGATAACGATGAAGGCACCCGTAGGGCCGCCTATCTGTACTTTTGAGCCGCCGAAGAGGCTGATGGCCAGTCCGGCGACGATAGCGGTGATGATACCTTTCTCAGGGCTGACCCCGCTTGCGATGCCGAAGGCAATGGCCAGCGGCAGGGCCACGATGCCCACGATGAGGCCCGCCATGAGGTCGGCTGTGAATGTCTTTTTGTTGTAGTTTCTAATGGCCGAAACCATTTTCGGCTTGAAGTCTAACGTTCTCACTTTCTTATCCTTTCAATCTTTTTACCTTAAAAGCTTTTCTTTTCGGGTGCGAAGGTACATATAAAAAATAAGGTGACACCATCGGGGCCACCTTATTCTTGAAAAAATGCTGTTTTCTTGATTTAGTTCTTCTTCAGCAGATCACGGATCTCACCGAGCAGCTTCTCCTCGTTGCTGGGTTCGGGTGCAGGAGCGGGCTCCTCTTCCTTCTTCTTCTTCAGCTTGTTCATGGCCTTGATCATGAGGAAGATACACAGGGCGATGATAAGGAAGTCGAGGATGTTCTGAATGAACTGACCGTAGGCAAAGACGGCAGCGCCTGCCTCCTTCGCAGCTGCAAGTGTCTCGAACTTGCCATCACCCAAGTTGACAAACAGGTCTGTGAAGCTCACACCACCGGTAGCCAGACTGACGAGCGGCATGATGATGTCATCAACCAGACTTGACACAATTTTACCAAAGGCACCGCCGATGATCACACCGACTGCCATGTCCATTACGTTGCCTTTCATGGCAAACTCTTTAAACTCACTGATAAATCCCATAACGTTTAAATTTTAAATGTTGTATGTAAAAATGTCATCTTTACCTTGCAATCTTGGTCCTAAGGCCTTGATTTATCTCAGTTTTCACTTTCCTGTTTTCACTTTTCACTTTAATTAAGAAAGAAATCTGATGCAAATATAGAAAAAAATTCGTAACTTTGTGCCCGAAAACGGAAAAAAATGCTTTTAAGCATTAATTTTCTTGATTTTCGGGGTAAAATCATCAAAAAAGAGTATAGTATTAACCCTTTAAATAAAAACAAAAGTAAAATGACAAAAGTAGCAATTAACGGTTTCGGCCGTATCGGTCGCCTCGCCTTCCGTCAGATGTTCGAGGCTGAAGGTTATGAAGTAGTAGCAATCAACGACTTGACCAGCCCGAAGATGCTGGCTCACCTGTTGAAGTATGACACCGCTCAGGGTGGTTTCTGTGGCAAGTTCGGTGAGAACAAGCACACTGTAGAGGCTGGTGAGGACTTCATCGTTGTTGATGGTAAGAAGATTACCATCTATGCTATTCCTAACGCTGCTGAGCTGCCTTGGGGCAAGCTGGATGTTGACGTAGTCCTGGAGTGCACAGGTTTCTACACCTCTAAGGAGAAGGCTTCTGCTCACCTGACTGCTGGTGCCAAGAAGGTTGTTATCTCTGCTCCTGCAGGCAATGACCTCCCCACCATCGTTTACAACGTTAACCACAAGACCCTGACTCCTGCTGACACTGTTATTTCTGCAGCTTCTTGCACCACAAACTGTCTGGCTCCGATGACGAAGGCTCTGAACGACTTCGCTCCCATCCAGAGTGGTATCATGACAACTGTTCACGCTTATACTGGCGACCAGATGATTCTTGACGGTCCTCAGCGCAAGGGTGACGTTCAGCGTGCCCGTGCTGGTGCCCAGAATATCGTTCCCAACTCAACTGGTGCTGCCAAGGCTATCGGTCTGGTAATTCCTGAGCTGAACGGTAAGCTGATCGGTGCTGCACAGCGCGTTCCGACTCCTACAGGTTCTACCACTATCCTGCACGCTGTTGTGAAGGGTGAGGTTACTGTTGAGGGTATCAACGCTGCCATGAAGGCTGCTACCAACGAGAGCTTTGGTTACACTGAGGAGAAGCTCGTTTCTTCTGACATCATCGGCATGAAGTTCGGTTCGCTGTTCGACGCTAACCAGACCATGGTTTCTAAGATTGGTGATGGCAACTCTCTCGTTCAGGTTGTTGCTTGGTACGACAATGAGAACTCTTACACTTCTCAGATGGTTCGCACCATTAAGTACCTCGCTGAGTTGAAATAATCGTAGCAGATAGGCTAAAATTATAGTCGCCCGATTTTGTCGGGCGACTTTTTTTTTGTATTTTTGTCGCCGTATGAGAAGAATATTGTTTTTGATCATGCTGGCACTGACCATTTCGGTGCAGGCACAGACTAACGGCCAACATGAACGGAGCGCCTTTTCGTTCAAGAGTACCAAGGTGAAGAATGCTGAGGGGGAGATCTCGCTTGTGAAGGTGGGTGCCTATGTGGGTAACCAGCTTATCCAGGAGTTTTCCTATGAACTGCTCGAACCTATTTCTGAGGAATTGGCGGAGCTTCATGGAACGGTTTCCGAGGAGGATCTGAACTTCGACGGCTATCTTGATGCCGACATCTACTTAGGTTATCTGGGCGGCTATGCCAATAACACCTACCACGAGGCGCTGCTGTGGGATCAGGGGAGCCATCGTTTCATCGAGGCAGAAGGCTACAACGGTATTGGTGAGCCTACGTGTGATGCTGAGAAGAAATATATTCAGGCAGTGTTGAGCGCGGGTCCTTTGCATAGGGTTACTACCTATTACCGCTGGAAGGGGCACAAACTCGTGAAGTATTTCGAAAATACATGGGACATGGAGGATGAGGATTACGTGGATTTCAGCGGACTGCTCAACTATCCTTGTCATCGCTTCGATGCGATGCTCGATGGACGGATTCCTGTAAACATCGTCTTCCAAAAAACAGAAGAGGGTACAGTGGCTGGTTATATCTACTATCCCAAGGCAAAGAATCCTGCTCCTATCATGGTGGCAGGCTCTGTACAACAGTATGAAGGAACCGATTTCTACCACTTGAATGAATACCAAGCCGACGGTACGATCTCTGGAGTGATGAACCTTCAATATAAAAATGAGAATTGGGATGAGACGATGAAGGGCACTTGGACCAACCCGAAGACGGAGAAGGAGCTGACGATGGGAGAAATGACCTACAGTCGTGAAATGCCCAAGTGGTTCACAAAGTCGCTCCTTACGCCAGAAGACCCGGGGAATATCGGAAAGGAATATTCCTTCCAGCAATGGGACCAGCGGTATGAGTC
>JAILHP010000140.1 GCA_024695705.1 Prevotella sp. | reverse complement strand
GCTGCCAAGCAGCTGAAGATCGTGGTACGTGCTGGTGCAGGTTATGACAACATCGACCTTGCAGCTGCTACGGCCCACAATGTGGTAGCCGAGAATACTCCTGGTCAGAACGCTAATGCTGTGGCTGAACTCGTGTTCGGTTTGCTGGTGATGGCTGTTCGCGGATTCTACAATGGCAAGAGCGGTTCAGAACTGCTCGGCAAGAAGCTGGGTATCCTTGCTTTTGGAAACGTAGGCCGTAACGTGGCACGCATCGCCAAGGGCTTCGGTATGGATGTCTATGCTTACGACGCCTACTGTCCCGCCGAGGTGATTGAGAAAGCCGGCGTACACGCTGTGGAGAATCAGGACGCGCTATTTGAGCAGTGCGACGTCGTATCGCTGCACATCCCCGCAACCCCTGAGACCAAGCAGAGCATCAACTACGCCCTGGTAGGCAAGATGAAGAAGGGTGGTATTCTCGTCAACACAGCTCGTAAGGAAGTTATTGACGAGGCAGGTCTGATTAAGCTGATGCAGGAGCGTGAGGACCTAAAGTTCGTCACCGACATCATGCCCGATGCTGACGCAGACTTCAAGCAGTTCGAGGGCCGTTACTTCTCAACCCCGAAGAAGATGGGTGCCCAGACCGCCGAGGCCAATATTAACGCCGGTATCGCTGCGGCTAAGCAGATCAACGCCTTCTTTAAGGATGGTGACACGAAGTTCCAGGTGAATAAGTAATAGCAGATTCTGTAATTATGATAGTAAAACCTTTTCGTGGCATTCGTCCGCCGAAAGAGCTCGTTGAGCAGGTAGAGAGCCGTCCCTATGATGTGCTAGACTCAGAAGAGGCACGCGCCGAAGCGGGCGACAATGAGAAAAGCCTCTACCATATCATCAAGCCAGAGATTGATTTTCCCATAGGCACGTCCGAGTATGACCCGCGTGTCTATGAAAAGGCTGCCGAGAACTTCCAGAAGTTCCAGGACAAAGGATGGCTGGTACAAGACGCGCGCGAACATTATTATATTTATGCGCAGACGATGGCTGGCAAGACGCAGTATGGTCTGGTGGTGGGTGCCTATGTAGATGACTACATGAAGGGCAACATCAAGAAGCATGAACTGACTCGTCGCGACAAAGAGGAAGACCGCATGAAGCATGTCCGCGTCAATAACGCCAATATGGAGCCTGTGTTCTTTGCCTATCCTGACAACAAGGTGCTTGATGCGCTTATCATGTGCTATGCCCAGACGGAGCCGGAGTATGACTTTATTGCCCCCATTGACGGATTCCGCCATCAGTTCTGGGTTATCAACGATGAGCACGACATGCAGACCATCACCGATGAGTTTGGAAAGATGCCCAACTTCTATATTGCTGATGGACACCATCGTTCAGCAGCTGCCGCACTAGTGGGAGCCGAGAAGCAAAAACAGAACCCTAATCACACGGGCAAGGAAGAATATAATTACTTCATGGCCGTTTGCTTCCAGGCAAGCCAGCTGACAATACTTGATTACAACCGCGTGGTGAAAGACTTGAACGGTCTTTCTTCAGAAGAGTTCCTGGCAGCCCTGCAGGTGAATTTCGAGGTTAAGCTCATTGACCATGAACCATTGACCATTGACCATTGTGCCGCCTCCGAAAGCGCAGCCAATAATGTTCAATGTCCAATGGTCAATGTTCAATGTTATGCGCCAAAGGCGCTGCATGAGTTCTCACTCTATCTGGATCAGCATTGGTATAGTCTGAAAGCCAAGGAGGGTACTTTTGACGATAGCGACCCAATCGGTGTACTCGATGTGGATATCAGCAGCCGTCTTATCCTTGACGAGATTCTGAACATCGGAGACCTGCGCTCTTCCAAGCGTATTGACTTCGTGGGCGGATTGCGCGGATTGGGAGAGCTGAAGCGTCGTGTTGACAGTGGCGAGATGCGTGCTGCTTTGGCACTTTATCCTGTCACCATGAAGCAGATTATGGATATCGCAGACAGCGGTAAGATCATGCCGCCGAAGGCAACTTGGTTCGAGCCGAAGCTCAGAAGTGGACTTGTGATTCACAAACTGGCCTAAGGACAATACGGCCATCGGCCCATTAGCCCTATGACCGACGAATACAAAACGATACAGGCAACAAGCGAGGGTTACTACACCGAGAAGCGTAGTAAGTTCCTCGCTTTTGCGCATCATGTAGAAACGGTTGATGAAATCAAGGAGATTCTTGCTGGCTACCGTAAGAAATACTACGATGCGCGACATGTTTGTTATGCTTATATGCTCGGCGCTGCAAGAACGGAGTTCCGTGCCAATGACGACGGGGAGCCCAGCAGTACGGCGGGCAAACCCATTCTCGGTCAGATCAATAGCAACGAACTGACTGATATTCTCATCGTCGTTGTACGTTACTACGGTGGTGTGAACCTGGGTACCAGCGGACTGATTGTCGCCTATCGTGAGGCTGCTTCTGATGCCATTGCCCATGCTAAGGTAGTCATCCGTCAAGTGGAGGAAGAGATAGTCTGGCAATTCTCTTATCCGCAGATGAACGATGTGATGCGTATCGTGAAGGAGATGCAGCCCCGTATCATCAGCCAGAGCTTCGACAATACCTGTGAAATACGCCTCCGAATCCGTCAGTCGGAAGCGGAGGCGCTACGTTCGAAGCTCCAGAAACTTCTATAATCGTTGTTTAGAGCATTCCTTTGGTTGACGGCAGCTCGTAGTGGAAAATGTCACGACGGACTGCCATTTTCAGTGCGCGGGCCAATGCCTTGAAGATTCCTTCAATTTTGTGGTGCTCGTTCTGTCCCTCAGCGCGAATGTTGAGGTTCATGCGTGCAGCATCACTCAATGACTTGAAGAAGTGAAGGAACATCTCGGTAGGCATTTCTCCGATTTTCTCTCTATAGAACTCGGCATTCCAGACCAGCCACGGTCGTCCGCCGAAGTCAAGGGCGACGCTACAGAGACAGTCGTCCATAGGCAGGCAATAGCCGTAACGCTCAATGCCCCGTTTGGAACCCAGCGCACGGTCAATACACTCGCCGAGAGCCAGTGCCGTGTCCTCAATGGTGTGGTGTTCATCAACGTGCAGGTCTCCCTTGGTGTGGATGGTAAGGTCAATCATTCCGTGACGTCCTATCTGTTCGAGCATGTGGTCGAAGAAACCTAACCCCGTACTGATATCGCAACGTCCCGTGCCGTCCAGGTTCACTTTCACATAAATGTCGGTTTCCTTCGTGGTACGTTTCACTTCGGCAGTCCGTTCACCGGCAAAGATAATCTCTGCAATTTTCGGCCATTCGCCGACTTGCAAGTATTTGCACCCAATGTTCTGGGCAAACTGGCGGTCGGTATCACGGTCTCCAATGACATAGCTTCCGGCAATGTCGTATTCAGGATTTTGCATGTATTTCTCAACCAGTCCAGTTTGTGGCTTGCGGGTAGGAGCATTGTCCTCAGGGAAATGCCGGTCAATGAGTATTTCATCGAAGGTGACGCCTTCTCCTTTCAGCGTTTCAAGAATGAAATTATGAACGGGCCAGAATGTCGGTTCGGGAAATGCTTCAGTTCCCAGTCCGTCCTGATTACTGACCATTACAAATTCAAAATCGGTATGCTGGCGCAGAAAACTTAAGGCGCTGAAGACACCTGGAACAAATTGCAGTTTCTCAAAAGCGTCTATCTGCTCGTCCTCTGGCTCACGGATAATGGTTCCGTCGCGGTCAATAAACAATACTCGTTTCATAGCTCGTTATCTGTTTTTTTCATTCTTTCTTTTTTCTCATTCTCCCTCGCATCTATGGAGCCATACATATAATATAGGCAGAAAAGCAGCGGCAGTGTGATGTAAAGTTGCATAAACGAGCTGAGTGCGCAGGTGACGAAAGTCAGAATGGTGATGGAATCAGGCATGCCCAAGGGGTCACCGCCAACAACACCAATGCGTGCTTGCCAGTTGGCTTCGTAGAGAATAATCTCCGGAAGACTGACAATGCAGCACAACAGCCCGAGTATGATGGCACAGACGAGCAGCACTACAAACTGTCGTCCCCAGTAGCGCAACGAAGTGCCATAGCGTTTGAACAGCAATGGCCAGAAACTGGTTTTATCATCCATCAGATACTTTACTGAAAGGTAGGCTAAAGGTACCATCAATAACGTGACAACGGAAAACAAAACGATAGCCATACACAAAGAAACGACATGGTGCATGGGGTCTTCAACAACACCGCGCTTCCAATAAATGAATGCAAAGACGATTCCGTAGAAAACCGTAAAGAGTAAGACACACCAGAACCAAGCCTTTACAGAACGCCAAGCCATGTGTCCTTCCCAGTGCAGATGGCGTTGTTTGGGAAGCATGGCACCACCTGACTGGTGCTGCTTTAGCAGCGCAGCGCCGTAACCGCCCCAAATAGCTGTTGCTATGAAGGAGAGCAATGTTAGGATGCCGATAACAATCAACATCATGCGATATTCATCGGCATATTGCCAGGCGTTCTCCAAATGCGTATATACACGGGCAATCAGTTCTGGCCACCAAATGAAGATGATGGTAGCAGTAATTCCGCAGACAATAGAAGTGATGACGCCTGCTATCCAGGTGGATTTGAAAATACGGCGGAAATTCTCCATGTAAAGCTGGAAACCTGCCGACAGCGAGGCACGTGCACTTCGCTCTTTTAATAGAATCTCTATGCTTTTCTTTTGCATCTTTTTCAATTTAATGTTGCAAAGGTAAGAAGAAAATATGGAATCGGCAAAAAAATGATAGATATCTTTTGTTTTGCTTGGCTTTTCTTTCCTTTTTTCGTAACTTTGCACGCAAATTCAGTCATCGTATGAAATTCATCAAGTGGGGATTCATAGGTTGTGGAGAAGTAACCGAAAAGAAAAGCGGGCCAGCCTTCAACGAAGTGGAGGGCTCGCACATTGAGGCCGTCATGAGCCGCAACGAACAGAAGGCCCGCAGTTATGCTGAGCGTCATGGAGTCAGCCATTACTATACTGACCCCCAGAAACTCATTGACAATCCAGATGTCAATGCTATCTATATCGCCACCCCGCCGTCAAGTCACGCCACCTTTGCCATCATGGCAATGAAGGCTGGCAAACCGGTCTATGTGGAGAAACCGCTGGCTGCTTCTTATGATGACTGTGCGCGTATTAACCGTATCTCGGAGCAGACAGGGGTGCCTTGCTTCGTGGCTTATTACCGTCGCTGCCTGCCATATTTTCTGAAAGTGAAAAGCATTGTTGACAGCGGCGTTATTGGTAAGCCGGTCAATGTGCAGGTCCGTTTCTCTGTTCCACCGCGTGAACAGGACTATCAGCGTGACAACCTGCCTTGGCGCTTACAGCCTGACATAGCCGGAGGAGGCTATTTCTACGACCTGGCACCTCATCAGTTGGACTTGCTGCAGCAGATGTTCGGTGTCATAGTTGATGCAAGGGGGTACAAGGATAATCGTGGCGGACTTTATGAGGCAGAGGACACGGTGAGTGCCTGTTTCCGTTTTGAGAACGGACTGCCTGGCAGTGGCTCTTGGTGCTTCGTGGCTCATGAGTCGGCGCGTGAGGACCGCATTGAGATTATCGGTGACCGCGGACTTCTCAGCTTCTCGGTCTTTAACTATGCTCCCATTGTGCTCCATACCAGTGAAGGTACTCAGAGTCTCTCCGTGCCGAATCCTCCTTACGTGCAGTTCCCGCTCATCAAGAATGTCGTGGAGCATCTGCAAGGACTGGGAGTCTGTGAGTGTACCAGTTTATCGGCTACGCCGGTCAACTGGGCCATGGATCGTATCTTGGGAAAATTCTGATGTGTATGAGACGTTTGCTGCTTTCCTTCATCGTTTTGGTCACCTTCGGAGTAGGAGCATATTCCTCTCCGCCTGATTCTCTCAGTTGGCTGCGACGGACCGTACGGGGATTCAGTAAGATTGATACGAGCTATGTGGAACCGCAGCATTACAACTTTGCCGCGATGGTACAGTTGACCCATACTTATGACATCTATCAGCTGAAGAGCAGCAACGGACAGAGCATTACGCTGGCACCGTCTCCGACGATGAAGGTCGGACCGTATTTTGGCTGGCGCTGGATATTTGCCGGCTATACCATAGACCTGCATAATCTTGGTGGCAGCAGTACCTCGAAGCAGGAGTGGGACTTGAGCATCTATGCCGCCCAGATAGGAGTTGATCTGTTCTACCGCCGAACGGGCAACGACTATAAGATTCGTGACATCAATCTGGGGAAAGAGGTCCCCTCGGAATTCACTGACCCACTTGAAGGGCTGGAATTCGACGGCTTGAGTGTCGGCATCACGGGATTCAATATATACTACATCTTTAATCACCAGCGCTTCTCCTATCCGGCTGCTTTCGCACAGAGCACGTGTCAGAAAATCTCGTGTGGCTCATGGCTTGCAGGAATCGGCTATACCCGTAACAGCTTGGAGTTTGATCATGAGAAGCTGCAGCGCATGGTGGAAAGGTATAGCACGATACCGTCTGCGGAAATCGACAGCGGACTGATGTTCAATAGCGTGAAGTACTTAGACTACTCCTTGACGGGGGGCTATGCTTACAACTGGGTGTTTGCCCGCAATTGGCTTTTCTGCGCCAGTGCCTCATTAGGACTGGGCTACAAGCGTGTGAGAGGTGATGCCGATGCCGAACGGCAGAAGTGGTTCCGGTTCAGCAACATCAATTTTGATGGCATTGCCCGTTTGGGACTGGTCTATAATAATAAGAAGTGGTACGGGGGAGCAAGCGCCGTCTTTCACGGCTATACCTACCGAAAACCCCGATTCTCTGCCAACAATGCGTTTGGCAATCTGAATATTTACGTTGGTTTCAACTTTGGTGAACGATCAGCATATAAAGATAAGAAATGAAGAAATTATTGTTACTGACACTTTTAACGTTGACGGGGTGTGGGACTCTTCATGCCCAGATGACCTATTCTCCCGAGGACAGCGTGTTTGTATGTCGCGTGCTGAAGGAGGCCAAGACGGCAAAGGCAACGACAACGCTATTCTTTGCCCGCAAATTCTTGAACCGGCCTTATGTGGCGCATACCCTTGAAGTCAATGATGACGAGCGTCTTGTCGTCAACACCCGCGAACTCGACTGTACGACGTTTGTGGAGAATGTGTTGGCACTGACCCTTTGTGCCCGTAAAGGCAAGACGTCGTTTGCTGATTTCGTCTATTACCTGCGGCAGCTGCGCTATCGTGGAGGCATTATTGACAAGTATCCCAGCCGCCTGCATTATTTTAGCGACTGGATTATTGACAATACCCAGATGAAGTACGTAAAAGAGATTTCCGCGCCCAACCCGCCGTTTACGGCCGTGCAGACCGTTGACGTGCATTTCATGTCAAAGAATCCGAACCTGTACAAGGCGTTGAGGAATCATCCGGAATATGTGGATATCATCCTTGGGCAGGAAAAGCTCCTGACAGGGCACAAATATCCCTACATCCCTAAGTCGTTGCTTTCGAAAATCAAGACCAGCATCCTCAAGAAAGTGGTGAAGGATGGTGACGTCATTGCCCTGACCGCCAATCAGGACGGACTCGATATCGCTCATCTTGGATTTGCTTTGTGGAAGTCTGATGGTCTGCATTTCCTGCATGCCTCCAGCGTTCACAAAAAGGTAGAAGTAGAGCCGGTGCTCTTCCGCACTTACATGCAGAAGCGTACTTCGACGACGGGCTTCCGCCTGGTTCGGTTAGTGGACCCCCAATAACCTACAAACTCAATAGTTTACAAACTGAATAACTGACAAACTTAATAACTTAAAAAACTGAATATCTTATGGAACTTCCCGATTTCATGACCCATGCCAATTACTTTTCAACCAATGAATTTATGGAAAAGGTGGCCCGAGTGGCCAAGCGCGCCGGCGCAAAATTCGTCTATGCTTCACTCATCCTCTACTATACGTTGCAGAGCCCCAAGGTAAGCAAGCGCGACAAAGCACTCATTATCGGTGCCTTGGGCTACATGATTAGTCCGCTCGATGTACTGCCCGATGCCTATCCCATTGTCGGTCTGTCCGACGACTTGGCCGTGCTGCTGTTTGTGTTGCAGCGTGTATGGTCGAATGTTGACCCCGACATCCAGCAGCGTGCCCATGAGCGTCTTGCCAACTGGTTCGACGAGGATGAGCAGGAGGATGCCGAGCACCTCTTCGACAAGGATGAATAACGATTCAAGACAAGTGCCTTAAACCAGTTCTACCTTATTGATGTCCTGTTCCTTTTCGCAGTAGTGACAGGTCAGGATATTTCCGCTGACGTGGAAATGCGTGGTCATGGGCTCGTTGTTCGTGATACACATGGGATTGTTGCATTTCACGATGCCCTTTATTTCGTCTGGCGTTTCCACTGTCTTTTTCTCCACTACCTCATAGTTGCGGATAATGTTGAGAATGACCTTTGGCGCTACTACTGAGAGCCGCGATATCTCGTCATCGGTAAAAAACTTATCTGACACCTTGATGATGCCTTTGCTCCCCACCTTTAGTGAGGGGTAATTATTACCAATGGTGACGGGTGTCTTCAGGTCGAAGAGCCCCAACAGACTGGCCACTTGGTAGGTCTTGGCGGCGGGTATGTGGTCAATTACGGTGCCGTGTTCAATGGCGGCTACCAGCATTTCTTTCTTGTTGTTCATATAAATCGTAAATCGAAAATCCGTAAATCGAAAATTATATAATCGTCTTGTCGTTCTTAACATCCTCCAGCGTGATGCCTAAGACGTCGCAGAAAATGGCTTCACGGGCATAGAGTCCGTTTCCGGCTTGCTGGATATAGTAGGCATGCGGGTTCGAATCCACGTCGTAGGCTATCTCGTTGACACGGGGCAGCGGATGTAGTATTCTCATGTTCTCCTTAGCCGAGCAGAGCATGTCGTTGTTCAGCACATAGACATTCTTTACGCGTTCGTACTCCATGAGGTCGGAGAAGCGCTCTTTCTGCACGCGGGTCATGTAGAGGATGTCGGCATCAGCAATGATTTTCTCGTTAAACGCCGTGTGCTCCTGATACTTGATGCCGTGTTCTTCGCAGTACAGCTTGTATTCGCGGGGCATGGCCAGCTCCTTCGGTGCCACGAAATGGAATGTCGGGTTGAAGTGGCGCATGGCCATCAGCAGCGAGTGTACGGTACGCCCGTATTTCAAGTCACCCACCATGTAGATGTTCAGGTTCTCCAGTGTTCCCTGTGTCTTGTAGATGCTGTACAGGTCGAGCATACACTGCGAGGGATGCTGGTGGGCACCGTCGCCTGCGTTGACAATGGGGATGGGTGCAATCTCTGAAGCATACTGCGCAGCACCTTCTATGTAGTGACGCATGACAATAACATCAGCGTAGTTCGAAACCATGAGAATGGTATCTTTCAGCGTTTCGCCCTTGGTACCGCTGGTAATCTTCGGGTCAGCAAAGCCGATGACACGGGCACCAAGCCTGTTCGCAGCTGTTTCAAACGACAGGCGCGTACGGGTGGAAGGCTCGAAGAAAAGTGTTGCCACAACTTTCCCTTTCAGGATTTCCCGATTGGGATGTTTCTCAAACTGTTCGGCCATCTCAATCATGTAAAGTATCTTTTCACGAGTGAGGTTGGCAATCGTCACAAAATTATGTTTATCCATTGTTGCTTGTTATTTTGGCGCGAAGTTACACAATATTTCCGATATAGACAACTTAGAAACGGAAAAAATGGAAAGTTTTTTTGATATATGCAGAAAAAGCATTACTTTTGCAGGCGATAATCATACATTATTATATATATAGGCATGAGAAAGTTCTTGATACGTTTTTTATGGACGTTGCTCTTAGGCGGTATGCTGTTCCTGATTTTTGCATTCGTTGCCATTGACAATGGATGGATAGGATACATGCCGCCCATTGAGGATCTGCAAAACCCCATCAACCGTTTTGCTACCCAGGTGTATTCCGCTGACGGAAAGGTCATGGGAACGTGGAACTACAATAGGGAGAATCGTGTAATGGTCGATTATACCCAGATTTCACCCGCACTCATCCAGGCCCTTGTAGCCACGGAGGACATCCGCTTCTATGAGCATTGCGGCGTTGACTATTATGCCCTTGGACGTGCCATTGTCAAACGCGGACTCATGCGACAGAAAAGTGCAGGCGGCGGCTCCACCATTACCCAGCAGCTTGCCAAGCAGCTCTACTCCGCTACTGCCCATAGCGTGATGGAACGTCTGCTGCAGAAGCCCATCGAGTGGGTCATCGCCGTCAAGCTGGAGCGAAACTACACGAAGGACGAGATCATCACCATGTATCTTAACTACTTCGACTTCCTGCATAATGCCGTAGGCATCAAGACCGCTTCCAATACCTATTTCAGCAAAGACCCCAAAGACCTTACCGTCCCAGAGGCGGCCATGCTCATCGGACTTTGCAAGAATCCGTCGCTCTATAATCCTGTACGCCATCCGGAGCGTGCTCGTGAGAGACGTAATGTGGTGCTGCGTCAGATGGAGAAAGCCAACTATCTCTCTTCCTCCGACTATGAAAGATATGCCGCTGAACCGCTCAACCTTAAGTTCCATGTGGCTGACCATAAGGATGGCATCGCCACTTATTTCCGCGACTATCTGCGTCGTTACATGATGGCCAACCGCCCCGAGCGTTCTGAATACGCCTCTTGGAATCAGGGTAAATATTATCAGGACTCCATCAACTGGGAGAACGACCCGCTCTATGGCTGGTGCAACAAGAACCGTAAGAAGAACGGCGACAACTATAATGTCTATACCGACGGACTGAAGGTCTATACCACCATTGACTCACGCATGCAGGAGTATGCTGAGCAAGCCGTCTTCGAGCATGTTGCCAAGTATCTGCAGCCCGCCTTCAACCAGGAGAACAAACGCAAGCCCAATGCTCCCTATTCCCGCAATCTCACGCAGGAACAGGTACGTAACATCCTCAATCGTTCTATTCGTCAGAGTGAGCGTTACAGGGTGCTCAAAAGCAATGGAGCCAGCCAGGCAGAGATTGACCGCTCTTTCAACACCAAGACCGAGATGACCGTCTTCTCCTATCATGGGGAGGTGGATACCGTCATGACTCCGCTCGACTCCATCCGCTATTACAAGAAGTTCCTGCGTTGCGGATTTATGAGCATGGACCCGCGCAACGGAGCTGTGAAAGCCTATGTCGGAGGTCCTGATTTCGTGCATTTTGCCTACGATATGTGTATGGACGGTCGCCGTCAGGTAGGTTCTACCATCAAGCCTTTCCTCTATAGCCTCGCTATGGAGAACGGCTTTACCCCCTGCGATGTGGCACCTAATGTGCAGCAGACCTACATGGTGGCCGGACGTCCCTGGACACCCCGCAACGGTAGTCATGCCCGTTATGGCGAGATGGTAACCCTGCGCTGGGGACTCCAGCAGTCCAACAACTGGATTTCCGCTTACCTCATGAGCCGTCTCAGTCCATCGGCTTTCGTTCAGCTGCTTCATGAGTACGGCATCAAGAATCCTGACATCCATCCATCAATGGCCCTTTGTCTCGGGCCCTGTGAGATAACCGTCGGCGAGATGGTCAGCGCTTATACGGCATTCGTCAACAACGGTATTCGTAGCGAGCCGTTGTTCGTTACCAAGATTTGTGACAACGAAGGCAATGTCATTGTCGAGTTCCAGCCTCGTATGAATGAGGTCATCAGTTCCGAGAGTGCCAATAAGATGCTCACCATGCTGCAGGCTGTGGTCGATGGAGGAACGGGTAGCCGCGTTCGTTCACGTTATAATATCCATTGTCAGATGGGCGGTAAGACCGGTACTACCAACAACAACAGCGATGCCTGGTTCATGGGCATCACACCCACGCTTGTCAGCGGCTGTTGGGTAGGTGGCGATGACCGCGACATCCACTTCGATACCATGACCTACGGACAGGGTGCAGCGATGGCCCTTCCCGTCTGGGCCTATTATATGCAGAAGGTCTTTGCCGATAAACGACTAGGTTACAGCGACCAGGCAGTATTCGAGATGCCTCCCGGTTTCACCCCTTGTCCTTATGGCGGTGGAGGCGAAGCAACGATAGAAGAAACCGACGCGGAAGAAATATTCGAATAGTCCGCATTCTGAAAAATAGTTAAATTCCGGCTTTTGAGAAAAAAAGTCGGAATTTTTCTTTGGTAGTTCAAAAAATGTCCGTACCTTTGCATCCGCTTTCGCCAAAAAACAGCGAGAGCCATTAAAAGAAGCGAGATCTTTGAAAGACTTACATAAACAGACAAGTAGTACAAGAAGCGAGTATTTAATGTTGAATGTTAATGTTTAATCTTTAATGTTTAATCTTTAATGTTTAATGTTATTTACTTGGGTAATTGAACGAACCGTCAAGTTTCCTATAATATATATATAATAGGTGACAAGAAATTTGGACATCCTTGAGACAGAATAATTCAGTGTTCGGCGGAGTTTTGCTCCGTCGTTCTCTGTTATGAAAAAAACTTTTACCATGTAGAGTTTGATCCTGGCTCAGGATGAACGCTAGCTACAGGCTTAACACATGCAAGTCGAGGGGCAGCAGGGATCTAGCTTGCTAGATTTGCTGGCGACCGGCGCACGGGTGAGTAACGCGTATCCAACCTGGCCCTTAGTAGGGAATAGCCCGGCGAAAGTCGGATTAATGCCCTATGTTCTCCGAAGAAGGCATCTGAAATGGAGTAAAGATTGATCGCTAAGGGATGGGGATGCGTCTGATTAGGTAGTAGGCGGGGTAACGGCCCACCTAGCCAACGATCAGTAGGGGTTCTGAGAGGAAGGTCCCCCACATTGGTACTGAGACA
>JAILHP010000101.1 GCA_024695705.1 Prevotella sp. | reverse complement strand
CTGCTTGTCACGATGACAGTCCTCACGATAGTACATCACCTTGCCGTCATAGAGCTCATCGGAAGCGTCTATCTGCCAGAAGATGACACCACCCTGACGGGTGCAACCGAGACGATACCGTCTTGCTGCACGCAGCATCTGTCTCTCAGTGAGATAGCCGTTGGCCACCACAGCCTTGCAGAATGTGCTCTCCGTGGAGAGCGCCTCTCTCCATCTCGGAGCGATAACGACCAGGCGTCCTTCAAACAGCTCGATCTTCAGCCCCAACTGGCGGCCTAAGTCACGGAACGATGTGATGGGAAGATTATGTAGTTTCATTTGCTTGTCAATGAATAAATCCCCGGGAGCACCCCTCATACTATAGCCCTCCCTCTTATAGAGGGGAGGGCATGTATAGAGGGGGTAGCTCACCGGGGTGGAACCAAGATAATAGCCACACGGCGGTAACGGTCAAGTGTTTTGCGGACGATGCCTTGCTTCTCCGCTTCATCCAGCACTTTGTAGTAGTACTGATATTGACGGATGCGACTCAGCTTCATCACTGCCTGCTTCAGCTGTTCGTCACTCAAGGAGGGCAGGTTACCCATGGCATCGGAGAACAGGCGCCGTAAGTCCCACTCCCATGGTGTGTCCGTCTTGTCGTTGTGCTCGATGATATAGTCATGGTTCAGCGTGTCCTTGGGACAGGGTGTGGCTTTGGTCCATCGTCCCTGAGTGTCGCGCGGCTGTATGCCAGGCTTTTGGGTAGTGAAGGGGATGCCTTCCTGGTCAATCTCGTAATAGAGCGTGTCCAGACATCGGTACTTCCTGCTGACAGACTGCTCCACGGAGAGCGTCTCCGTCTGGGACACCTGAGAACAGTTGAATACCTCGAACGACTTCTGGAGCATCACCGTGCCAAGCCATCCACGAAGGTTGTTCTTGTCGCCGGTGCGGTTCAAGTGAATGATGGCCGTGATGTTACAGTTGTACGTTTCAGCCAGTTGTAGCAACTCCTCCATCAGCTCTGTGGCCCTCGGGCCGTCGTTAATGTCATTGAGCAAGTCGCTGATACCGTCAAGAACCACAAGGTCCGGACGGTAGGTGGCCACTGCCACCCCCAGCAGTTCACGCCTCTCCTTGATGGAAGCGGCACGGACGTTGAAGACAAAGAACTGCTCGTCAGGGAACTCCCTTCCTGTAGGATTTTCTCTCAGATTTTCTTCGGATTTTGAGCCATCAGGCGACCCAAATATTTCTGTGCTTTTTGTGTGACCTATCATCCTGCCAATCCTTTTGGCAAGAATCTCTTTCGTGGTGTTCCGGCTCTGTTCCGTGTCATACCACATCACACGGAGCGGCTCCTTGCGGACACGCTCCAGCGACATGACCTGCTGTCGGATGCAACAAGCCATGACCATGGACGTGAAGAATGTCTTTCCACTCTTTGCCGGCCCTGCAATAGAAGTGAGCTCCTTACGGGGGAAACAGGGCTTTCCAAAATGTCGGAACAGAAACTCCTCCTCGGGCACATCGGTTTCCGAGGTCAGACGATAGCCGTCGAGTCGGAGCATTTCGGGCGTGACGGTACATGCCTCCCCGTTGAGGGAGGCCAAAATAAGGTCTCTGGGATTGTCCATTACTGCCTCCTTTCATCTATGAAGTCATAGTAATGCTCATTGTCGGACATGGCCAGGATCATCAGTCCCAGCTTCCACCACATTGCCATAAAGAGCTTCTCGGAGCGTCGGGAGCTGTGGTGACACAGTGCCACCAGCAGCCTGAGGACCTGGTGCAGCCGTAGCTGTCCGATGCCTCGGCGGTTCATCTTTAAACGATTGATACCGGCATCATTGGTTACACAAGTCTGCCATCCGTTGATTCTCACATTGTCGAGCAGAAGCCCGGCGAAGTCACTTGTCAGTTTGTCTCTCAGTTTCATCTTTTCATGATTTTTAATGATACATCGTGTTTCTTGCGCCCAGCAGGCTGGAACGCGCTTCAAAGGTATCAAAAGGCTGAGAAGACGCGGTTACGACATGTTGTAACCAATTGTGAGTGAATGTTAACAGACGACCGTACTTTTACGAAATATTAACAATAAATCAATAATATCATCATATGACAGAAAGAAAAAGAATTTAAACAAATAAATAATTGATATGAAGACAGCATTGATTACTGGAATTACGGGTCAGGATGGCTCGTACTTGGCAGAGTTTTTATTAGAGAAGGGATATGACGTACACGGAACGATTCGTAGAAGTTCTGTGGACTTCCGTGAGCGTATAGCTCATTTGGAGGGTAAACCCCATTTCCATCTGCACTACGCCGACTTGGGCGACTCGATGAGTGTGCTGGGCGTGATTGGCAAGGTGCGCCCGGATGAGATATATAACCTGGCAGCGCAGAGCCATGTGCAGGTGTCGTTTGACAGTCCAGAGTTTACAGCAGACGTTGACGCAGTAGGTGTGCTGCGCGTTTTGGAGGCTGTGCGTCAGTTGGGCATGACGGAAACATGCCGAATTTATCAGGCTTCTACGTCTGAACTGTATGGTAAGGTAGAAGAGGTGCCCCAGAACGAGAACACCCCGTTCCATCCTTACTCGCCGTATGCAGTGGCCAAGCAGTATGGCTTCTGGATTGTGAAGGAATACCGCGA
>JAILHP010000025.1 GCA_024695705.1 Prevotella sp. | reverse complement strand
CCAATATACACTATCGGTCGCTGGCGCTTCTCCTGCCGGTCGTCAATCCAGCGGATGACGGGCATCACGGAGTGCATGAAGCTCTGGTCGTTCATGCGGTGCTCCCCGTGGAAGGGGATGTCCTGGGTGTAGTGGCTGCAGAAGAGATCACGGGTATGCACCAGCTCGTCCTTGTCGCCGAAGAGTCCGAAGACGCGTTGATACTCTCCCTCGTCCGAGGCATGGGCAAAGTTCAGCTCCGTGGCAGCACGGTACTCCTTCACCATCTGCTTATCCACATAGAACTCCTGCACGCCGTCCTGCCGGGGATTCTGAAACTGCTGCTTGCCCGTCAGGCCGTGCTCCTGCATGGTGTCGGCAATCTTGAAGGCGGGGTTGATGCAGATGCGGTCGAAGCCGTAGAGCTGTTCGGTGTACATGCCGCCCATGGAAGTGCCGAGAATCAGGTCGGGCTTCTCCTCCTGGCAAACCTTATATAATAAGGAGAGGGCCTCCTCGGGATGGACGGGCAGGTCGTAGGCCAGCACCTTGGCATTGGGAAACACGGTGCGCAGCCGACTCACGGTACCCGACTGAGCGCTGCTGGCAAAGCCGTGTACGTAGAGTATCTTTTTTCCCACCATGAGGTCGGGAAACTGTTTTACATAGGGATTTTCCATGTTTTTTTGCATTTCGGCTACAAAAATACGATATTTTTTGTAATTTTTCGTCACTTTTTGCGTCTAATTTATAAAAACGATATAAAAAAGCTACGATTATGACAACGATTATCACAAAACTGCTGATGCTTCTGGCTCTGCTGATCTCTTTCATCATGAATGCAAATGCTCAGCTGCTGTACAAGATCTCGGGTAACGGACTGACACAGCCCTCGTATATCATAGGGACCTACCACCTGGCTCCCGTGTCGTTTGTTGACTCCATCCCCGGGCTGAAGGAAGCCATGGATGCCACCGAGCAGGTGTATGGTGAGCTGGACATGACGGAACTGACGTCGCCTGAGAACATGCAGAAGATGCAGGCCGGCATGATGCTGCCGGAGGGAACCACCATCTCATCGCTGCTCAGCGCCGAGGAAATGGACCGTCTGAACGTTTGCTTGAAAGACCTGATGGGCATGGACATGACCAACCCGCTGGTGAAGCAGCAGCTGGACGGCCTGACCCCCATGGTGCTGCAGACACAGCTCACCCTGCTCATCTATCTGAAGAAGCATGCGGGCTTTGATCCGCAGGCGCTCTTCGACGGATACTTCCAGCAGGTGGCACAGCAGCAGGGGAAACACGTCGGTGGACTGGAAAGCACGGAGTTCCAGGTAAAGATACTGTACCAGGGTCAGTCGCTGGAGCGCCAGAAGCAACTGCTGATGTGTATGGTGGATAACCGTGACGACGTGGAACTACAGGCCGAGCGGCTGATCAAGGCGTTCTTTAGCCAGGATCTTGTCGGTGTCAAGGCTGTGATGGATGAGAAGCGGCTCAACCAGTGCGACTACCGTCCTGAGGAGGAAGACCAGCTCATCTACAACCGCAATGCCAACTGGGCCGTGCTCATGCCCGACATCATGGCGGCGAAACCTACCTTATTTGCGGTGGGTGCGGGTCACCTGCCAGGCGAGAAAGGAGTGCTGAAACTGCTGCAGAATGCGGGCTTTATCATAGAAGGAGTGAAATAATCACTCTTTTTTTTTGTCGTTTTAGAAATTTTTACTACATTTGTGGCGTTTTTAATTTACTAACCAAAAAAACGCATTATGAAAAAGTATTTAGCAGAGCTCGTAGGTACCTTCGTACTTACTTTGTTAGGATGCGGAGCCGCTGTAGCATTAGGATGCAGTGACAGCAACACCGCAGCAGTAGTAGGAACCGCCATGGCCTTCGGTCTGGCAGTAGTAGCCATGGCTTACACCATCGGCGGCATCTCCGGTTGCCACATCAACCCCGCCATTACCCTCGGCGTTTTCCTTAGCGGACGTATGAATGCCAAGGACTGCGGCATGTACATGATCTTCCAGGTCATCGGTGCCGTGCTGGCTTCTGCCGTACTGGCAGGCATTGCCTCTACAGCAGGCCTTGACGTTGCAAATAGCACAGGAGCCAACGGCGCTACCTTCGGCGTGACCAACGCCCTGCTGGTAGAGATTGTCCTTACCGCCCTCTTTGTGCTCGTGGTGCTGGGTGCTACCGCTAAGACCAACGGCGCTACCAACAACTTCGCCGGTCTGGCCATCGGTCTGTCGCTCATCCTCATCCACCTTGTAGGTATTCACTTCACCGGTACCAGTGTGAACCCCGCACGCTCCATCGGTCCCGCTATCTTTGCTCAGGGACAGGCGCTGACCGACCTCTGGGTCTTCATCGTAGGCCCGCTGGTAGGTGGTGCTCTGGCTGCCGGCATCTGGAAAGTCATCGACGAGTAATCTGAATGAAGAAGTCTTTTTTGACAATACTATTGGCCTGTGTCACCATGCTTATGGTGGCACAGACCCGTGTTGAGCCTGCCATTCCCCGCGATGCTGCGCTGGAGGCCAAGGTAGAGCAGACGCTTGCCCGTATGACGCTCGACGAGAAGATAGGCCAGATGCTGGAGCTGAACCTCGACGTCATGGGTTCCTACGATGCCCGGCGCGTCTGGCAGCTCAACGAGACCATGCTCGACACGCTCATCTCCAAGTGGAAGGTCGGCTCCATCCTCAATGCCCCGGGAACCCGTGCCGCTACCGTAGAGCAGTGGCAGAAGTGGATTCGCCTCATTCAAGAGAAGTCCATGAAGTACATCGGCATTCCCGATGTCTATGGACTCGACCACAACCACGGCGTCACCTATACGCAGGGCGGAACGCTCTTCCCGCAGCCCATCAACCTGGGTGCCTCGTTCAATACCGCACTGGCCCGCGAGATGGCAGAGATTACGGCCTATGAGAGTCGTGCTGCCAACTGTCCCTGGGTCTATAACCCCGTGGTGGATCTGAGCCGTGACCCCCGCTGGCCCCGCGTCTGGGAGAGCTTCGGCGAGGATGCCATCGTCAATGCCAAGATGGTAGTGGCAGAAATCAAGGGCTATCAGGGCGACGACCCCAACCACATTGACCGCTTCCATGTGGGAACCAGCACCAAGCACTACTTCGCCTACGGTGCCCCGTGGACGGGTAAGGACCGCACGCCGGCCTACCTGTCGCCCCAGATGCTGCGTGAGAAGTATTTCGAGCCCTTCCGTCAGGCTGCCCTTGCCGGTACGCTGACCATGATGGTCAACTCCGGCAGCGTCAATGGCGTGCCCCTGCATGCCAGCTACGAATACCTGACGAAGTGGCTGAAGGAAGACCTCAACTGGGACGGTATGCTGGTCACCGACTGGGCCGACATCAACAACCTCTTCCAGCGCGAGCACGTGGCCAAGGACAAGAAGGATGCCATCCGCATTGCTGTCAATGCCGGCATCGACATGTCGATGGACCCCTACAGCGTGGAGTTCTGCATCCTGCTGAAGGAGCTTGTCGAGGAGGGGAAGGTCAGTCAGTCGCGTATCGACGATGCCGTACGCCGCATCCTTCGTGTGAAGTACCGTCTCGGTCTCTTCGACCAGCCCAACACCGGCGGTGCCGGCTATGAGAAGTTCGGTTGCGAGGAGTTTGCACAGAAGTCGCTCCATGCCGCCGAGGAGTCCATCGTCCTGCTGAAGAACGAAGGAAACCTCCTGCCCTTGGAAAGCTCAAAGATTCTCGTCACCGGCCCCAATGCCAACTCCATGCGCTGTCTGCACGGCGGGTGGAGCTACACGTGGCAGGGTTCCATGGCCAGCGACCTGACAGAGCGTTACAACACCATCTATGAGGCCCTCTGCAACAAGTATGGTCAGCAGAACGTCACCCTGGAGCAGGCCGTCACCTACAACGAGCGGGGCGCCTATTTCCAGGAGACCTTTGACAACGCCCAGCTCTCCACCCACAACGCTCAGCTCATCGAAGGCAGCCGTCTGCAGAAAGCCGCCGAGGCCTGCGACGTCATCATAGCCTGCATTGGTGAGAACAGCTATACCGAGACGCCGGGTAACCTCACCGACCTGTGGCTCTCCGAGAACCAGCGCAACCTGGTCAAGGCACTCGCCAAGACCGGCAAGCCCATTATCCTGGTGCTCAACGAGGGACGTCCCCGTCTCATTGCCGACATTGAGCCGCTGGCCCGTGCCGTCGTCCATGTCCTCATCCCGGGTAACTACGGTGCCGATGCCCTGGCCAACCTGCTGAGCGGCGAAGCCAACTTCTCCGCCAAGCTGCCCTACACCTATCCCAAGGAGATCAACTCGCTCAACACCTACGACTACAAGGTCAGCGAGGAGGTGGGCACCATGGAGGGAGCCTATAACTACGATGCCAAGGTGAACCTGCAGTGGCCCTTCGGCTACGGACTGAGCTACACCACCTTTGCTTACTCCAACCTGCGGGTTGACAAGCCCCGCTTCAAGGCAGGTGACGTGCTCACCGTCAGCGTTGATGTGAAGAACACCGGTCAGCGTGCCGGCAAGGAAGCCGTACTGCTCTACAGCAGCGACCTCGTAGCCAGCATCGTGCCCGACAACCGTCGGCTGCGCGACTTCACCAAGATCAGTCTGCAGCCCGGTGAGCAGCAGACCGTCACCTTCCAGCTTCCTGCCCGTGAGCTCGCCTTTGTGGGTGCCGATGGCCGTTGGATTCTGGAGGAGGGTGACTTCCGCCTGAAGGTGGGTACAGAGACCGTCAACCTGGTATGTACGGAAACAATGGTATATTAAAAACAATACAACTATGGAGAAATACGGAAAACTGATTTATGCTGCCATACTGGCATTCGGCATGCTGCTGCTCGGCCTGTGCATCAAGAGCGGCATTGACAACTTCACCAACAAGGACCGCCGCGTTACTGTCAAGGGTTTGGCAGAGAAGGTGGTTGATTCTGACGAGGTGACATGGACGCTCTCCGTCAGCTACGTGGGCGATAACCTCAACGAGCTGTTCAACATCCTCAACGGCAAGATAGCCGACATTCAGAAATACCTGAAGGAGAACGGCATCGACGGCAAGGCAACGGTCAAGGTCAACTCGTTTGACATTACCGACAACAACGCCAACGTCTGGAGCGAGCGCCGTCCCGCCTTCCGCTACTCCGTGTCGCGTAGCCTCAGCGTCGTGTCCAATGACACGAAGTTCATTGCCGAGCTCAAGGATAAGACCGCCGATGCCCTTCTGGAGCGTGGCGTGATGCTCGACAACAACTACGCCAGCTACGAGTTCACCAAGTTCCAGGAGCTGAAGCCCGAGATGATGAGCGAGGCCATTGCCGCTGCCGAGAAGACTGCCCAGCAGTTTGCAGAGAACAGCCATTCCACCATCAACAAGATTGTGGAGGCCGGACAGGGTGAGTTCTCCATCGAGAGCGACGACATCGCCTACAAGAAGAAGGTCCGCGTGGTATCCACCATCACCTACTCGCTGAAGGATTAGACGCATAACTAAACCTTTCGCTTTAACATTCATTAAGCCGAAGAATTTTTGCTTAATGAAATGTTGAAAGATGAAATGTTGCAAAGTTGTATAGAATAAATCCCCTAAATTGCTTTAGGGGATTTATTGTGATTAGAGCCACGCGCAGTTCTATAGCATTAACAGTACTCATAACTTTAGCAATTTAAATTCGTACGTAAGCGGCCTCGCCCCTGTTACCAACTCACCAAGACCGAGTGCCTCTACATCGCGACGAAGTTCAACGACGTAACGCTGCTGGCTGACAAATGTCTCGTTGCGCAGGCGGGCGAGGTGCGAGGGTTGTAACACGTAGTTAGCAATCTGACGGTCAAAGGGGCGCCATGATGTGAAATAATATAAAAAATGGAGTTGCGGCAGCAAATTCTTCACTCTTCACTCTTCACTTTTCACTAAAATTTCGTACCTTTGCCGAGCAAAAGAAAAAAATACAATAAATTGTAAATAATAAATAGTTAAATTTTAAATTATTATGGTAAACTACAAGGATTTAGGACTCGTGAATACTCGCGAGATGTTCAAAAGAGCAGTAGCCGGTGGCTATGCTATCCCCGCTTTCAACTTCAACACCATGGAGCAGATGCAGGCCATCGTGATGGCTGCCGTTGAGACCAAGTCACCCGTTATCATGCAGGTGTCTAAGGGTGCCCGTAACTATGCCAACGCTACCATCCTGCGCTACATGGCCGAGGGTGCTGTGGCATACGCCAAGGAGCTGGGCTGCGCACATCCCGAAATCGTGCTGCACCTGGACCACGGTGACAGCTTCGAGCTCTGCAAGGACTGCATCGACATGGGCTTCTCTTCAGTCATGATCGACGGTTCT
>JAILHP010000192.1 GCA_024695705.1 Prevotella sp. | reverse complement strand
GGATACATATAGTCATCGTCGTCATTGTCACGGTAATCGGGCTTCGTCGGCTTGGAGGGCAGGGTAATCTCCTGCGGCTCGCTCTGCTGTGGCGTCGGCTTGTCGTTGCCACCGCCAATGAGGATGTAGATGAGCACTCCGGCAGCCACGATGACAGCCACCAGCAGGAATCCGATGATGCCCCATTTCAGCATGCTGTTGCCACCCTGCTTCGTTGGAGGGTTGTAGTTGGAGGGTGGAGGGTTGAAGTTGGAGGGCTGTGGGTGAACGGGCTCACCGACCACTACTTGTATGTCGTCGTCAGCCTGCTGGTCGTCAATGGGCTGCTGCTCATAGTCGGTAGGCTGCTGAACTGGCGGGGGTGGGGGAGGCATCATTTCTGCTGAAGCACGGGCCTGCGGATCACGCTCGTACAGCAGTACCTTGTTAGCGGCACGGGCGGAGTCCTCGTCGTTGGGAAGCATGTTGTCGCCCTGCTCACGCTCCACTGATTCAATATGAATGATGTATGCCGAGTGGTTGTCGCTGTTGTCAATTGTTTCACCTGTCAGTATCTTACGTTTCTCCTCATCCGTCTTGTCGCTGCGGAAGATTTCCAGGAGGTCGTCATCGTCCATTTGTTCCAGCATACCGTCGGAGCACATATAGAAATAGTCGCCCGGCTCAATGTTGGTGATGTGGACAATGTCTGCCTTGGAAGGACGCTCCTGATTGGCCATGATGACACGCGTGATGACGTTCTTGTTCTTGGCGGTCTTCATCTCGTCGTAGGTCAGCTCGCCAATCTCGAAGAGGTCGTAAATCAGCGAGTGGTCGCGAGAACGGTAGAGAATCTCGTTGGTCGAGGGACGCAAGTGGTAGATGCGGCTGTCGCCGATGTGGGCAGCGGTGCATCCGCCCTTGTGGAAGCAGAGGAACGTCAAGGTGGTTCCCATCTTCTTCTGACCTGTGGAGTCCTGAGCGTTGACGGCGGCGTAAGCTGCGTTGAGGGCTTCCTCAAACAGCGCGTCTTCAAGCACGCCATCCTGTGGCAGGTGGCTGAGGATGTAGTCGCTCATGGTCTTACATACGGTTCCGCTGGCGATTTCGCCCGATTCGTGTCCGCCCATTCCGTCGCAGAGAATAAAGAGTCGGTCAGCGCTTGTGGCGTTGTTAAGAACGGGGAAAATCGTGTCTTCCTGATTCTGTCGGCTACCTAACTGGTGGATAGCTTGTGGTTGTGATATTCTGAATTTCATAAACGTAGATTTTTCTTGTTGAGTTTAGACAGGTAGTTCATAACGAAGGAGTACGGAACCCATTTTGATTTCGGCACCGTTCTTGAGAATGAGTTTGTCAGCACCGTTCAGCAGCACGCCAGCTACGAAGGTGGTGTTCTTGTTTTCGCCGTTGCTGATGATGGAGCGGATGCTTCCGTCTTGCATCCTTACACTCTCGATGACGGCGTGGAAGCGGCTCATGGTTTTGTTGCCGTTAGTAGGTATGAGCACAGTGGCCTTTGGCGGTGCATTGGGGTCTTCAGGTTTTCTGCCGATGGTGTTCCGTCCTATGTTCAGCGGGTACCTTACATTATTATATACCAAGAACGCAGCTGTGTTGACAGCAGGGTTGATGCCACCGCTCAGCGCACTGGCAGGAATGGTTTCCGTTGCCTCACGGTTGTTCATGTTGTTGACAATGGCCTGCGCCTGTCTGACCTGCTGCTGGTAACCCTGTTGAGGGGCCTGCTGCTGGTAGGGCTGCTGCTGGAACTGCTGTGGCTGCTGGAACTGCTGAGGCTGCTGGAACCTCTGAGGCTGCTGAGGCTGTACCACCCCTCCGCCATAAATGGTGTTCCCCTCGTCCTGGACGGGCTGGCGGTACTGCGGCTGCTGATAGGGTGGCTGCTGGTATTGTGGCTGCTGATAGGCCGGCTGTTGGTACTGTGGTTGCTGATATTGCGGCTGCTGATACTGTGGCTGCTGGCGGAAACGCACCATCATCTGGAATCCGCAGTTGGGACACTTGATGACTTTCTGTTCCACGTTGAGCTTGTTCTTGACATCAAGCTGGGCCCTGCAATTAGGACACTCTACTCTGACTACTTCCATATTTTTTGCTTTGAGCTTTGAACTTTGAGCTTTGAGCTTTGAACTTTAAGCTTTAAACTTTAAACTGTAAATATTTAACTGAAACAGGCAAACTTACCATGAAATGACAGGCATGTTGTTGTCAAACTTGCCCCACATGACGGGATGTTGCTTGTCATTGGAAATCTGCTTGACACCCTTGCTCACGTAGTTGAACAGTTCACGAGCCGTCACGATACGGTTCTTGTTGGTATCGGCACCACCGCGCAAACCTCGCTGCAGGTAGGCTGTGAAAAAGCCGTTCTTCATGTCGCGGCGCTCAATGGATGTCTCATCGGAGCGTGACGAGAGGAAGAACATCACCTCGGTATTTCTCAGGCTCTCGGGTACGCTGGTGTTGTGCTGGTTACGCTGTTCCCTACGCATCTTTCCGGAAAAGCAGGCATCGGCAAAGATCATCTTCGACTTGGCCTTGCTCTTCGCCATGATGTTCTTGACGCTCTGGTAGCCCATGGGGCCGTCGTAGGTGATGAGGTTGCCGGGACTTCCGTGTCCGCTGAAGAAAAACAGGATGGCGTCGTTCTTGCCGGCCTTGGCAAACTGCTTCTTCAGTGCGGCGAGAATGGCACTCTTCGTTGCCTGCGAATTGGTCAGCAGGATGGTAGAAGCCTTCTTGTTCTTGGCAAACACCCACTGAATGGTTTTCGCGTCGTTGGCACAAAGGCTCAGGTCCATGTCATTACCCGGGTAGTCGGCAATACCTGCCGATACAATATAAATATGCTTTTGAGCTGATACCGGGCTCAGACCCAGTACCAGCATCAAAAGGGTTATACAAATGGTTTTACTGTGCATAAGTGTCAACATTCAATATTATACCAAGAGGTCGCCGCCAGCATCGTTGGTGTAGTCGGGCATCATGCCGTCGTCACCAGGCAGACCGGCATCCGTCAGCAGACCGTCGTCCGTGCCGCCGTCCATGCCGCCGTCGTCGGGATAAATGTCGGGCTCCGTGCCTTCGTTAGAAACGGTAGTGGGAGTGGCACCCGTCCTGATGCCCTGAGCGGAGATGTCCATTATCTCATTGTCATCTACCTGACCGTTGTTGTTGGCATCCATAGCAGCAACGTCGAACACGCCGTCCTGGTCAACATCGACCATATAGACATCATGTCCATCGACATTGGCCTGAGCCAAGGTGGCGTTAGAACCGTCAGCCAGCGTCACTTCCTCAACGCCGACAATCGACACGTCGTCGTCCAGGTTGACATTGTGGATGTTCACGTCGTGGTGGTGTACCACATCGACATGGTCGTGATGGTGGTGGACGGGAGCTTCCTGCTCAATGGCGGGCTGAGAGAGGTGAGCAAACTCAGCACGCTCACCGGGGCTCATGGCGTTCCACTCGGTCTCATAATAGGTGCCATAGACACCGCCGTGCCAAACGAATACGCCGCCAGGTCCAACCTCTGCGCGGGCAGCAGCGAAAGCCTCGCTGAACGACATATCGTCGCTGACCTCAGCCACCTGAAGGCCATTCTCCATGGTGTAGTGTCCGTCTTCCTCGGGCATGGGCGTATTATCAATGACGGTCTCTACTTCGTCGTCATTGTTAGCAAAGTGGTGGTAAGCTGCCGTAGCGCCTACAGCGCTGACGGTACCGAACATGATGCCTGCCACACCGCCTATTGCGACGCGCTTCCATGTCTGGTCGTCATTCTGCGGCTGATAAGCAGGGCGCACGGGCTGTTGTGGACGTGCCTGAGCCTTGGGCTGAGGTGCTACACTTGGACGCGGGGGAACGTTCTTGTTCTGGTTGTTGTTGTTACCGGGTCCCAATACGATGGTTTCTTCATTATTTGCCATAGTTGTATTCTTTTATTAAATGAATGATTCGTTGATTTTGTTTTGATACCTTATTATATTATAGCGTTTATACTAACAGCATGTCATCGCTTCCGCCCATGTCGCTAACGTCGGCATTGTTGACGTAGTCAGGCATGGCTCCCGTATCACCGGTGTCGTTCACAGCCAGCAGACCGTCGTCGTCAACGGGGGGATCCTCTGGATAGACGGTGTCAGTAGTAAAGCCGTCGTCGCCTTCGTTGCTGACGAGCATGCCTCCGTCATCGCCGCCGTCGTCCCAGCCGTCTCCGCCGTCGTCGCCTTCGTTGCTGACGAGCATGCCTCCGTCATCGCCGCCGCCGTCGTCCCAGCCGTCTCCGCCGTCGTCACCGTCGCCGCTGCCGTCACCCCAGCCGTCACCGTCACCGCCGTCATCGCTTATGACGACAACTTCACCACCGCCGTCACCGCCGTTACCCGGGTCGCCACCGCCGTTTTCGTTACCGGCTGCCATAGCCAGGTCGTTCATGCTGATCTGTACGTCGGTTCCCTGGAAAGAAGTAATCTCGTCTTCAGAAATGCTACCGTCGCTGTTCGTATCGGCAATCATTCCGTCTGCCCATCCGTCAAGGTCAACGTCAACAATCTGTGCCTGTTGGCCGTTGTATTCAATGGTAGCTACGTCAACCTGGCTTCCGTCGTCCATGGTGACACGCTCATAGGAGAGCACTCTGATCTCGGGGTCAGGACCAGGATTGGGTCCGGGATTGGGACCAGGGTTGGGATTCGGACTGGGATTGGGATTGGGGGTGGGAGGAGTCACGACATACACGTCGCTGGTGTGGTGTACGTGGTGAACATCGTGATGGTGGTGAGGATGTTCAGCAACTTGAACATCATTGTCAGCCGGCTGGTCCAGTGGAATGTTCACTTCTGCAATGTCGTCATTGTTGTCGCTAAGACGGTTGTAGGCGTATGCACCTCCTACACCGAATGTTGCACCTAAGGCGGTTCCGATGGCTGCACCCAGTGCGCCGCCTACTAAGCCATTACTGTCGTCCTTCTTGGGGGCGGGTTTCATGTTCAAATTGTTGTTTTTTGTTTCCATAAAGCTATTGTTTTTAGGTTTTGAATTGTTGTTTGATGGTGCAAAGTTACATCGTTTGTCAGTAGTTTCCAAACATTCCCGTCCATTCTCCATGAAAGTATTAGATTTAGTGACGAAATGTCTGCTTTGCGTGACATGCCGTCACTTGATGAATTTTGCCTTGCAGTAAGGGCAGTTGTCGTACTGCCGGGTCAGCAGGTCGTAGTCCATGTTGAAGAACTTCTTACAGTTCGGACAGACGTAGTTGTCGCGCAGTTTCTGCTGTAGCATCTTCTTCTTGATAGGTGCTTTCTTGGAGTCGTTCAATGCAATGACGACCATAGCTAACGTAATAATGAAACCGATAACCATAAAGAATACGCGGAAAAAACCTAAGTCCTCTGGTAAAATGAAAAAACTGATCATTCCCAGCGTACCTAAGGCACCGGCAACACTGCGTATGGCGTTCTTTTTCGCCATATTTGACTGAATGGCGTTGGTTTCTTCCTCGTATCGCATCCAGATGCGTTTCAGCGGTCGTATGTCACAGGTCTTCGGGGGGGGCGGTACCAGGGACTGCACGAATTTCTGTACGGCATCCCAATCCAGCTTGTAGTGCTCGCCGCCCAGTTCAATGACGTCGCTGGTGGTGACGGTTTTCTTGAACACTGCAATGCCGTTCACGTACGTATCGTTTTCCATTTTGAGGTTTTCCACCGAATAAGTACCGTTGGGAAGAACTTCAATGCGGCAGTGCCGGCGGCTGACGCTACGGGGCACGCTGTTGGCGGCTCCATAGACACCCGTCTTGTTACCCGATAAAAGGTTTAACTGTCCGTTTTGTGCGTTTCGTCCAATAATAATTTCCATAATTATAGTTCTGTTATTAAATCTTCATTTGAATCATCAGTTCCTTAAGCTTCTTCAGGGCATCCTTCGACACGTCAAGCGAGTAGGAACACTGCTTAAAGTCCGACAGTACAAGCCGGTGCTTCAGCACGTTGATCTGGAAAATCATGTTCAAATTTATAATATACCGCTTGCCGATGCGGGCGAAGTACATCACTTTACCCTTCAGCCTTTCTGCCAGCAGGTCTTCCATCTTTCCCAGACTCATGCCGACGGTACACTTCAGCTTGTTAGTCAGCACGATGTTGGTATAGTTTCCGTCGGCCTCGAAGTAGGCTATTTCCTGCATGTCAATACGCAGCAAATCGTCACGTGAGTTCAGAAAGAGCCAGTCTTTGTTTGTCATGACAATGTTGGTTTTTTGTTATTTGAGTGACAAATGTAGTAATAATTATTAAAATAGACAAAAAAAATTCACGAAAAATTCGGTTTTAGAGTGTTTTTTATCTCAAATTTGGTTATTTCGATTATATTTTCTATCTTTGTGGCCACTAAAATGTCAAATATCATGGATGAAAAAGACCGCATCTTACAGCTTCGCCGTGAACTTCACGAGCATAATCACCGTTACTATGTGCTGAACCAGCCCGTCATCAGCGACCAGGAATTCGACTACCTCATGCACGAGCTACAGGACCTGGAGGAACGGCATCCAGAACTCTACGATGCCAATTCACCAACCCAACGTGTGGGCAGCGACCTCAGTCAGGAGTTCCGTCAGGTGGAGCACCGTTATCCCATGCTTTCGCTGGCCAATACTTACAATGAACAGGACGTGGCGGCGTGGTACGAGAGTGTGGAGCGGGGACTGAACGGTGAGCCTTTTGAGGTGTGCTGTGAGCTGAAATACGATGGTCTGTCCATCTCGCTTTCATACGAGAATGGTCGTCTGATACAGGCAGTTACGCGTGGTGACGGCGTACGCGGCGACGACGTGACAGCTAACGTCAAAACCATTCGTTCCATCCCGCTAATCCTGAATGGGGCTGGCGGTTTTCCCGACGAGTTCGAAATCCGAGGCGAAATACTCATGCCTTGGAGCGTCTTTGAACGTCTCAATGCCGAACGGGAAGCTGCTGAGGAACCCCTCTTTGCCAACCCTCGTAATGCGGCCAGCGGAACGCTGAAGAGCCAGTCGTCCGCCCTTGTAGCCAGTCGTCAGTTGGATGCCTACCTGTATTATCTGCTGGGTGACGAACTGCCTGCCGAAGGACACTTTGAAAACCTGCAGGCAGCTGCCTCTTGGGGCTTTAAGATTTCCCAGGGAATGCGTAAGGTGAACTCGCTACAGGGTATTTATGACTATATCAGGTATTGGGACTCGGAACGCAAGAACCTGCCTGTTGCCACTGACGGCATCGTGCTGAAGGTCAACTCATTGCGCCAACAGCGCTCCTTGGGCTTTACGGCAAAAAGTCCCCGATGGGCCATTGCCTATAAATTCAAGGCCGAACGGGCCTGCACGCGGCTGCTCAGCGTGACCTATCAAGTAGGTAGGACGGGTGCTGTGACACCTGTTGCCAATATGGAACCGGTGCAGCTGGCAGGTACGACAGTCAAGCGTGCCACGCTGAACAACGAGGACTTTATCCGTTCCTTCGACCTGCATCTGGGAGACTATGTCTATGTGGAAAAGGGCGGTGAGATTATTCCCAAAATTGTGGGCGTTGATATTGACTCGCGCCCCATCATAGCACAGCCCGTACAGTTTATCCGACGCTGCCCTGAGTGTGGTGCCCAGCTGGTGCGTTACGAAGGGGAGTCGGCCTGGTATTGTCCCAACGACACCCAGTGTCCGCCGCAGCTCAAGGGTAGGATAGAGCACTTCATCTCGCGTAAGGCCATGAACATTGATTCCTTAGGTCCTGAGACCGTTGATGAGTATTTCCGTAGGGGATTAATCAAGAATGTGGCCGACCTTTATGATATTGAAGTACAACAGATTAACGGCGACGGTTCGCGTACTAAATCAGCGCAGCGCATTGTCAACGGAATAGCTGCCTCAAAGGCCATTCCCTTTGAGCGGGTGGTCTATGCGCTGGGCATTCGTTTTGTCGGTGAGACCTCGGCCAAGCTCCTTGCCCGTCGCTTCAAGACGATGGAGGCATTGGAGTCAGCCACCCTTGAACAACTGACCGATGTAGACGGTATCGGGGAGGTGATGGCCAATAGCATTATCAGCTGGTTCCGTAATGAGGACAACCATCAACTGCTGGAACGCCTGAAAGGCTACGGTCTGCAGATGTCGCTCAGCGAGGAGCAGCTGAGTGCCCAAAGCGACCGTTTGGCAGGCATGTCCATCGTCATTAGCGGTGTTTTCCAGCACCACAGCCGTGATGAATACAAAGTGCTCATCGAACAACATGGTGGCAAAAACGTGGGCAGCATCAGCAAGAAGACCTCCTTCATTCTGGCAGGCGACAACATGGGGCCTGCAAAGCTGGAAAAGGCAGAGCGCATGGGCATCCGCATTGTCCATGAAGATGAGTTTCTAGCTATGCTAACTGACGAAGCAGTTCCCCACTTGATAGACGACAGCACTGACCAGCCAGGCTAACAGCGTGGTATAGCAGGCGGCAAACAGTGCCCACTTCCAAGAACCCGTCTCGTTCTTGATGGCGGCAATGGTAGCTATGCAGGGGAAGTAGAGCAGCACGAAGAGCAGGTAGCAGTAGGCTGCCAGCGGCGTGATTTCTTCGAGTCCTCCCAGTACACCGATGGTCGAGGCTACAATCTCCTTGGCACCCACACCGGCGATGAGGCTGACGTCGAGCTTCCAGTTGAAACCCTGCAGTTGGAAGAGCGGTTCTACGCTTCGTCCCATCAATCCGATGAAGCTGTCTTCCATCGACGGGGCGGTTCCTGACGGTCCGAAATATCCCAGTGCCCAGACAATGATGCTTGCCACGAGAATGATTCCACCCATCTTCTTCAGGTATTCCTTACCCTTATCCCACGTGTGACGGGCAATGGCCTTGCCAGTCGGCCAGCGGTAGGGCGGCAGCTCCATCACAAACGGGGTGTCTTCACCCTTGATGATGAAGGTGGAGAATATCTTGCTGACGATAACCGCCGTGATGATGCCGATGACGTAGAGCGAGATCATGACCCACGACTGGTATTCAACGGCGAAAAACGTTCCCGTAATCATAATGTAGATGGGCAGTCGCGCCGAGCACGACATAAAGGGAACTATCAGCATGGTAATCAGTCGTGAGCGTCGGCTCTCAATGGTGCGTGTACCCATGATGGCAGGCACGTTGCAGCCGAAGCCCATGATGAGGGGGATGAACGACTTTCCGTGCAGCCCCATCTTGTGCATCAGCTTGTCCATGATGAAGGCAGCGCGTGCCATGTAGCCGGAGTCCTCCATCAGCGAGATGAAGAAGTAGAGGATGAGAATCTGCGGCAGGAAAACGATGACGGCGCCCACACCACCGATGATGCCATCGACCAGCATGGAGCGGAAAGGTCCTTCAGCCAGCGCCGAACCCACCCATTCACCGAGCCACTCTACGCCGGCATCAATCCAATCCATGGGGTACTGACCCAGGGTGAAGGTCGTATGGAACATGATGAAGAGGATGAGGAAGAAGATGGGGAACCCGAAGTATTTGTTCGACAACACGTCGTCGATAAAGTGCGTCATGCGGTACGTGTCCTGCTTCGTGCCCAGCGTATAAGCCGCCTCTCGCAGCGCACCGTGTATGAAGCCGTACTTGGCATCCATGATGGCCGTTTCCGAGTCGGTCTTCTTCTCTTCCATTACACGGGCATCTGCCATGTCGCGGGCCTCGAGCACTTCGTCAGAATTGGACATCTTGCGCACAAACTGCTCAATGTCCTTGTCGCGCTCCAGCAGCTTCACAGCCAGGTATCGGGTAGAGTAGCAGGCGTGGTTCAGCGTGTCGTCCTCGCGCAGGTGCTGCTGAATGTGCTTGATGCCGTGCTCAATCTCGTGACCGTAGTTGATGTGGATGTGACGTGCATGTCGGTGGGAGTCCTCATACACCTGGATAACGGTTTTGAACAACTCGTTGATGCCTGTGCCACGCTTGAACGACGTGGGAATCATTGGTGTGCCGAACAGCGTGCTGAGCGTATCAAGGTTCACTGTATCACCGCGGCGCTCAAACTCGTCGTACATGTTGAGGGCGCACACCATGCGCAGGTCCATGTCGATGAGCTGGGTGGTCAGGTACAGGTTTCGCTCCAGGTTTGAGGAGTCAATCACGTTGATGACCACGTCGGGCATCTGGTGGGTCAGGTGACGGCGCACGTACAGTTCCTCGGGCGAATAGCACGACAGCGAGTAGGTACCCGGCAGGTCGGTCAGCCGGAAGTTGTAGCCGTAGTAGGAGGCGTGAGCCTCTGACGCATCGACGGTGACACCCGAGTAGTTGCCAACGTGTCCGTGGGCGCCGCTGGCAAAGTTGAAGAGCGATGTCTTACCGCAGTTGGGGTTGCCCACCAGCGCCACGTTGATAACAGGCGTCTGGGGCTGCGTCTGTGTCTGGGGTTGGGACTGCATCACTTCAATCATGTCGGCCTCCTGTCGGCGCAGGGACACCTCGTAGCCCATTATCTTGTATTTTACGGGGTCTTGCAGGGGAGCGTTGAGCAGCACCTCAATCTCCTTCCCCTGAACGAAGCCCATCTCCACCAGGCGTTTACGGAAACCGCCATGTCCATGTACTTTGGCGATGACAGCATGTTCTCCAGTCTTGAGTTCTGAAAGTTTCATCTCAGCAACTTATAATCTTTTTAATCTTTATAAATCCATTCCAGCAGGCGGTTGATCCACCCGATGTTGCAGCGGAACCATCGGTAAGTACTTACTGGTTTTCCGCCGAAGCTCAGGATAAACTCCCTGAAGGAGTTGCGCTTAAACGGCAGTCCCACGTCCATAAAGCGCATGTGGTCGTAGTGGTGCTCGTAGGCGTGATACAGGGCATGCCAAACGGTCGTGACGTCTGGGTGCAACCTCAGGTAGCTCTTGCGGCGGAATGCCGAGTACCACAGGTAGGCATCCGTACCCGAATAGGTACAGGCGCAGCAGCCGATTACCTTGTTCTTGTATTTCGTGAGGAAGAGGCGAGCATCAGGGTCATCCTTCAGTTCACGGAACAGCCGCTCGTCAGGGATGTAACGCTTGGGTTTCAACCAGTGGTGGTGTTTCAGCAGTCGTACAAACTGCCGCAGTTCTTCTTCACTCTCCACTTCTTTCCCCTTGACGCCCAACTCCTTACTGCGAGCTATCTGCTGACGGATTTTTTCCGTCAGCCGCTCTTCTGGGGCGCGGCTGTGCAGCGAGTTGTGTATCTTCATCCAGTGAACGGGGAAGTACTTCAGCTGCCTGAACCGTTTGTACCCGAACATCTTGCTGCTCAGATTGCTCACCTCAATATACAGCACCCAACGCTGCAGTTTCTGCGTTAGGGCTTCCAGCATCATGGCAAACAGCTCGTCCTTTGATTCTACAACAGCATATTCCCCTTCGCCATACACGCGGCAGTGCATATACAGGTAGGGCGGAAACCACGACGAACGGTAACGAATCATGGCCAGCAAATGAGCCACTACGCGATGGTTGCCATCCTCCGTATCCTCTACAACCACCATGTAAGGCCGTAGCCGGGGAGTCACCTCACAATGATGAAACAGACCGGTACTGTGGAAGAAATCCCGGCAGGTCATCTCAGGCAAGGTGTCGCCCTGAGAGTATATGTTCACTTTCAGTTGGCTCATTGTGAGTGCAAAGATACAAAGAATTATACAATTTTGCATGAAAAAGCTGAAATAATTTTGCAGAATCATCATTATTAGGTATCTTTGCACCCAATATGAAAAGGATTCTGATGTTGCTGCTCGCCGTCGGAGCGCTTTGCAGTTGTTCCAATAATCGGAGACCGCTGCCCACACAGGCTGAACTGCTTAGGCAGGATAGCTTGGAAAAACTGGCGCTTGAGCAAAGGGCGGAGGCGCTAGATGCGCCCAGGAGTCCTGAGGAGAAGATGCTGAGAGAACTGCCCCTGCGGCCGTTGCCCGTAACCTACGAGGAGGGCTTTGAACGCACGCTGCCGGGCTTTGCGGAAGTGGCACCTACGATGGTTCCCTCTTTGTTGGGTGTGAACGGACTGACCAAGACCAAGGCGGTTCGTCTGCCAGACAAGGATGGCTTCCACGTCTTCCTGGTGGGTGGCGAGAAAGCTCAGGACGGTCCAGCCGTCTATCTTGTGACGCTTGATGCCGAATCGTGGGCTCCCATTGACCAGCTGACATTGTTTGAGAGCTCAGAGAACGAAGAACGGTCTTCTGGCGGACAACCTGCGAACGACGATGAATGGGTTGACGAGGATGACCTGGGAACGACACGTGTAGAGTTCAGTGTGACGAGTCGTTACGAGATTTACATACAGGTGGTGTTCCAGTCGTATGTGGATGATAGTCGTGATCTGGTGGGTGTCTCGGTGTTCAGCATCGGCAGCGATGGCACGTTCTTTGAGCTGGAAAACAATAAGTTGAATCATGGCGCGGAATAATGGGTCATTAAAGATTAAGGCTGCGATTAAGCGAGCGCAAAACGAAGTTAGCATCAGTTATGCCGAGCGAAAGCAGGCTCGACCGAAGGTCAAAGATTAAAGATTAATATATGGAAAAGGCGTTGAACGGATTACACGATAAAATCAAGGGGCTGTGGGAGTCGATAGGCGGTGAACTGACTGCAGACAACATGGCCCAGTTGACCAGCGACGAGTTGACGCTGCTGGCATGGGACATGCTGCATACGGAGGTGATGGACGGCGGATTCGTCCAGCTTATCCATAACGGTTATGGCCCGTTTATGTTCAAGAACCCAGTGGCCAAGGCCTTTAAGTTATGGGGCCTGCATGACTTGTCGAAGCTGGTGTATGCTGCCCATACGCTGTATGTGAAGTACGGTGCGGAGATAGAGCGTGACTGCAGCGACGAGGAATTCATGGCGCTGTTTGAACGTTATCCGGAGTTTGACGACCTCGACGATGCCTTCGTGGAACATGAGGAGGAGTGGGAGGCACAGATAGATGAAAGATTAAAGATGAAAGATTAAATGAACAAGGAACAACAACTGCTTCGTAAGAAGAGCCCTATTCAGATAAAAAACAAGAAAGCTTCGTTTGAGTATTTCTTCATTGAGGAATATACGGCAGGCATTGTGCTGACGGGTACGGAGATTAAGAGCATCCGTCTGGGCAAGGCTTCGCTGGTGGATACCTATTGCACCATCATCAACGGCGAGATGTGGGTGAAGGGCATGAATATCTCCACCTATTTCTATGGTTCCTATAATAACCATTCGACGAAGCGTGACCGCAAGCTGCTGCTGACACGCCGCGAGATTATGAAGTTGGCGGCTGCCACAAAGCAGACAGGTTACACCATCGTGCCCACACTGGTGTTTATTGACGAGAATGGACGTGCTAAGATGGACATTGCACTATGCAAGGGTAAGAAACAGTATGACAAGCGTCAGACATTGAAGGAGAAGGAAGATCGCCGTGAGATGGACCGTGCAATGAAGATTTAAGCGGCCTACAGCCTAAATGAGAAATGATAAATGAGAAATGATAAAGAGGATTGAGGACGTTATCAAGGAGCGGATTCTCGTGCTTGACGGTGCGATGGGAACCATGATCCAGCAGTACGGACTGCGTGGAAACAATGATGTGTTCAACCTGTCGCACCCAGAGATTATTGAGGACATCCATTGCAAATACCTGGAAGCGGGGGCTGACATCATCAGCACCAACACGTTTAGTAGCCAGCGCATCAGTCAGGCGGACTATGAACTGGAACATGAGGCTCGCCGTATGGCATTGGAGGGAGCACGCTTAGCCCGCCGCTGTGCCGACGACCTCTCCACCGAGGACAAACCGCGTTTCGTTGCTGGTTCGGTAGGTCCGACCAATAAAACCTGTTCCATGTCGCCTGACGTAAGCGACCCTGCCCGTCGTGACGTGACCTACAGTCAGCTTTACGAAGCTTACGTGGAACAGATGGATGCACTCATAGAGGGTGGGGTGGATGCGCTGCTCATTGAGACCATCTTCGACACGCTGAATGCCAAAGCAGCCATCGATGCCGCCCTTGCTGTCATGCAGCAGCGGAAGGTGGAACTGCCCATCATGCTCAGCGTTACCATCAGCGATGCGGCAGGCCGCACGCTCTCAGGCCAGACGTTGGATGCGTTTCTTGCCTCTGTCAGTACCTATCCCATTTTCTCTGTCGGCCTGAACTGCTCGTTCGGTGCTGACCAGATGAAGCCCTACCTGCGAGAGTTGGCCAGTCGTGCACCTTATTATATCAGTGCCTATCCGAATGCCGGACTGCCCAACTCGATGGGGCTCTACGACGAGACACCCGACTCGATGGCACCCAAGATTGGGGAGCTGATTGACGAGGGGCTGGTCAATGTCGTGGGTGGCTGCTGTGGTACCACGGAAGAGTTTATCCGGCGTTATGTGCCGTTGGTGGAGGGAAAACAACCGCATGTGCCGGCACCTAAGCCAGAGGCATTATGGCTTAGCGGATTGGAACTGCTAAGCCTACCCCTAACCCCTCCCCAAGGGCGGGGGAAAAGGCTTCCCTTCATCAATGTGGGTGAGCGTTGTAACGTGGCTGGCTCACGTAAATTCCTCCGACTCATCAAGGAACGTCAGTATGACGAAGCTATCTCCATTGCCCGTAAGCAGGTGGAGGACGGAGCACTGGTTATCGACATCAACATGGATGACGGACTGTTAGATGCCAAGGCAGAGATGACGACATTCCTCAATCTCATTGCAGCTGAGCCTGACATTGCCCGTGTGCCCGTGATGATTGACTCGTCGAAGTGGGACGTCATCGTTGCAGGTCTGCAGTGTGTGCAGGGCAAAAGCATCGTGAACAGCATCTCGCTGAAGGAGGGTGAGGAGGTATTCTTGAGTCATGCCCGTGACGTCATGCGCTATGGTGCTGCCGTTGTGGTGATGTGTTTCGATGAACAGGGACAGGCCACTACTTACGAACGTCGCATTGAGATAGCCCAACGTGCCTACCGGCTGTTGACCGAAGAGGTGGGCATGAATCCGCTGGACATTATTTTCGACCCCAACATACTCGCCATTGCCACTGGCATGGAGGAACACAATATGTATGCTGCCGACTTTATCCGTGCTACGGCGTGGATCAGACAAAACCTGCCCGGATCACATGTCAGCGGCGGCGTCAGCAACCTGTCGTTCTCGTTCAGAGGCAATAACTACCTCCGCGAGGCGATGCATGCTGTCTTCCTGTACCACGCCATTCAGGCAGGTATGGACTTCGGCATCGTCAACCCCGCTACGAAGGTAACCTATAATGATATTCCCCAAGAACAGCTCGAAGCAATTGAGGACGCTATTCTGAGGGGAAAACCGGAGAGGCTGATAGAGGACTCAGCCTCCCTAAATCCCTTCGAGAGGAGGGACTTACCTGCGGGGTCCGTAGGAGAGCCTCCCCTTTCGGGGAGATCTGGTGGGGCTCCCCTCGAAGAACGCCTTTCGGAGGCGCTTGTCCGTGGCATCGGTGACAATTTGGAAGAAGACCTGAAGGAAGCACTTGAGAAATATCCGCGTGCTGTCGATATCATTGAAGGGCCGCTGATGGCCGGTATGAACAAGGTGGGTGAACTCTTCGGGCAGGGCAAGATGTTCCTGCCGCAGGTGGTGAAGACTGCCCGCACCATGAAGCAGGCCGTCAGTATTCTGCAGCCTTATATTGAGGCAGGTCAGGTGGAAGGTTCGGCCAAGGCGGGCAAGGTGCTATTGGCTACGGTGAAAGGTGACGTGCACGACATCGGGAAGAACATTGTGGCTGTCGTGATGGCCTGCAACAACTACGAGGTCATTGACATGGGTGTGATGGTGCCCGCTGAGGATATCGTGCGTAAGGCCAAGGAGGAAAAGGTGGATATGATAGGCCTGTCGGGACTTATCACACCTTCGCTGGAAGAGATGGTCAACGTGGCCCGCGAACTGGAACGTGCGGGACTGCACATCCCCATCATGATAGGAGGTGCGACCACCAGCGAGCTACACGTGGCACTGAAGATTGCTCCTGTATATGGCGGTCCTGTGGTATGGCTGAAAGATGCTTCACAGAATGCTTTGGTGGCTCAGCGCCTGATGGCTGACGAACAGCAGGTGGAGCACGAGCTGGACGAGAAATACGAACAGCTACGTGCGGGCTATGAGCAGCAGCAACAACAGCTGTTGTCGCTGGAAGAGGCCCGTAAGAACAAACTGAATCTTTTTGAAGAATGATTAAGAATATTGTATTTGACTTAGGCGGCGTGGTAATTACGCTGTCGCAGGAACAGGCCATTGAGCGCTTTGAGGCTTTGGGACTGAAGGATGCCCGCCAGCGACTCGATGCCTATACTCAGAGTGGTATCTTCGGTGATTTGGAAGCCGGAAGGATTGATGCCGAGACCTTCCGCAGCGAATTGAGCAAACTCGTGGGTCGCGAGGTGACTTACGATGAGTGCTGCTATGCCTGGCAGGGCTATTGTAAGGACATACCGCAGCGTAACCTCGACTGTCTGCTGTGTCTGCGCAAGGAGGGCATCCGCGTCATCCTGCTCTCGAACACCAATCCGTTTATGACGGCACTGACCCATAGCCCCCGCTTTGACGGAAAAGGTCATTCGCTGGAATACTATGTGGATGCTTGTTACCTGAGCTTCCAGCAGAAGGTGATGAAGCCCGACCCGCTTATCTTCAGTAAGATGCTGATGGGCGAGCAGATCCTGCCCGAGGAAACGCTCTTTGTGGATGACGGACCCCGCAATGTGGCAGCTGCCAGTCAGATGGGAATGTTCACCCTCTGCCCAGAGAATGGCAGCGACTGGACGAAGGAAGTATTTGCGGCCTGCGGCCTAAATGAGAAATGATAAATGAGAAATGATAAAGAATATGACAATAGGAATTAAAAACGGTAAATGGATGATGATGGTGATAGGTTTATCATTAATCATTTCTCATTTATCATTTAGCAGCGTAGCTGCGCAGGTGAAGCGAGAGTTCCGTGGGGCTTGGATTCAGGCGGTCAACGGACAGTGGATAGGTCAGTCAACACAGCAGATGCAGGCAACGCTGATACAGCAGCTGGACGCGTTGCAGCGCATGGGTACAAACGTCATCATCTTCCAGGTTCGTCCGGAGTGCGATGCGCTCTATCCTAGCAATATAGAACCCTGGAGCCGCTTCCTGACCGGTCAGCAAGGCAAGGCGCCTAATCCCTACTGGGACCCCTTGCAATGGATGGTGGAGCAATGTCATGTCAGGGGCATGGAGCTGCATGCGTGGATTAATCCCTATCGTGCGAAGACGAAGACCACGAATGTGGTCAGTACGACGCACATTACTCAGACGCATCCTGAACGGGTTTTCTCCTACGACGGACAGTTGCTGCTTGACCCGGGAATGCAGGAGAACCGCGACTACATTTGCTCGGTGGTGGCTGACATCGTGAAGCGCTACGATGTGGATGGAATTCACTATGATGACTATTTCTATCCCTATCCGGTTGCTGGTCTTGCCATTCCCGACGATGCCACCTTTGCTGCCCACTCCAAGGGTATAACCGACCGTGGCGACTGGCGCCGTGAGCAGGTGAACCTGTTTGTGAAGCAGATTTACAAGACCGTACACGACATCAAGCCGTGGGTGAAGGTGGGCGTGTCACCCTTCGGTATCTATCGTAACAAGAAGAACGATTCCAACGGTTCGGAAACCAACGGCCTGCAGAACTACGACGACCTCTATGCCGACATCCTGCTCTGGGTTGACAAGGGCTGGGTTGATTACAACGTGCCGCAGATATACTGGGAGATTGGCAACCGTGCTGCCGACTATAATGAGTTGATACATTGGTGGAACCAGCATGCGAAGAACCGTCCGCTCATCATCGGCGAGGACATAGAGCGTACTGTCAAGTTCGGCCAGCAGGAGCAGAAGATGCGCCTCTATGTGGATTGTCCGAACGTGGAGGGTACGGTATTGTGGTATGCCAAGGCTGCCGTTGACAACGTGGGCGGCTATGCCACACAGCTGCAGCAGCGCTACTGGCGTTTGCCTGCCTTGCAGCCCTCCATGCCGTTCATCAGCAAGACCTCGCCCCGCAAGCCGCGTAAGCTGGAGGCTGTCTGGATGTCCGACGACGAGTTGGTGCTTTGTTGGACTCCTCCTCGTGGCTCCGGCTGGAAGCGTGAAGCCATAAAGTATATTGTCTATCGTTTCCGTCCCGACGAGAAGGTGAATACCAATGATGTCTCGCACATCGTGGCAATGACCAACGAGCCTTTCTACCGCCTGCCTTTGGGCGACGGGAACCAGCGCTACGTCTATGTGGTGACTGCCCTCAACCGTCTGCAGAACGAGAGCAAGGGGGCTAAAATCAACGTGACTGTCAACAAGTGACAAGAAATCATATTTTAAATAGTCAAATAGTAAATAATACCGATGAACTACGAAGAACTATTGGAATCGAAATCGGCCTCCAAGACCAAGGGAGCAAAGATGCTGCTCGGTCATTTCAGCAAGAAGCTGGTAGGCGAGAAATACCAGAACGTGCTGGACATCACCCCCACGCTCAACGACAGCATCAAGTTTGTGGAAGGCCTGAAAAACGAAAGTGCCAAAAACCGTGAGCTGAAACACAAGAACCAGATGCACTTCGAGGAAGAGGTCTCGGGTAGGGGAGAGTTTGTCGCCCTGAACCTGGAGCCCGGAAACTATACCACACTCGACCAGTTGCTCAACGAACAGCCAGCACTGGTGGCTGACCGTGCATTCATCGATGCACTGATTGGCCAGCTGATGGACCTAACGGCCTATCTCCACGAACAGAACATCTGGCACGTCTGCTATGCTCCTCAGAACATCCTCGTGCGCAAAGGAGACCATGCTCCCATGCTGTTGAATCACGGCTCGTTCTATTTGGGCATGAAAGACAAGATGCAGCTCTATCAGGGAATGGAGGATTACGTTGCCCCAGAGATTCGCGGCGACGGCACCATCGACAACCGCTGCGACATCTATTCGCTGGGACGCCTGATGGAATGGCTCTTCAAGATGGCTGAGGTGCCCTACGAGTACCGCAAGGTAATTAAGAAGGCGTTGACGGAGGAGCCCGAAGGTCGTTGCCAGACCGTGGAAGACATGCGCAAGGCATTGAAGCACAAGCGCGAATTCTATAAGTCGGCACTCATGCTCTTGGGCGCTGTAGTGGCGGCGCTACTCATTGTGGGTCTCTACTTCGACCTAATGCCTGAGACCAGTGAGGTGGAGTTTGTGAAGCCCGCCCCCAAGCAGCCTAACGACGATTTGCTGGAAGAAGGCTTTGACCCTGCCGAACTGGGTGTCGTGAGTGGTGATACGCTTGTCATGACTCCTGAGGAACGCCGTTCGCTGGAGGAGTACAACGCAAAGGCAGAGCAGATTTTCCGTAAGCGTTTCACGGCAGAAGCCGACCGCGTGCTGTCAAAGATTTATGACAACGAACACATGAACTCCAGTGAGAAGGTCTTCCTGTCGGAGATGTCGAGTATCAACGATGAACTGCTGAAGCTGCAGAACGACATCGGCAACGAGGCAGGTCTGAGCACTACCCGCAGTCAGCTCATTGCCACGGAAATTGTGGAGTCGCTGACTGAGCAGAAGAAAAAGAAGCTCCAGTACTATGGAGTGCAGAAATAAAGGTAAGTAAGGTAAAAAAAGTAAAAAGGTAAATATAAAAAATGAAAAGCAAAACAGCAAACTGGTTTGAAACCGTTATCCGCTACGACAAGATGCAGGAGGACGGTATGACGAAGAAAGTCAATGAGTATTACGTCGTTGAGGCCTTCAGCTTCGGCGATGCCGAAGAGAAGATTACTGAGGAGATGTCATCTTACATCAGCGGTGAGTTTGAGGTGAGGAATATCACCCCCTCTACCTATCATGAGATCTTTTTCAGCGAGAACGGCAACGACGACCGCTGGTACAAGGCAAGACTGCAGTTCATCACCTTCGACGAGAAGACCGAGAAGGAGAAGCGCACCAGCGTCACCTACCTGGTGCAGGCCTCTACCCTCAACGGTGCCGTGAAGAACATTGAAGAGGCTATGGCTGGCACGATGAGTGACTACGTCATCTCCAACATCAGCGAGACCAAGTTCCTCGACGTTTACGAGAAGAAGGCTTAATTTCATCTTTCATGTATAGCGTAAGAGAGAACTTGAGGAACGTGCTGTCCGACTTGCCCGAGGGGGTACGTCTGGTAGCTGTCAGCAAGTACCATCCCAACGAATATATAGAGGCGGCCTACGCCGAGGGACAGCGCATCTTCGGCGAGAGTCACGAGCAGGAGCTGCGTCAGAAGGTGGAGTTGCTGCCCAAGGACATTGAGTGGCACTTCATCGGGCACCTACAGACCAACAAGGTGAAGTACATCGCCCCTTACATCTCGATGGTCGAGGCGGTGGATTCGCTCAAGCTGCTGCGCGAGATTGACAAGCAGGCTGCGAAGCACGACCGTATTATAAAAGTGCTCCTGGAGCTACACATTGCCGAGGAAGAGACAAAGTACGGCCTGACGCTCGATGCCTGTCGCCAGCTGCTGGCCGACGGTGAGTGGCGTGAGCTACAGCACGTGCAGATTTGCGGTCTGATGATGATGGCCTCCTACGTGGAGGACGAGGAACAGATACGTTCGGAGATGATGCTGGCCCGCAACTTCTTCGACGAGGTGAAGCGCGACTTCTTTGCCGATGACCCCGCCTTCTGTGAACGTTCGTGGGGCATGAGTCACGACTATCGCATTGCCGTTACCTGCGGCTCTACGATGGTGCGTGTGGGTACTACGATTTTCGGTCCTCGCGTCTATTGAACACGTACTGTCCGCGTTTCATCTTGCCCCAGTGAATGGCGTGGCGCGGACAATGATGATAACAGGCTAGACAGTTGGTGCATCGTCCGTTGTGAATCCACACGGGGGGTGCACCTTCTATATCATCCACAGGGCATAGCCGTGCGCACAGTCCGCACTTAATGCAGGCCTCGGCATCCACCCAGAACTTCTCGTCGCTGATGAGGTGCTTGTTGTAATAGCCCCCAATAATATAAGAATAGGTACGTGGAATGGCTCCCTTCACCAGTTCGTGAACACCCTTCCGCTGGTTCTTGATGACCTCGCTGACGTGCTTCATGCGTACTTCAGCGGCAGCAATCTTCAGTTGTTCTTTTTCAGGTGTGTCCAGATGCAGGAAAGAAAAGCAGACGTTCGACTCAGGCATCACGACGGCAAAGCTCGTGTCGAGCCAAAGCCCCTTTGCCTTCAACTCCTTCTCGAAGATGGTCATCAGCTCACCCATGTTGTCGCCGCAAGTGGTCAGGGCGTAGATGAAGGTGGAAGTGGGAACGTGGAAGGTCGTTTGGCGTACGAACTCGCGGACAATGCGGGGCGGCTGCCATCCGTGGGTGGGGAAGCAGAATCCTAACCGTTCGTTTTCGCTGAGCGTTACTTTCACGATGCCGCGACGCAGCATGTCAGGAATATAGACAAGCTCTTCGCCTGTTGCAGCTGCAAGCTGCTCGGCTGCCCATTTCGTGTTGCCTGTGCCAGAGAAATAGAATATCATGGCGCGAAGGTAATAAAAAGATTTAAAATGAAAGATGAAAGAAGAAAAAAATCTCAACTTTTTCGTTATTTTGACTTCGTCGAAAGTACTCTCGCTCGAGAAAATCCAAAAATCTTTTGGTTTTCTTCTTGCTTATTCGTAATTTTGCCACCAGTTATGATACAGGAATACCAGTTGCGAGTGTTGCCGCAGGTAGCGGCCAACGAGCAAAGCCTCAGGCACTACATAGCCGAGGAGTACGGAACCGACGAGCGTTCGCTGACTGCCGTCCGCATCTTGAAGCGCAGCATTGATGCGCGACAGCGTACCATCTTTGTCAACCTCAAGGTGCGTGCTTATGTCAACGAGATGCCCGAGGACGACGAATTTGTGCATACGGAATATCCCGATGTGAGTGATGCACCCCAAGTGGTGGTGGTGGGCGCAGGTCCTGGAGGACTATTTGCTGCCCTCAGACTCATCGAGCTGGGCTTGCGTCCCATAGTTCTGGAACGTGGAAAGGATGTTCATGAACGCAAGAAGGATCTGGCACGCATCCGTCAGGAGCAGCGTGTTGACCCTGAGAGCAACTACTGTTTTGGCGAGGGTGGGGCAGGTGCCTACAGCGACGGTAAGCTCTACACGCGCTCAAAGAAACGCGGCTCGGTGGAGAAGATTCTCAACGTGTTCTGTCAGCATGGAGCATCGACGGCCATTCTTGCCGATGCCCATCCGCATATCGGTACTGACCGCCTGCCGCGTGTCATCGAGAACATGCGCAACACCATCCTCCGTTGTGGTGGCGAGGTGCATTTCCAAACGAAGATGACCCGCCTGATTATGGAAGATAACAAGGTCATTGGCGTAGAGGCAGTACATCTTCCGCTCGGCTCTGACGCTTCGCTCTGCGAAGAACCCTTCTTGGGTCCCGTCATTTTGGCAACCGGCCACTCGGCGCGTGACGTCTATCGCTATCTGGCTGAGGCAAAGGTGGAGATTGAGGCCAAGGGCATAGCCGTCGGCGTGCGTTTGGAACATCCCTCGCAGCTAATTGACCAGATACAGTACCACTCCAAGCAGGGACGCGGAAAGTATTTACCTGCAGCGGAATACAGCTTTGTGCAGCAAGTGGATGGACGTGGCGTCTATTCTTTCTGTATGTGTCCTGGCGGCTTTGTCATTCCTGCGGCTACCGATAAGGAGCAAATAGTCGTCAACGGCATGTCGCCCAGTAATCGCGGCGGACAATGGTCGAACTCAGGCATGGTGGTGGAGATAAGGCCGGAAGACATAAGCTCGGAGACAAGATCTGATAGTGATGAGCTAACTACTGCATTAAAAGTTCTTCATTTTCAAGAAGAAATAGAGAGAGACTGCTGGCAGCAGGGCAACCGTAGGCAGACGGCTCCCGCACAACGCATGGCAGACTTTGTAAACGGTAGGCTGAGCTACGACCTGCCACGTACAAGTTATGCGCCAGGACTCATTTCTTCGCCCCTGCATTTTTGGTTGCCGAAGGGGGTTACAAAACGACTTCAAGAAGGTTTTAAGGTTTTTGGACGCCAGGCACACGGGTTCCTCACGAACGAAGCGGTGATGATAGCTGCAGAGACACGTACCAGCAGTCCTGTCCGCATACTAAGAGATGCGGAGACGTTGATGCATGTCCGCGTAAAAGGATTATTCCCCTGTGGTGAAGGGGCAGGCTATGCCGGTGGCATAGTGTCTGCGGGTATCGATGGCGAGCGCTGTGCGGAGTGTTGCAAGGACTACTTGGAAGGGGAATAATAAAGAACCTTGGGGCAAAACCCCAAGGCACACTAAACCGAAGATATTTCCTTGGCACGCTAAACCGATGATGCAAGGAACTGCTCTGCGCGTTCCAAATCGGCAGGGGTGTCAATGCCTACGGTTTCCACGTCGGTCAGTCCTACGCGGATGCGGTAGCCGTTTTCCAGCCAGCGCAGCTGCTCCAGGCTTTCGGCCAGTTCTAAGGACGACTGCGGCAGCTGTGTAATCTCATGCAACACCTCACGACGGTAGGCATACATACCAAGATGTTTGAGGTAGGGGAATTCCATCTTGTTTCCTGTTCCTTGATCCTTGCCTCTTACAAAAGGTATCACGCTGCGACTGAAGTAGAGGGCGAAGCCACGACGGTCACGCACAATCTTCGGCGAGTTGGGATTCTCAACGGCCTCCATGCTCTCGAAGGGCTTGCCGAGGGTGCCGATTTGTGTCTCAGGGTCATCAAACAGGTGGCAGAGCACCTCAATCTGAGTCACTTGCACAAACGGCTCGTCGCCCTGAATGTTGATGATGACGTCAGCATCAGTACCGGTTTTCTTTACGGCTTCCTCAATACGGTCGGTGCCGCTCTTGTGGTCGTTGCGCGTCATGACGGCCTGTCCGCCGAAGTCGCAGACACACTGGTAGATACGCTCATCGTCGGTAGCCACATAGACGGGCGACTGTAGCTTGGAGGCTTGTTCATAGACCCGCTGTATGACGGGCTTCCCGCCCAGCATGGCGAGCGGTTTTCCAGGAAAGCGCGTCGAGGCATAGCGCGCAGGAATGATAACGGTAAACTTCATAATAAATACTAATTTTTCGGCAAAGGTACAAAAAATTCCTAACTCTTAACCCCTAACTCCCAACTTTTTTCTACCTTTGTAAAGTTAAACGCATTGGAAGTATGAAGATAAGAACGATTATTACATATATATTATTGGTTTTTCCCCTCTTTCTGAATGCGCAGAGCATCACGCTGGGCTCTTGCGAGACGCACGACGGGGGACAGTATAACGGTGAGATGCAGGGCGGCAAGCCCCACGGTAAGGGAAAGACGACGTTTCCTGACGGTAATTTCTATGAGGGAGACTATTTCCGCGGCTTGCGTCACGGCTACGGCATCTTTACCTTCTTCGACGGTGAGCGCTACGAGGGTGACTGGTACAAGGACCACCAGCACGGCAAGGGCACTTACTATTTCCTGAACAACAACAAGTACGTGGGCCTGTGGTATGTTGACGTCCAGCAGGGCGAAGGCATCATGTACTACTACAACGGCGACAAGTACGAAGGCAGTTGGGAGAACGACCGCCGTCACGGAACGGGCAGATACACCTTTGCCAACGGCGCCTACTACGATGGTCAGTGGGTGAACGACAAGAAGAGCGGCAAGGGCAAGTACGACTGGGGTGATGGCTCGACCTATGAAGGCGAGTGGTTGGAAAACCAGCGCAACGGTCGCGGCACGTTCAAGTATTCCGACGGCGACGTGTATGTAGGCCAGTGGAAGAACGACCTGCAGCACGGACGCGGCATCTACAAGTTCCAGAACGGCGACATCTACGAGGGTGAGTATGCCGAGGGCGAACGCACTGGAACGGGCATCTTCACCTGTGCCAACGGCGACAAATATACCGGCCAGTTCCTCAAGGGCGACAAGTCGGGACAGGGAACCTTCGTTTGGAAGAACGGCAATACCTATACCGGACAGTGGCAGCACGACAAACCCAACGGTCACGGCAAACTGACCACCAAGCAGGGCGACGTGTTCGAGGGCGACTTCAAGGACGGCAACATCGACGGTGAGGGCGTTGCCCGCTATGCCGACGGCTCCAAGTTCAAAGGCACCTTCAAGAACGGCAAGCGCAACGGCGCTGCCATCGAGGAGGACAAGGACGGCAACCGTTTTGAGGGCAACTACGTTGACGACCGTCGTGACGGCCGTTTCGTAGAGCGCGACCGCAACGGTAACATCACGGCTCACGGCACCTATGTGCGTGGTCGTAAGAAGGTTGATTAATTGACAATTGTTATTATAAGACTATGATTATCGACACATTAGACAATTTGAGCCTCTACGCAAAGCTCAATCCGCTCTTCCCAAAGGTAGTGGAGTTTTTAAAGGCCAACGACCTGAACAAGATGGCTTCAGGCAAGTATGAAATAGAGGGGGATGACCTTTTCGTCAACATCACTACGGCCAAGAGCAAGGCTCCCGACGAAGCCGTGCTGGAGACGCATCAGAAGATGATTGATATCCAGGTTCCTCTGTCGGGTGACGAGACTTTTGGCTATACGCCTGCAGGCTTGCTGCCTGATGCTGCCTACGACGGACAGAAGGATATTAGCAAGTATGGTGATATGGGTGCTGAAAACTATGTGACGTGTCACCTCGGCATGTTTGTCATTTTCTTCCCGCAGGACGGACATGCTCCCTGCATCTCCTTCGAGCCGGAAATCAAAAAAGCAATATTTAAGGTTTCGGTTAAGTGAGTAAAATGAAAGCGTGCTTTTATTTTCGAACGTAAGAAAGCTCAAACAAAGTTTAAGATTAAAGCATAATACTATGGCAACAACAAAGAAGACTACGGCGAAGCCCAAGAAGGCCGCCGCAAAGAAAGTGGTGGAGCCACAGGCTCCCCAGCACATCGGACTCGTTCGTAATGACCCGTGGCTCGAACCCTTCGAGGCAGCCATCAGCGGACGTCACGACCACGCAGTATGGAAAATCAACCAGCTGACGCGTAACGGCAAGAAGAAACTCTCCGACTTCGCCAGCGGACACCTTTATTTCGGACTCCACAAACTGGCCAAAGGCTGGGTGTTCCGCGAGTGGGCACCTAACGCTACCGACATCTATCTCATCGGCGACTTCAATAACTGGCAGGAGACGGAGAAATACCGTTGCAAGCGCATTGAGGGAACCGGCAACTGGGAACTGAAGCTCAGCGAGAAAGCCCTGAAGCACGGCCAGCTTTACAAGATGAAGGTGAAGTGGAATGGGGGAGAAGGCGAGCGCATTCCTGCCTGGTGCCGTCGCGTGGTTCAGGACGACCAGACCAAGATATTCTCTGCTCAGGTGTGGAACCCCGCGAAGCCCTACGAGTGGAAGAAAAAGACCTTCAAGCCCCA
>JAILHP010000155.1 GCA_024695705.1 Prevotella sp. | reverse complement strand
GGCGGGCGGCGGATGAATGTCTGGCGGGCGCCCGACAAGTGTAGGGCGAACGGCAGACGGAGGATGCTTCAGGGATGATAGGCTTTTCGCTGTTTATAACAGAAGGCACTTACTTCAAGTGCAAAGGTACTAAAAAAATCGTTAAAATCCAAATATTTCGCCCTTTTTTACGTAGGACTTGTTATGTATAGCATGCATTTCGGAACCATCGGTCGCTGTTCGCGATGCGAGGTAAAGCAAATAAAAGAAAAAAATCGATTTTTTCTTTGTATTTCGCTCAATTTGCACTATCTTTGCAGCGACTACGAAAAAAATCGTAACGAAAAAATGCGTAATATGGAGAATCCTTTTAAATTCGGCACTATCGTAGAGGAAGAGTATTTCACTGACAGAGTGGAGGAGGTTGCTTATATAGAGCAATTCGTGAAAAGTGCCAACCACTTGGTATTAATCAGTCCGCGTCGTTTTGGCAAAAGCAGCGTGGTGGCTAAAGCCGTGAAACAAACAGGCCGTAAGCATATCACAGTGAATTTGCAACAGGCCACCTCAGTATCCGACCTGTCAGCCAAACTGCTGAAAGAGTTCTTTAAGGTGCATCCCATAGAGCGCGTGCGGCATCTGATTACCCACTTCCGTGTGATACCAATGATATCGACAAACCCCTTGACAGGTTCTATCGACGTATCGTTTCAGCCAGGAGTGGACGGTGTGATGCTTATCGAAGATGTGCTGACCCTGATAGAGAAAGCACACTCGGAACAGGACCGGATGATTGTAGTGCTTGATGAGTTCCAGGAAATCCGAGACCTGGGTCCCAAACTTGACAAGCAGTTGCGCTCCATTATGCAAAAGCAGAAGAACATCAACTATATCCTGCTCGGAAGCCAGGAGAGCATGATGACAGATATCTTTGAGAATAAGAAATCGCCGTTTTATCATTTTGGAGAACTGATGCGTCTGGCCAAACTGCCTCGTGACGATTTCCATAGATATTTGTCGGACCGCTTGGCAGGATGTTATGCGGAGAACCATGCAGAATTGGCAGACAGGATTCTTGACTATACGAGTTGCCATCCCTATTATACCCAGCAGTTGGCCGCTAACGTGTGGCAGATTGGAGTACTTCAGCCTGCTACAACAGACCCGATGCAAAAGGCAATTGACCATATTGTGACGACTCATGGCTTGGATTATGAGCGTTTGTGGATGAATTTTAATCGCACAAACAAATGGATTCTTCAGCGTTTGGTATCTGAGAAGCCGTTGCAGTCTGGTGAGTATCGCACAAGTACCATTTATAGTGCTTTAAAGCGCCTGCAAATGGATGGCTACGTTATCTACTCTGACCATTATGAGTTAGAAGACCCCTTCTTCAAAGAGTGGATTCTGGTCAATAATATTTAGATGATTGGCTGGAATGAATATGTGATTTGGGCGTGATGAGGCTGTCATTTGGGCGAAAAGAGGCAACACCTCCCATGAGGTGGCTGAAATGCCGATGTGCAAAGGGTTTGAGGCATGGGAGGTGTTGCCTTAACACCTCCCATACACCCCCCATAGACGTCCCAAGCAGCATTTCAAAGGGTGATGGGTGATAGGTGATTGTCCTCTATTGGGGGCAAATGAGCTGAATGTAGGTCTGGATGGCCTGCTCAATTTCGCTGATGCAGATGTATTCGTCGGCGGAGTGGGAACGTGAGGACTGTCCTGGACCCAGCTTCAGCGAGGGCCAGGGCATAAGGGCCTGGTCTGAGAGAGTGGGGGAGCCGAAGGGCTTCATGCCCAGCTGGAGGCAGCGCATGACCAGGGGATGTCCGATGGGGATGTGTGACGAGCTGAGACGGAAGGAGCGGGCCGTGAGCTCGCACTTCTTCATGTGCTTCTGCAGGAAGCGGAACAGGTATTCGTTCTGGTAATACTCGTTGGTGCGCACGTCGATAACGAAACGGCACTCGTCAGGCACTACGTTATGTTGCGTGCCGCTGTTCAGCATAGTGACCGACATCTTAGTGGGGCCTAATAGACGGCTGGACTTCTTAAACTGGTAGTCGCGCAGCCAGACAAGGTCGTCGAGTGCTTCGTAGATGGCGTTTACCCCTTCGTCGCGGGCGGCGTGTCCGCTCTTGCCGCGAGCAATGCCGTCAATGACCATCAGCCCCTTCTCAGCTATGGCGGGCTGCATGCCGGTGGGTTCGCCGACGATGGCCACATCAATCTGTGGCAGCTGAGGCAGTACCATGCGGATGCCGCCCTCGCCGCTGACCTCTTCCTCGGCGGAGGCAAGGATGATAAGGTTGTACTGCGTGGGTAAACCGCGCAGTACACGGAAGACTTGCAGCAGCGAGACGAGGCCGCCGCCGCAGTCGTTGGCGCCGAGTCCGTAGAGCCGGTCGCCTTCCAGCGTGGGCTTGAAGGGGTCGCGCGTCCATGTGCTGACGGGCTTCACAGTGTCGATGTGTGCATTGAGCAGCAGGGTGGGCCGTTCCGACTCCACGGGCCCGTAGGCCACGATGTTATTACCAATGCGCTGGGGGTTGAGACCCCAGGCCTGCATCTGTGCTTCGAGTACTTCGGCAGCGAGTGTCTCGTTGCGGCTGACGCTGGGTTTGCTGATGAGCATTTCCAACAACGCTACTGCGTCTTCGGTATATTTCCTGATGTCTGTCATGCCTGCAAAGGTAATGAAAAAAGTTGAGAGTTGAGAGATGAGAGTTGAGAGTTTTTTGTTTTTTTTGCATGGCGGCAGCAAATTATTCACTATTCACTTTTCACTATTCACTTTTTTTTATTACTTTTGCATCCAAATAATTGGTATTCTATGCAAATCAACAGTCATCTGAGCACGCTCATCCGCGATCTGGCCGAACATTACGGCGAACGGGAAGCGCTGATATACCAGGACTTCGGCGCTGAAGAATGGAAGTCGTACTCCTGGAATCAGTTTGCCGAAAGGGCACGCACCGTGTCGCTTGCCCTGCTTGACATGGGCGTTACGCCGCAGGAGGACGTGGGCATCTTCTCGCAGAACTCCGTGCAGTATCTGTTTACCGACTTCGGTGCGTGGGGCATCCGTGCCACCACCATCCCGTTCTATGCCACCAGTTCGGAACAGCAGATACAGTTCATGATCAACGATGCGAAGATACGAATCCTCTTCGTAGGCGAGCAGGAGCAGTACGACAAGGCACACCGCATCTTCTCGTTCTGTCCCACACTGGAGCACATCATCGTGTTTGACCCGAAGGTACGCATCAGTTCGCATGACCCGGGAACCATCTACTTCGACGACTTCCTGAAGCGTGGTACATCGCACGAGCATACCGCTCTGTTGGAGCAGCGTTATGGGGAGGCCTCGATGGACGAGATAGCCAACATTCTCTATACCAGCGGCACCACGGGCGACTCGAAGGGCGTCATCCTGACCTTCGGGCAGTATTATGCCGCTATGGAGGCCAATGGGCGTTGCGTGGCGGTCAGCGACAAGGACCGCGTGCTGAACTTCCTGCCCTACACCCACATCTTTGAACGCGGATGGGCCATCCTGAGCCTGACTGTCGGAGCGCGGCTCATTGTCAATACCTATCCGCAGCAGGTGCAGCAGACCATGCGCCAGACGCACCCCACGTCGATGTCGAGCGTGCCCCGCTTCTGGGAAAAGGTGATGCAGGGTGTACAGGAACAGATTGACAATGCCAACCCGGCGAAGCGCGCTATCTTCCAGCATGCGCTGGCCGTGGGCAAGAAGCATAACATCGACTACCTGAGCAAGGGACAGAAGCCGCCTGTGGCGCTGCATCTGGAATATGAGATGATCAACTGCACCATCTTCAGCCTGGTCCGCAAGGAACTGGGACTGGAGAATGCCAACATCTTCCCCACCGCAGGAGCGGCCGTCAACCCCAAGGTTGAGGAGTTTGTCCACTCCATCGGACTCAACATGATTGTGGGCTACGGACTTACCGAGAGCCTGGCCACCGTCAGCTGTAACCGTCTGGGCGAGCCGTTTACCGTCGGCGGCGTCGGCGTGCCCATTGACTCCATACAAATCAAGATCAGCGCTGAGGGCGAGGTGATGCTGAAAGGTCCGACGATAACCCGAGGCTACTACAACCGTGAGGAGTTGACCCGCGAGGCCTTTGACGAGGAGGGCTTCTTCCATACGGGTGATGCTGGCTACATGAAGGGTAACGAGCTATTTCTGAAGGAACGTATCAAGGACCTCTTCAAGACCTCGAACGGCAAGTACATCGCTCCGCAGATGATTGAGTCGAAGCTGCTCGTGGATAAGTACATCGACCAGATTGCCATCATTGCCGACCAGCGTAAGTTTGTCTCAGCACTCATCATTCCTGAGTACAAGCTTCTGGAAGACTATGCTGTCAAGCATCACATTGTCTTCAAGGACCGTGAAGACCTCTGTCGTAATCGCGAGATTTACGACATGATGATGGAACGCATCGAGACATTACAACAACAATTAGCCCATTACGAGCAGGTAAAACGCTTCACCCTGCTGCCTCACCATTTCTCCATGGACCGCGGTGAACTCACTAATACGCTGAAAATCAAGCGCCGCGTTCTCAATGAGAACTACAAGAAGGAAATAGAAGCAATGTACCTTGAGTAAATGAGAAATGAGTAATGAGTAATGAGAAATGAAAATGAAGAAATGAGAAATGAGTGTGCGCGATATTATTATTGTCGATAAGACAGAACATTTTGCTGACAGAATAACCCGCATGTACAGATATCTATCAGATAAGCATCTGGGTGAGAAAGATATGCTCAAACAAATAGTTCGAAGCGGAACAAGCATCGGGGCAAATGTCTCAGAAGGACAGTTCGCACAGACAAAGGCTGACTTTTTGACGAAGATGACGATTGCGCTCAAGGAAGCTAATGAAACAAGATATTGGTTAAAGCGTCTCTACGCTTTTGGATCCCTCAGTGAGAAAGAATTTACCTCTATTATTACAGATTGTGAAGATATTATAAGTATATTAACAATAATAACAAAAACAACGAAAGAGAATTTGAAAGTGAAGGGGTTGGATAATAAATGAAAAATACTTAAGTTTCAAATTGGAGAACGGCATTTCTTCATTTTTCATTTATATTTCTCATTACTCATTTCTCATTTCTCATTTGAAAAAGAATGATTACACAAGACCAATTAAAGGATGTGCTCGACAGAGCGGATAAACTCAGACACTACCTGCGGATAGACGAGAAGCAGATGGAGTGGGAGGAAGAGGACCTGCGTACGCAGGCACCTGACTTCTGGGAAGACCCGAAGCGGGCTGAGGAGCAGATGAAGAAGGTGAAGAGCATCAAGCGCTGGCTCGACGGCTACATGCAGGTACGTACGCTGGCCGACGAGCTGCAGCTGGCCTTCGACTTCTATAAGGACGAGATGGTGACGGAAGAGGAAGTCGATGACGACTAC
>JAILHP010000038.1 GCA_024695705.1 Prevotella sp. | reverse complement strand
CAAAATTATCATAAATCCCAAGGCAGAATAAACCTGCTTTGGGATTTTTTTCGTATATTTGTGCCATAAATTATAAACTAAACAAATACGATTATGAAAGTTCTGATTTTACAAGGCTCTCCGAGAGCCAACGGAAACACCGCCTGGATGGCGGAAGAGTACAAGAAGGCTGCCGAGGCAGCAGGTCATGAGGTGACACTGGTAAATGTCGCCAGAAAGAAGATTGCAGGCTGCCTGGCCTGCGAGTATTGTCATAATAAGGGCAATGGTGCCTGCATCCAGAAGGACGATATGCAGGAACTCTATCCGCTGATGAACGAGGCCGAGGTGCTGGTGCTGGCTGCGCCCATCTACTACTTCACGCTCTGCGCCCAGATTCAGGCTCCCATCCAGCGCATGTACTGCGTCAACAAGCCCGCCAAGGTGAAGAAGATGGCGCTGCTGATGTCGTCGTATTCACCCAACGTCTATGACGGAGCAACAGCCGAGTTCCGCGACATCTGCAACTACTGGCAGGTGGAGAACATGGGCTTTGTCTCTGCCAAGATTGACGAGCAGAAGACGGAGGAGACGAAGCAGAAAGTGGTCGCCCTCGTTGGAAAACTGTAGTTTCGTTGCACTTTCCGTAATATTGGTAATTCTTTCCAAGATTCGGGTAGTGTCTCCTTCGCGTAATCATCGTAACTTTGCACCCTGTAAACAGTCGAAATTCTAAACGATTATGAAGATGAAGCAGATTATGATGTTACTGGCAGCAATGCTGCTGACCGCCTGTTCAAAGGACAACGAAGTGATGGCTGAGCCCGTGCAGGAGGCGGGCAAGACGCTGGTGGTGTACTACAGCTACACGAACAAATGTCACGAGATTGTGACTACTCTGACGAGCCAATTGACGGCTGATGTGATGCGTATTGAGCCTGCGGACAAGACGCAGAGGTACGAGGCGAACAACTATGCCATAGGTACGGCGTTGCTGAACGCAATAAATGCTGCTCCCGACGATGCAGCGAGCTATCCTGCCATCGACCCCGTGAGCATTACCGACCTCTCGGCGTACCAGAACATCATCATCGTCACGCCGCTGTGGTGGAGCCAGATGGCGGCCATCATGCAGACGTACCTGTTTAATTATGGTGCGCAGATGGCAGGCAAGCACGTCGCACTCATTGTGTCGAGCCACAGCAGCGGCATCAGCGGTGTGGTGGCCGATGCAGAACGCTTGGTTCCAAACTGCACTTGGATGGGCAACGCCCTGTGGATTAACGCCAGCAATCACAGTAACCGTGCCTCGCTGATTCAGGACTGGCTGCCAACGCTGAACTTCGCAGAAACCCAAACTACTATGGATAAAATGTATATCACTATCGACGGACAGACGCAGGCTGTGACACTCGTCGATAATCAAGCAACAAAGACACTTGTTGAGAAATTGCAGCAGACTCCCGTAACTGTGACGCTGAACAGCAGCGGAGACTTTGAGATTTGGGGAACGCTGGGCTTCTCATTGCCCACAAACAACGAGCAGATTAATGCGCAGCCTGGCGATGTGATTCTCTACAACGGTTCAAACATCTGTATCTTCTACGGAACGAACTCGTGGAGCTACACTCGTTTGGGCAAGATTGACGGCCTGTCGGAAAATCAGCTTCGCACGTTCCTCAAAGCAGGCGAAAGCAATATCACCGTCACGCTGTCGCTTAGCAACACAACGGGAATCAATGGCCTCACCCCCTCTCTCCCGACCTCTCTCAGGCTCGAGGGGGGTATATACACCATCAGCGGTCAGCGGCTGGCTCAGGCTCCTACCCGTGGCATATACATCGAGAACGGAATCAAGAAATTGGCAAAATAAATGAGGTATGAAAAAAGTATTATTAGCCGCAGTACTGATGGGCTTGACGCTCACAGCGTGCACGAACTCAGAAACTCAGAAACTTAAGGACTCAGAAGAAATGAATACAACATTGCAACTGACTCAGGAGTGGGACAAGGTGTTCCCCAAGAGTGACAAGGTGGACCACAAGAAGGTCACGTTTAAGAACCGCTACGGCATCGAACTGGCTGCAGATATGTACATTCCTATTAGTGGTTTAGGAGATTCGTCGTCTAGTCGTTTAGGAACATCACCAAACGACCAAACGACCAATTCCCAAACGACCAAATATCCGGCTATCGCCGTCAGTGGTCCGTTCGGCGCCGTGAAGGAACAGTCGAGCGGCCTCTATGCTCAGGCTATGGCCGAGCGGGGTTTCCTGACCATCGCCTTCGACCCAAGCTACACAGGCGAGTCGGGTGGCGAACCTCGCTATGTATCCTCTCCTGACATCAACACGGAGGATTTTTGTGCGGCGATTGATTACCTCATGACGCGCGACTATGTAAACCCTGAGCGCGTGGGTATCCTCGGCGTGTGCGGTTGGGGCGGCATAGCCCTTAATGCAGCGGCACTCGACCCACGTATCAAAGCCACCGTGGCAACGACGATGTATGATATGAGCCGCGTGTCGCAGAACGGCTACCACGACGACGGCGACAGCAAAGATGCTCGCAACGCTATGCGCAAAGCACTGGCCGAGCAGCGTTTGAAGGACTATAAGAGTGGTTCCTATGAGCGTGCAGGTGGTGTGGTGGAAGACCCGACCGACATGCCGTGGTTCGTCCAGCAGTATCATGCCTACTACAAGACCCCACGCGGCTACCACAAGCGCAGCCTTAACTCCAACGAGGGCTGGACCAAGACATCTGTCCTGCCTTGGCTCAATGCTGGTTTCCTCAAGTTCACTAACGAGATTGACAATGCCGTCATGATTCTTCATGGCGAGAAGGCACATAGCCGCTATTTTGGCATCACCGCCTACGAGAACATGACGGGTGCAAAGGTCGAACTGCAGGGTCAGGACGCGAACCTGCAACCGCTGAATGCACCTCTCGCCGAGCCGTTCATCGTCAACCGCGGCAATAAGCAACTCTACATCATTCCTGGTGCCACCCATTGCGACCTCTACGACGGCGGCGAGAAAAGCAATATTCCTTTCGACAAGATAGGGGAGTTCTTTATGGCAAATCTGAAGTAATATGGCAGAAAGAATCATCCAGATAGACAGCGTGGATGCGTACAACAAACTGTACGGATGGGAGACGCTGCACCCGCTGGTGACAGTGGTGAATCACGCCAATCCGATGGCCAGCAACCTGAACCACTCGCGGCTGAACTATGGGCTGTATGCGCTGTTCCTGAAGCAAGGCGACGGCTGCTCGATACGCTACGGACGCGAGAAGTACGACTATCAGGAAGGCACCGTCGTGAGTTTCAAACCCGGACAGGTGGTCGAGGTAGAATGGGACGAGAGCCGCCCCATGCCGCCCTCACGCGGAC
>JAILHP010000037.1 GCA_024695705.1 Prevotella sp. | reverse complement strand
GTACCTTTGCCCCGTTTTAGAATATAATAAGGTATAGAAATGAAGAAACTGTTTTATACGTGGATGGCGTTGATGGCTTTTGGAGTGCTGTTAAGTTGCAGTAGTTACGAGACTTACGGCGAGAAGAAGGAAAAGGAACGCAACGCCATCAATGCTTATATCCGTAATCATAACATCAAGGTCATTGAAGAGTCGCAGTTTGTCCAGCAGGACAGCATGACTGATGTCAGCAAGAACGAGTTTGTCTATCTGTCGAAGAGCGGCATCTACCTCCAGATTGAGCGTAAGGGTTGTGGCCACAAACTGGAGGAGAATAAGGCTGTGACGGTACTCTTCCGCTTCTCGGAGTTTAATATCCTCGAGGATACCATGCAGTTGCGTAACGACGTCAATGGCCGTCCTAACTACCTTGACAAGATGAGTGTGAGCCGTAGCAGTGCCAGCATCAGCGGTTCGTTTGTTTCCGGCGTGATGATGTCTGCCTACGGTACATCGGCCGTTCCCAATGGCTTCCTCGTACCGTTCCACTACATCAACCTCGGCCGTCCTGAGAAGGAAGGCGACGAGATTGCCAAGATTCACATGATTGTGCCTCACTCACAGGGTCAGGCCAGCGCACAGCAGTATGTTTATCCTTGTTTCTACACCATAACGTATGAGCGGGAAAGGTAATAATAGTTGAAAGTTGAAAGTTGAAAATTGAAAATATAGAATACACATGACTTTAATAAAATCTATTTCAGGAATCCGCGGAACCATTGGCGGACGTACGGGTGACACGTTAAATCCCCTTGACATTGTAAAGTTCACTTCTGCATACGCAACCTTTATTAAGAAAGGCCTCCCCAACCCCTCACAAGGAGGGGCTTCTGAATGCAGGGGAAAGATTATCGTCGGCCGTGACGCTCGCATCTCAGGTGAGATGGTGAAGAACGTGGTTTGCGGTACGCTGATGGGTATGGGTTTCGACGTCATCAACATCGGTCTGGCTACTACGCCGACCACTGAGCTGGCTGTCCGCATGAGCGGTGCTGACGGCGGTATCATCATTACCGCTTCGCATAACCCCCGCCAGTGGAACGCCCTGAAACTGCTCAACCGCGAGGGAGAGTTCCTGACGGCTGCCGACGGTGCTGAGGTGCTGTCCATTGCCGAGCGTGAGGACTTTGACTATGCCGATGTCGATAACTTAGGACACTATACGGAGGATAACAGCTATGACGACCGTCACGTCCAGAGCGTGCTCGACCTCAGACTGGTCGATGTGCCTGCCATCAAACAGTCACGCTTCACGGTCTGTGTGGATACCATCAACTCCGTGGGCGGCATTATCCTGCCGAAGTTGTTGGAGCGTCTGGGCGTAGGCTATAAGATTCTCAATAGCGAGCCAACAGGCGACTTTGCCCATAACCCTGAACCGCTGGAGAAGAATCTCAGCGGCATCATGGACGAGATGAAGGCTCACCGCTACGACTTGGGTATCGTGGTGGATCCTGACGTTGACCGTTTGGCCTTTATCTGCGAGGATGGCAAGATGTTTGGTGAGGAATACACGCTGGTCAGCGTGGCCGATTATGTCTTAGGAGCCCCCTCGGGGGCAGTAGGGGGGGCTTGTACTGTCAGCAACCTCAGTAGCACCCGTGCGCTGCGCGACGTCACGGAGAAGTATAATGGAAAGTACTATGCTGCAGCAGTGGGTGAGGTGAACGTTACCACGAAGATGAAGGAAGTGGGAGCCGTCATCGGTGGCGAAGGCAACGGTGGTGTCATCTATCCGGAGAGCCACTACGGCCGTGATGCCCTGGTGGGCATTGCCCTGTTCCTCTCGAACCTGGCACATAAGGATTGCAAGGCCAGTGAGTTACGTGCCACTTATCCCAACTACTTCATTGCCAAGAACCGCATCGACCTCACGCCTGATACCGATGTGGATGCCATTCTCGTGAAGGTAAAGGAAATGTATAAGGATGAGCAGGTGAACGACATCGACGGTGTGAAGATTGACTTTGCCGACAGCTGGGTACACCTGCGCAAGTCGAACACGGAACCCATTATCCGTGTCTATAGCGAGGCCTCCACCATGGAACAGGCCGATGCCTTAGGAAAGAAACTGATGCAGGTTGTTTACGATATGCAGTAAAACTTCTTCTTTTATAGCAGTTTTACCATCATCTCTGCCATCTTGTCAATATAAGAATCGAGTGAGTCCATCATTCGGTTCTTATTTTGCATATCCAGCTCTGTCTTCACGTCCATATCAACCACCTTGTCGAGGATGCGCGACATGAGGTCGTTGACGCGGTCAAGCTGCTTGCTGACAATGGGAGCGCTGATCTTGTACTGCTCCAGGTCGGAGTCGAGCTTGGCCAGATAGGCATTGAACTGCACGTCCATGGCGTGCATGTCGCGCTCCATCTGCTTCCACGAGCTGACCGTTGTCAAGATGCTGTCTGCCAGCGTGTTGATGTTGTTCAGCCCTTCGGTGGCAGTCGTCAGTTCGGGAATGGTGTCAAGCTTGATGATGTCGATGGGTAAGGGCAGCGACCCTTGGCCTGTCTCGTTGGTTTTCTTCTGATCCTCCATAGTCTTTAGTTATTCGTTGATTACTATACTGTTGTATTTCTTTGCAATAGTCTCCTCACGCCGTTTGATGCTCTTGAGCATTTCTTCGTATTTGATTTCCTCCTTGACGTACGGCAGGTTCTCTGTCACGGGCAGCACGGTGAAGGGTACCGTGATGCAATAGAGGATGGCCAGCACTGCGAAGAGCAGACCGTCAGTCTGCCAGATGAGTACGGCCAGCAGGAGCAGCACACTGACGTAGGTTCCCATGATGAGGCCGTCGCGCCAGCTGAAGCCCTTGGGCGCAGGCACATGGCTGTCGTTGAGCAAGCGCACGCAGTCGTTGTAGTACGGGTTCTGCTCCAGGATATGCTGCACGGGAATGCTAATTGGTGCTTGGTGGCTGGTGTTTGGTGATTCGTGAGAGGTTTCAGGTGTTTCCACTTCAGCTGTCATGGGTCGGACGGTCTTTTCCTCCTCCTTGTATTCCAGCTGTATCAGCGGGTCGGTGACGTTGCTGGCCGACTGAATGTCAAGTCCCACGTAGGTGCGCAGCATGTAGGGGTCGCTGAACATCAAGTAGATAGGGTAGGGGTAGCTCTTACGGGGCTGGCTGATATACTCGCTGAGCATGTCGTCCCAGTCGCTGCCGTCGTCACGTGTCATCTCCAGCTTCGTGGGCCATGTCATCAGTTCCTCATCGATAATCCGGTTGATGTCGGGTCGTGGCATTCCCGATTCCTGCTTGGTCTTCTGCCAGGCCTGCATCTCGGCCACTACATAGTCGAGGATGGCCTCCAGATAGCGTATCTTGACGGCCAGCACGAAGTCACGGCGGAACGAGTCAATCTTCTGCTGACGGATGGGATCGTCGATGGCTACTTCCTCATGAAACTCCTTGTCGTAGAGCTTGGCCATGCGGGGCACGATGGTCTCCTTGAATCCGTCGCGCAGCAGCTGGATGTTCTCCAACCGCACATCGGCTATCTCGCGCTTCTTCTTCAACAGCTCGTCCAACTGCTCAGAGCGCTTCTTCTCGATGATGCGCTGCTTGTAGGACTGGAAGACGTAGGCTGCCAGTCCGACGGCAGCTCCCGAGGCGGTAACGATGAGTCCGGTCTTCGATTTGCCGTGACCACGACGCCGACGCATCAGACGGATGCTTTCCTTAACGAGGCTTCCGCTAATGCTAATGAGCTGCTTCTTGATGGTCTCCATCTTCTTCGACACATCGCTCACCTCGTTCAGTATCTCGTCGATGGTTGCCTCGTACTGTGCCACCTCGTCCAGAATCTGGGTGTAAGCCCCACTAGTTCCTCCCGGAAGAGGTGACTTGATGGAGTCCGTCAGCGAGCCCTTCCTTTCGGAGGGGTTGGGGAGGCCCGTCTTCCTTATCGGTACGGTGGAGCCTCCCTTGGCTTCTGCCACAATCTCGCGGTTGATTTCTTGGGCACGCTCCAACCCGATACCCAACTTCTGGCGTAGCTGACTCAGCTTGTCATACTCCTCGTTGGGCAGGTTGTTACCGAAGCGGTTCCAAGCTTCCAGGTAACGGGCGGCGTATTTCTTTTCGTTCCTTGTCATAAGTCTCTAACCACTAACCACAAACAACTGGTACAGCATATCACCCAGGCTGCTGAAGAAGCCGAACACGCTGCTGACGATGAGGTAGTACATGCGCAGCTGCAGCACGATGATGATAATGAGCACAATGATCATGACGATGCTCTGCACAGCCTTGGCGTTCACCTCGTGTATGGTGGCACGGTCGCCATTGACGAATCCTTCAATCAGTCGCATGTTCTGACGGTTCGACTTGTGGAAGAAGTCAAGAATATCGCCGATGAAGAAGGGGATGAGTCCGATGGCGATGTCGCGCAGCGAGTTGTTGATAATGGCTAGCGAGAGCGGGACGGAGTGCAGGATGAAGAACGAGAAATAGACATAGACGAGCGAGAAGACAGCCATGATGAGGTCGCCGATGCCGTAGGGCA
>JAILHP010000084.1 GCA_024695705.1 Prevotella sp. | reverse complement strand
GCATTAGATATTCCTGCTTGGCTTTGTCGTAGTCGAAATCTTCTGGCAGCGGCTTGATGCCCTGGCCGAGGGTCGATACAAAGGGAGTTATCTTTAAAGACTTTTTATTCATATCGTCGGTTTAACTGTTTTATGTTCTTTTATTTTCTGCTGCAAAATTACATGTTTTTCTCAAAAGTTCCAAATAATTCGCTGGAAAAGTGTATCTTACCGTCAATCAGGTGCCTCATCGGGATGAAGTCGGCACATCGTTGGGAAGAACAGTGCCAGTTGGGGGAATCAACTGCGCCAGGGTAGATCAGGGGTTCTGATCTGTTACTACTCTGTGAATAACTCCGTAACTGACTCCTGTAGTACGTGAGATTTGACTAACACTTTTTTCTTCATTTGTGTCGTGGGCGTTTATATGCCATCACCCTTTCGGCTCTATCGATGTGCTGATTCAAAGTCTTATTTGTTATTCGCCTGCAAAACTAATGAATAAGGGAGAAAGAAACAAATTTTTCGGAAGAAAATAATTCACAAAAAATTCACAAAACTTGCAACACGCTGACTGTAAGACGCTTGCAAATCAAGTAATTTTGCGTATAAAGGCATCAAATTGGCTACCCTTGCCCTTAACATGGAACAGTTTGTCCAGCAGTCGGACACGTTTCATGGTGATGGAGGAAAGACTTTTGCCCGTCAACATGGCAGTTTCCGAGGGTGTGAAGTACAGCCTGTCAAGCAGGAATACTCTTTGGTTTATTATTATGCTGTTTGCTATTTTTTCAATCAAAACTGTCCCCGTGATAGTGCGTGATAGTCAGCAGAGAAGGAGCCTCCCTCAAGCAAAGTATCAGTTTCTGGCTGAAGCAAAGAGCTACAGTAGGGAAAGCAGGGAGCGCTGGTAGGGAAAAGAGGGACTTTCGGCAGGGAAAAGTGGGAGCGCTGGTAGGGAAAAGTAAGGAACATACGTACGTGCTCAATATTGAGCACGGGCGTGCTCCATATCGAGTAGGGACCTGCACAATATCGAGCATGGCCGTGCAAAAACCTTCTTCTGGAATTTGGCTTAAAAGAAACAATCATCGCGTTGTTTTCAAGCCTAAACCGTTCTCTCTGCAAAGGTACGAATAAGCGAGCAGAAATGCAAGAAAAAGACAAAGTTTTTTTCTTTGTTTTCTCGAGCGAAAGTACTTTCGACGAAGTCAGAGGTACGAACGGGTGAAGGAGGGACAGGTACCATTGTCAAAAAAAGACCGTATTAATGAACGTTAAAGCGTTAAGTTGGAAGCCTCAATCTTGAAAGTACACTTTCTTGACGCGGCCACTGACGGCTGTCAGCACCTCATAGGGAATGGTATCAAGCACACCGCTGAGCACGGTGACAGGCAGGTTGGTGCCGAAGATTTCCACCACGTCGCCCTCATGGACATGAGGGATGTCCGTCACGTCAATCATGGCCACATCCATGCAGATGTTTCCCACGTAGGGGGCTTTCTGGCCATTGACAAGGCAGTAGCAGGCTCCACGTCCCAGATGACGGTTCAGTCCGTCAGCATAGCCAATGGGGATGGCTGCTATGAGGCTGTCGCGTGTCAGGATACCCTTGCGACTATAGCCCACGGTCTCCTCCTTGGGCACATGGCGCAGCTGCAGAATGGTGGTCTTGAGCGTGCTGACGCATTGTAATCGAGAATTCAGAATTGAGAATTCAGAATTATGATTACTTGTGTTGTCAAGACCTGCGCTTGACAGTTTTTTTCCATCGGCAGAATCTGCGCTTGTCTGGTTATCATAATTCTCCATTTCCAATTCTCCATTCTCAATTTTGGAATAGGGATCTATTCCATACAGGCCCAATCCCAGACGGCACATGTCGAGCTGACGCTCGGGGAAGTGTTCTATGCCTGCGGAATTGTCCATGTGGCGCAGGATATGATGAGAGAAGGCACTCTGCAACTGAAGGCTGGCACGGTCGAACTTCTCGAACTGCATGCGCGAGAAATTGTCGAAGTCGTCGCTGTCGCTACCCACGAAATGCGAGAAGACGGAACGCGGAATGATGGCGTTCTGGTGCGTCAGTCGGCTGATGAGCTCGTCCATGTCCTTTTCGGGGTCAAAACCCAGACGGTGCATGCCTGTGTCGAGTTTGATATGGACAGGCCAGTCGGTGATGCCTTCCTTCTCGGCTGCACGGATGAGGGCGTCCATCAGGCGGAACGAATAGACCTCAGGTTCCAGCTCATAATCGAACATGGTCTTGAAAGTCGTCATCTCCGGGTTCATGATCATGATGTTCTGCGTGATGCCGTTACGACGCAGTTCCACACCCTCGTCGGCTACCGCCACCGCCAGATAATCCACGCGATGGTCCTGCAGCGTCTTCGCCACCTCCACAGCACCTGCCCCGTAGGCATCGGCCTTCACCATACAGACTATCTTCGTCTCGGGCTTGAGGAACGAACGGTAATAGTTCAGGTTATCCACCACAGCATTCAGGTTGACCTCGAGAATGGTCTCGTGCACCTTCTGCTCCAGGAGTTCCGTGATGCGGTCGAAGCCGAACTGTCGGGCACCCTTGATGAGGATGACCTCGTCGTGCAGCGAACGGAAGGTGTCGCTGGCGAGGAAGGCTTCGGTGGTGGGGAAGAAGGTGGAGGGTGAAAGGTGGAAGGTGGAGGATTGGGCGCTGATGTCAGGGCCAATGCCGATGAACTTGTCGATGCCGCGCTTCATGCACAGGTCGTTGACCTCACGATACAGTTCTGACGTGGCCATGCCACTCTGCTGGATGTCGCTGAGAATGAGCGTACGGCAACGTCCCTGATGGTCAGGGCGGCGCTGCATGAAGTCGAGGGCGATGTCCAGCGAGTTGATGTCGGAGTTGTACGAGTCGTTGATGAGTGTACAGCCACGCTGTCCCTCCTTCACTTCCAGTCGCATGGCCACTGGCTCCAGTCGTGCCATGCGGTCCTGTAGCTGTTCGGGTGTCACACCCAGATACAAGGCTGTAGCGGCAACGGCTAACGAACATTCCACTGACGCATCATCGATGAACGGGAGGGTGTAGCTTTGAGCTTTGAGCATTGAGCTTTGAGCGTTGAGCGTTGAGGGATGAGCGTTGAAGGATATCTCTATGCCATCCTTTGTCAGTTCCTTATGCCAGCCGATGCGCTGTCCCTTGAAGCCACTGCGACGGATGCAACGGCTGACAAGGTCGTCGTCAGCATTGTAGATAATGACCTTGGCATCGTGGAACAACTGCAGCTTCTCCATGCATTTCTCCTCCAGCGAACGGAAGTTCTCCTGATGGGGAGCCCCCAGCGATGTCAGCACGCCAATGGTGGGCTGAATGATGTCGGCCAAAGCCTGCATCTCGCCTGGCTGGCTGATGCCTGCTTCAATGAGTGCCACGTCGGTCTGCTCATTGAGCAGCCAGACTGACAAGGGCACGCCAATCTGTGAGTTGTAGCTCTTGGGCGAACGCGTCACATTGTGGTCGGGTGACAACACCTGATAGAGCCACTCCTTCACCATGGTCTTGCCATTACTACCCGTTATGCCCACTACTGGAATGTCGAACTCGTCACGATGGCGCTCAGCCAACCGCTGCAAGGCAGCGAGAGGGGAAGGGACAACGAGGAAGTTGGCGTTTTTCAATTGAGAATTATTCTCCACTACGAAGTTCCTGACTCCTCGCCGATAGAGGTCCTCGATGTACCGATGGCCGTCGTTACGCGGGGTTTTCAATGCGAAAAACAGCGTTTCCTCAGGGAAACAAAGTGAGCGGCTGTCAGTCAACAGCCACCTTATCTGTGCGTCGGCAGTGCCGATGCGTCGTGCTCCAATGAGCGTAGTAATCTTTTCTATGGAGTAATTCATAGTGCGAAGGTAATATATTTTTTCCGTAACTCGGCCACTTTTAACATAGTTTTATCCATCAGAGCCTTGTAATCCTCTGATTCAGCATCGAACGGACGGTGTGCCAGTGCCTGTTTCACGGGTCGCCAGTCTTCGAGCCACTGACGCGCAGCAGGTGAGAAATAGGTCTCCACCAGCCGTTCCCAAATGTAATCGACCGCCTGTTCCGAGGGGTGTAGCATGTCGGGAGCATAGAAACGGTAGTCGCGCAGCTCGTCCATCATAATTTCGTAAGCGGGGAAGTAGGTGGAACGCTCAACGCTCAACATGAGCGTAGCTTTCGACAGCTGGCTCTCGTGGTAGCCGTACTTGCGGTAGCGGATGGGGCTGACGGTGACAACGACCTGTACGTCAGGCCGACGGCTGCGCAGCACATCTACCGTACGACGCAGGTAGTCAGCACATTCCTCTACCGTCAGTTCACGCTCGTCAAAGAGGGCTGCCGGACGTTTCTGACAGTTATCGACTATCTCACCCGTCGCCTTTTCTATATACACGTGGTTGGTACCCAGCGTCAGGAAGGCAAAGCGGGGAGCCGCCTCGCAACGCTCTACCGTATGCAGCACGCTGGCAGGGTTATACATGGTGCCGTAGGGATTGACCGTCGTGGGGAACTTCTCTTCCTGAAACCTCCGGCCTATGCCGTCAGCAAAGCACGAGCCCACCAGCAACACCTCGTCGTGCGGCTCAATCTTCACCGCCGACGGCTTGATATCCACTATCGTCCTGAATTCCATACGGCTGCAAGAGAAAACAGCTGGCTATTTGAGATAATCCTCAAAATACTGGGTGATACGCTCGTGCAGATGGATGCTGCGATGTCCGCGCATGTTGTGTTCCTCCTCCGGATAGAAGAAGAAGTCAGGCTGGGTACCCGCATCAATGCAGGCCTTGAGGAACGACAGGCAGTGCTGTGGCACCACGGTATTGTCGTTGTAGCCTGAGATAATCTGCAGCTTACCCTTCAGGTTGCCCGCCTTGTTGAGGAGGCTGGTCTTCTCGTAGCCCTCGGGGTTGGTCTGCGGCGTATCCATGTATCGCTCGCCGTACATCACCTCATACCACTTCCAGTCAATGACAGGACCGCCTGCCACGCCCACCTTGAACACATCAGGATAGTTGAGCATGAGCGAAATGGTCATGAAACCGCCGAACGACCAGCCATGCACGCCCAAGCGGTCTGCATCCACATAGGGCAGGCTCTTCAGGAACTCCACACCCTTCATCTGGTCTTGCATCTCCACCTGTCCGAGCTGACGGAAGGTCACCTGTTCGAAGTCACGCCCACGATTCTGTGAGCCACGGTTATCAAGGATGAAAAGAAGATAGCCTTTCTGTGCCATATAGGTCTCCCAGGGACGTGCGCCCCAGTGCCATGCGGCCTCCACGTTGTTGGCATGAGGGCCTCCATAGACGTAGATGACGGTAGGATACTTCTTCTGAGGGTCGAAGTCGGCAGGCTTCACCATGCGGTAGTACAGGTCGGTCACGCCGTCGGCCGCCTTCAGGGTTCCCATCTCAAACTGGGGAATCTCATAGCCCTCCCACGGGTCACGGGAGGTGAGGAGGTTTTTGGTTTTGGTTTTTTGGGGAGTGGTGAGGTCTATCAAATCAACGGCACGTGACAGTTCTGGAGCCATGCGGATGTCGATGAGACGCTTGCCGGTTGCCGAGAGACTGCCGTTGTGAACTCCCTCCCCGTTGTCAAGAGCCACGCGCCGTCCTGTCTTTACATCGACGCTGTAGAGGTTATAGCACAGGGGATGCTTCTCGTTGGTCTGGATAATAATGGAACGGGCTGCCTCATTGAAGCCCAAGACATCGAGCACCACGAAGTTGCCGCTGGTCAGCTGACGAAGGAGCTTTCCCTCCTTATTATATAAATAAAGGTGGTTGTAGCCGTCACGCTGACTCTGCATGACGAACTTGTCGGCATCCCACGGCAGGAACTGTATGGGGTGCATCGGCTCCACGTATTTGTCGCTCGTCTCACGGTACAACTCCGCCATCTTTTCGCCCGTTGATGCGTTATAGCTCACCAGCCGACAGTCGTTCTGGTCACGGTTCAGCTCAAACATATAGAGGATGCTGCCGTCAGGACTCCACGCAATGTTGGTGAAATAGACGGGAGTGGAGGTCGCGACACTATCGCCACAGACCGAACCCACAGGGGTCTTGATATGAACGGTACGGCCAGTCTTAACATCATAGATGCCGACGGTCACCACATGAGAGGTCTCTCCCGCCATGGGGTATTTGTCGGGTACATAGCCGGCACAGCGCGTATTGATATCCACCTGCGGATAGTCGGTCACCATCGACTGGTCCATGCGGTAGAAGGCAAGCTTCTGTCCGTCGGGGCTCCAGTAGGTACCCTTGTTAATGCCAAACTCATTACGGTGGACAATCTGTCCATAGACTATCTCACGACTGCCGTCTGTGGTGAGCTGACGCTCCTCGTTGGCAGCTGTGCGCACATAGAGCTGGTGATTCTTCACGTAGGCCACGTTGCGTGACTTGGCATTCCAGTCGGCATGTTCCTCGTCCTGACTGGTCTGCTTCCAGATGTTCTCGTGTTTTTCCCAGTCATAGAGCACCCGCTCATGACCGTTGTCCAAGAGCACCAGCGTCTCATCGGCATAGGGATATTCCGCTTCGTAGGCAGCATACCAGTCGCCAGGGATGTCGCTGAGCTTGAACAGTTTGGTACGTTGTCCGTTCTCATCGAGCGTACCACCGTCAGAGACGTCCAAATACATCAACTGGTCACCCCACCAGGTGGTCCAGAGATAGTCGCCACGCAGCAGCTGATTGCCGCCGTAGCCTATTTGCTCTAAGGAAAACTTCTTCTTTTGTGCTGTCATTTCCATCGGACAGAGTGTGTTGAGGGCCAGTACTGCCAACACAACCAGCAGCAGTCGCCCCATATTCTTCTTATTAATCATCTTCATCATGGTCAAACCTCCTGTTCTTCTTTCCAAAGTCCTTCTTGCCGAAATCCCGCTTTCTAAAATCCTTCTTGCCCCAATCCAGATCTCCGTAGGCAAACCTCCCCTTTCGGGGAGGTTTGGTGGGGCTCTCCTTCTTTCGGGGAGGTTTGGTGGGGCCATCCTTCTTTCGGGCTTGTTTGGTGGGGCCCTCCTTCTCATCCTCTCTTCTCCTTTCCAGTGAGTGGAACTTAAACGAGCGGATGTCGGCCTCCTCGTTCTCTTCCTGTTCGCTGAGGCGTTTCTTGAACTCACGTTCCTTCTTGAAGCGGTGCTTCTCGGCCATCTGACGTTTCTCGTCCTCGCTCTTGATGATGCCGCCCTCTGCACGGAAACCCGACAGCTTTCCCTGGAACATCTGGTACTTGCGGAACTCGCACTCCAGACTGCCGTTGTACAGTGGTATCTTGATGCTGGGCTTCAGGCCTATCTGGTCGAAGCACTCCTCGCGATAGCTCAGCACCCAGGCATCATTGCCCTGGAACTGATGCTTCAGTCGCTCGCCAATCATCTTGTAGGTTCCTAAGAGGTCAGGCGTGGAGATACGCTCACCGTAGGGCGGATTGGTCACCATGATGCTCTTCTCACGGGGCTGCTGGAAATCCTTGAAGTCGGCTTCAGTAACCGTAATGTCGCTCGTCAGTCCGGCTGCCTTCACATTAAGCCGGGCAGTATTGACCGCCTTGATATCGACATCGTATCCGTAGATATGATGTTTGAACTCGCGTTCGCCAGACTCGTCGTTGTAGATGTCGTCGAACAGCTCACGGTCGAAGTCAGGCCATTTCTCAAAGGCATACTCCTTGCGGAACAGGCCAGGTGCCATGTTGCGGGCAATGAGAGCCGCCTCGATGAGCAGCGTACCGCTGCCGCACATGGGGTCAATGAAGTCTGTTTCACCCTGCCAGCCCGTCATGAGAATCATGCCGGCAGCCAGCACCTCGTTGAGAGGCGCCTCGACAGACTCCTGACGGTATCCGCGACGATGCAGCGACTCACCGCTGGAGTCAAGCGACAGCGTACACTTGTTCTCTGCCACGTGCATGTTCAGCCGGATGTCAGGATTGGCGACGCTGATGTTAGGGCGCTTGCCGGTCTGCTCGCGGAACTGATCGACGATGGCGTCCTTTACCTTATACGACACAAACTTGGAATGACGGAATTCCTCGCTGAACACCACCGCATCGACGGCGAATGTCTTGTCCAGGCCCAGGTACTGGGTCCAGTCGATTTTCTTCACTTCCTGATACACGTCATCGGCCGAATTGGCCTTGAAGTGCTTGATAGGTTTGAGAATACGGATAGCTGTATGCAATTGGAAATTGGCGCGATACATCAGTTCCTTATCGCCCGTGAACGATACCATACGTCGTCCAATGACCACATCAGTTGCCCCCAATTGGGTTAACTCTTTTGCCAAAACAGGCTCTAAGCCCATGAATGTTTTGGCGATCAGTTCAAATGTCTGTTCCATTATTTCGAAATAATATGGTGCAAAGGTACGAATAAACGAGCACAATACAAAATAAAAACAAACAATTTTTATTTTTATTGTCGAGTGAAAGCGCTCGGCTTGCCGCTTTGTACCTTTAGGTCAAAGAACCTTCGACGAAGTCAGAGGTACGAATAAACGAGTACAATACAAAATAAAAACAAACAATTTTGGTCACGAACACCTATAAAAATAATTAATTGTGAGTTTTTTTTCATCATTATTCCAAATAAATGTTGTAATTTTGCACCTTAAAATCAGATGCTATACTGGCCCATGCATATAGTTGTTGGTTTATTGAAAATTGCGATACGAACCGATGTCCTTCTCTGGATTATCGGCGGTATCCTTATCCTCATAGCCGTTGTGATGCTCATCCTGCAGTTTCGTGAGCACAACAAGCTAAAGAAGAACCTGAACATCCTGCAATCCCTCAACAAGCGTAACATTGAGCTCGACATGGTGCTCAAGGCCATGAAGCTGGCCACGTGGAAAGTGGATGTGACTACCCGTAACGTTACCTTTGACAGTGACTACCGTGAAGCCAACAACCTTGCTGTCCCACCCGACTCCAGCGTGTATAACGTCTTCTCCCACCTGCTGCCTGAATACAGTCAGAAAGCCATGGCCGGCATGGAGGCCCTTCTGGAGGGAAGCATTGACGAGTTTCACCTGGAGTACCGCATGAAGAGCGAAGACTCCGACCAGCTGTACTGGGGAGAGAGCTATGCCATGATAGGACGTCGCAGTCCGACTGGTGAGCCGTTGGAGATTATCGGAACGTCGCGTCGCATTGACCAGCAGAAGAAAAACGAGGACGAACTGAGGGAAGCCCGTAACAAGGCCGAGGAAAGCGACCGTCTGAAGTCAGCCTTCCTGGCCAACATCAGCCACGAGATCCGTACGCCGTTGAATGCCATAGTAGGCTTCAGCGACATCCTGCCGTTGGTAGATGACAAGGAAGAGCGGGCCAACATTATCTCCCTCATCCAGGAGAACAACCGCAAGCTGCTGCACATGATTGACGACATCGTCAACATCTCCAAGCTGGAGGCTGGCGTGGAGTCTGTCCAGAAGGAAGACTTCGACCTGAACCAGCTGCTTCAGGAGAAAGTCAGTAAGCATCAGGCCGAGAACACCAAGCCCGACGTTGACATCAGTCTGAGTACCAAGGACGAGTCATTGATTATCCATACTGACCGTTACCGCTTATCTGAAATCCTTGAGCAATACCTGCTTAACGCCGTCAAGTTCACGGACAACGGCAGCGTGGTCGTGGGCTACGACCTCATGCCGGGCGATGCGGTGCGCATCTGGGTACAGGATTCGGGCAAGGGCATCCCGGCCGACCAGTGTGACAAGATTTTCGAGCACTTCGTCAAGTTGGACAATTTCGTCCCGGGTACCGGTCTGGGGCTGCCCATCTGTCGTTCCACGGCCCAAAGCATCGGGGCAAAGGTCGGCGTAGAATCGCAGGAGGGTGTCGGTTCTAATTTCTGGGTGGAGCTGAGAGTTAGGGATTAGGAGTTAGGAATTAGGAGTTGAAAGACGATAAACAACATATAACACAGTTACGGAGAATGCTGCTGTTCTTGGTAGTGTTCTTGAGTGGCATTGCTGTTCAGGCACAGCAGATGCTGACCGGTCAGGTGCTGGACGAAGCATCAGGCGACAGCATTCCCATGGCCAGCGTCATCTACAGCGGTCACCACGTCGCCGTCGCCTCCGACATCAACGGACATTTCCGCATTACGCGTCACAACGGATGGAAGCTCACCTTCAGCGCCGTCGGCTACGTCTCGCAGGACATCGAGGTAAACGCGCAGACCAAGAACCGGCTGGTCATCCGCCTGAAGCCTGACGACCAGACCATCGGCGACGTCATCGTCGAAACCAAACGGGGAAAATACAGCCGTAAGAACAACCCTGCGGTGGAGCTGATGAAGAAGGTCATTGAGCACAAGAAGCAGACCGACCTCAGTAACCGTGACTTCTATCAGTACAACAAATACCAGAAGCTGACGCTCGCCCTGAACGACATCAAACCCTCGGCTTTAGAGAACCAGACCTTCAAGAAAGCCCAGTGGCTGAAGGACCAGGTAGAGGTCTGTCCCTACAACAACAAGCTCATCCTGCCGCTCTCCGTTGACGAGACGGTCACGCAGAAGATCTACCGCAAGGACCCGCACGACGAGAAGACCATCATCAAGGGTCAGAACTCCACGGGTATTGGTGACCTGTTCCAGACAGGTGACATCCTGAGTACCGTCGCCAAGGACTTCTTCACCGACGTCAACATCTACGACGACCAGATCCGTTTGCTGCAGCACCCCATGACATCGCCCATCGGCAAGGCGGCCATCAACTTCTACCGCTATTACATTCAGGACACCGTCTATGTGGAGAACGACAAGTGCATCCACCTGCACTACATGCCCAACAACCAGCTCGACTTCGGTTTCCGTGGCGACATCTACATCCTGGCCGACTCGTCCTATCAGGTGAAGCGCTGTGAGCTGACCATTCCCAAGAAGAGCAGCGTCAACTTCATTGAGAACTTCAGGGTGGAACAGGAGTTCACCATGCTGCCCGACAGCACCTGGGTGCTCTCCGTCGATGACATGATTGCCGAGCTGGAAGTGATGAGCTTCATCCAGCAGGCGGTGGTCATCCGAACCACACGACTCACCGACTACGCCTTCGACGAACTGCCCCACCAGCTGTTCCGAGGCAAGAAGAAAGAGGTTCGCGAGGCCAATGCCATGATGCGCGACGAGGCATTCTGGCAGCAGTACCGACGGGTGAAACTGACCAAGAGTGAGAGTTCCATGAACGACTTTGTGGATAACATCACGCGTATCAAGGGCTTTAAGTACGTGATGGTGGCGTTGAAGGCACTGGTTGAGAACTATGTGGAGACAGGCAAGCCCAGCAAGGTGGACATCGGCCCCATCAACACCATCATCACCAAGAACTTCGTCGATGGCTTCCGCACGCGTCTCAGCCTGCAGACCACCGCCAACATGAGCCCTCACCTTTTCTTATCCGGCTATTATGCACGGGGCTGGTCAAGCCATAAGAACTACTACAAGACGGAACTGACCTACTCGTTCAACGAGAAGGAATACCTGCCGCACGAGTTCCCAAGGCGGCTCCTGACGTTCACCTCGACCTACGACGTCATGTCTCCGTCCGACAAGTTCCTGCGTACCGACAAGGACAACGTGTTCACAGCCTTCAAATGGACCAAGGTGGACCAGATGATGTTCTACAACCGCCAGCAGCTGACGTTCGAGCGTGAGGAAGACTTTGGCTTCACCACCATCCTAAGCCTGAAGACAGAGAAGAACGAGGCGGCAGGCACCTTGCGCTTTACGCCTCTGTCGATGGTAAAGATGACGGATGAGGGATTACAGAACATGGATGAAGGATTACCCTCCATTTCTTTCCGCACGACGGAACTGCGGGCAGAGCTGCAGTACTGCCCGGGTGCCACCTACATCAACACCAAGCAACGCCGTCGCAAGGTCAACCTTGACGCACCCATCTTCACCGTCAGCCATACCATCGGTATCAAGAACCTGCTGGGCGGCGACTACAGTTACAACTACACGGAAGGCAGTTTCTACAAGCGTTTCTGGCTGGCTTCGTGGGGAAAGATTGACTTCCTCCTCAAGGGTGGTATCCAGTGGGAGAAGGTTCCTTTCCCGTTGCTCGTCATGCCCGAGACCAACCTGTCGTACGTCATGCAGAAAAACACCTTCGAACTCATCAACAACATGGAGTTCCCCATGGACCGCTACGTCTTTGCCCACTTCGACTGGGACCTCAACGGCAAACTCTTCAACCGCATCCCCCTGCTGAAGAAGCTGAAGTGGAGGGAGAACATCGCCGTGCGTTGCCTGTGGGGCGACCTGACCGACCAGAACAATCCCTACTTGGCGGAGAATGCCGGCAGTCCCATCCTGATGGCCTTCCCCGAAGGCTCATACACCCTCGACCCCAAGCGTCCCTACTGGGAAGTAGCATTCGGCATCCATAACATCTTCCAGTTCTTCCACGTGCAGTACGTCCGCCGTCTGAACTACAACGACCTGCCTACCGCTCATAAGCATGGCATCCGTGTTGCCCTCCACCTAAGATTTTAATGTTTAATGTTTAATCTTTATTCTTTTTTCCTCCTTCTTGCAACTTTTTCTTCATCACGAACGTCAAACAGATAAAACAGAGCATAATTTAATGTTTAATGTTTAATGTTTAATGTATAATGTTTAACGTTTAATCAATAAGATATAATGAAAAAGATTGTGTTTTGCCTTATCATGGCAGCTGTAACGCTAAGTGCGTGCAACATTAACTTTCACGAATCCTACAGTGGCAAACCCATCAAGACGGAGACTCGCGAGACGCAGAGCTTTGAGCGCATACAGCTCATCGGCTCCCCCACCCTCTATTACACGCAGGGCGACACCACGTCCATAATGGTGGAAGCACCGAAGGACCTGCTGGAGTACGTGGAGACCGAAGTCAAGAACAACTGCCTCATTGTCCGTATCAGCAACGAAGCCGGCTCTGTCATCCGTCAGCTGTCAATCCCTGACATGGACGAAGTGAAGATTCACGTTACCTCACCTGACCTCATTGAGGCGACACTCTCAGGCAGCGGTGACTTCATCAGCAACGGACTGCTCGACACGGACAACCTGAAGCTCGAGCTGAAGGGCTCAGGCGACATGTCGTTCCAGGACATCATCTGCGACCATATCAACACCACGCTCGTAGGCTCCGGCGACATCAAGGTGTCCCATGTGAAAGCCCAGACCTCCAACATTGAGCTCGTTGGCTCAGGCGACCTGGACATCTTCCACGACGGTGTCCAGCAGACCGTTATCCTCCTGAAGGGCTCCGGTGACATCAAGGCCGACTTCCAGCGCTGTGGTGAAGTAAGTGGCGAGCTCCGCGGTTCCGGTGACATCACCCTCACCGGCAATGTCCACAAGATGCAGAAGAAAGTCCTTGGCAGCGGTGAATTCCACACCAATTCCCTTCAGGTGCAGTAACATCTGTTTAAGGTATTTTTGTCCCTCTGCTGCAAGATAAAGAAAGGCAAAAACGATTTGTAACCAAGCAAATTTGAGTGCAGAATTTGGAGAGCTCCCATATTTTTTGTAATTTTGCAGCCAAAATTGAAACCTTACAAGAAAAGAAGGATGAAGATACTATTATTAGGGAGCGGCGGACGCGAACATGCGCTGGCGTGGAAGATTGCCCAGAGCGGGCGAGTAGAGGAACTGTACGTGGCTCCAGGAAATGCCGGAACTGCCGGCATCTGCCTGAAGGCTGGCAGAAGGAGCGAGAACGTGGCTATGAAGGCCGACGACTTCGAGGCTGTCAAGCAGTTCTGCGTGGAGAAACAGGTGGATATGGTGGTGGTAGGCCCCGAAGACCCGTTGGTGAAGGGTATCTACGACAACCTGAAGCAGGATGAGCGCACAAAGCATATTCCCGTTATCGGCCCGTCGAAGCAGGGTGCCGTGCTTGAAGGCTCAAAGGACTTTGCCAAGGCATTCATGTTGCGTCACAACATCCCTACTGCCCGTTACCAGACGTTTGATGGCGAGCACCTACAGGAAGGTCTTGCCTTCCTCGAGACGCTCGAAGCTCCTTATGTGCTGAAGGCCGACGGTCTTTGCGCAGGCAAGGGCGTACTTATTCTGCCCACGCTCGACGAGGCGAAGAAAGAACTGAAGGAGATGCTGGGCGGCATGTTTGGCAATGCTTCCAGCCGCGTGGTCATTGAAGAATTCATGAGCGGCATCGAGTGTTCGGTCTTCGTGCTTACCGACGGCGAACACTACCAGCTACTGCCCGAGGCGAAGGACTACAAGCGCATTGGCGAGGGTGACACGGGCCTCAACACAGGTGGCATGGGTAGCGTAAGCCCTGTTCCCTTTGCCACGAAAGAATGGATGAAGAAAGTAGAGGACCAAATCATCCGGCCTACTGTCGAGGGACTGAAGGCTGAGGGAATTGACTATAAGGGGTTCATTTTCTTCGGGTTGATTAACAGAGCCCCCAAGGGCGAGCCATACGTTATTGAATATAACTGCAGGATGGGAGACCCTGAGACGGAGACCGTGATGCTACGTCTGAAGACGGATATTGTGGATTTGTTCGAGGGTGTGGCAAAGGGAAACCTTGACCAGTACAAGGTGGAGTTTGACGAACGGGCTGCCGTCTGCGTCATGCTAGTCAGCGGAGGCTATCCCGAGGCATACCAGAAAGGGTATCCCATAGTGGGGGCCTCACCAAACCTCCCCGAAGGGGAAGGCTTACCTACGGAGTCCGAGGGGACAACCGTAGTGTTCCATGCAGGCACGACGGTGAAAGACGGACAAGTGGTTACGAACGGGGGACGCGTGATTGCTGTATCCTCTTACGGAAAGGACAAGGAGGAAGCCTTGCAGAAGTCGTTTGCGGAGGCGCAGAAGATTGACTTCAAGGACAAATACTTCCGTCGGGATATCGGAGCGGATCTGTGAAGATGAAAGTTGAAGGCTGCGATTAAGCGAGTGCAAAACGAAGCTTGCTTCAGTTATGCCGAGCGAAAGCAGGCTCGACCGAAGGTCAAACATTAAAAGGGAAGATAAGATGAAGAGGGTGCAGAACAAGGTAGCAGAGAGCCGTATTGCACTGCCGGTGGTGGCATGCTACGGTGTGCTGGTATGGCTGGCAGCCGGACTCCTCCATGAGTCATGGTGGATACAGTTTGCCTGTGCCGCAGCTGCCACGTATGGGATGGTGGAGCTGAACAACCAGAACGCCCTCATTCGCATTTATTCGAGAATGGTGTCGTGTGCATTCCTGGTACTCTGGTGTGCCGGCAGTTTCCTCTTCTCGTCCATGAGGGCATCGCTCGGCATACTATGCTTCGTCGCCTTTCTGCTGCTCTTTGCCCGCACCTATCAGGACAAGGAGTCAACGGGCACTACGTTCTATGCCTTCATCATGTTGGGGCTGGGCAGCCTGATACATGTCCACGCTCTCTATTTCCTGCCGGTGTTCTGGTTATTCATGGCCTTCAAGATTCAGTCGCTGTCGTGGCGTACGTTCATCGCCTCAGTCTTCGGTGTTGTTCTACCCTACTGGTTTGCGCTGGTATGGTTTATCTGGCAAGCGGACTTCACCCTGTTCTTCGAACACTTCGAACAGCTCGGGTGGGTCACCTTCCCCTATGACTACAGCACCGTCACACTACCGCAGCTACTGTTGTTCATCCTGCTGACGGTGATAGGAACCATCGGAGCCGTACACTACCTGCGCACACGCTATAAAGACAAGATACGTATGCGAATGCTCTTCGACGGATTCATCATTACCGCCTCCCTGTCGGCCATCTTGCTGGCACTGCAACCCCAGCACATGACGCTGCTGCTGCCCATCATGATTTGCTGCGTCAGTCCGCTGATAGCCCATTTCCTCGCTCTTACCCAAACACGATGGACCAACATTGCCTTCTACGTTATTATGGTTGCCACCCTGGCGTTAACAGCGTACAACATCATAATAGATTAAACATTAAAGATTAAACATTAAACATTAAAGATTAAAGATTAAAGATTAAGGATGAAAGAATAGATGGATGGATTTCTTGAGCTGCTTACCCAGTGGGGATACGGAGGACTGTTCCTCGGAGCCATACTCGCCGGCAGTGTGCTGCCCTTCAACAGCGAGTCGGTGATGGCCGCCCTCTATGTGGCGGGACTGGACCCGTGGGCACTCATCTTCTGGGGTTCGCTGGGCAACATCATCGGATCGGTCATCAACTACTTCATCGGACGCATGGGCAAGATGGAATGGATTGAGCGTTACCTGAAGGTGAAACGCGAGAAACTGGAACGTGCCCAGCGCTGGGTTACCAAATATGGTGCCTGGATGGGACTGCTGGCATGGATTCCGCTGCTCGGCTCTGCCATTACCGTGGCACTGGGGTTGATGCGCTCGAACATTCCCCTGACGTTCACCGCCATCAGCATCGGCAAAATAGCCCGTTATGTCCTGGTGATTTACGGCACAAGCCTTTTTATTTAAGGCTAAAAGGTTAAAAAGTTATAAGCGGCAACAAAAAGCTCAAAGCTCAAAGCTCAAAGCCCAAAGATTTTCGTACCTTTGCACATCTAATGCCCCCTGAGGGGGAGTGAGTAAATAATTATTGTGAAGAAAAATGAAACAATTTAGGCTGGTGGATAACGTCATGGGCTGGCTCGTATTCTTGGTGGCCGCCTTTTGCTACATTTCTACCATTGAACCAACCGCATCGTTCTGGGACTGCCCGGAATTTATCTCAACAGGTTACAAACTTGAAGTGGGACACCCGCCCGGTGCACCGTTCTTCATGCTTACCGCCAACTTATTCTCACAGTTTGCCAGCGACGCCAGTCAAGTGGCCCGCATGGTCAACATCATGAGTGCAGTGCTCTCGGCTGTGACCATCCTGTTCCTCTTCTGGACGGTGTCACACTTAGTGCGCCGCCTGCTCATAGACAGTTGGGAAGAGTTGACCACCGCCAAGACGATTGCCATTGAGGCATCGGCACTGGTGGGTGCATTGATTTATGCATGGAGCGACACGTTCTGGTTCTCAGCCGTCGAGGGTGAGGTATATGCCTATTCATCGGCCTTTACCGCCGTGGTCTTCTGGCTAATCCTGAAGTGGGAGGATCATGCCGACGAGCCCCATGCCGACCGCTGGCTGGTGCTCATCTTCTACATGACGGGCCTCAGCATCGGCGTCCACCTGCTGAACCTGCTGTGTCTGCCGGCCATCGTGCTGGTGTGGTACTATAAGCGCTATCAGCATCAGGATGCCTCGAAAGACCTGAAGGGTTCGCTCATTGCACTGGGTATCTCGGTGGTCATCCTGGCTGCCGTGCTCTATGGCGTTGTGCCTGGCATTGTACGTGTGGGCGGTTGGTTTGAACTGTTCTTCGTCAACGTTCTGGGTTGTCCGTTTGATACGGGTGAGATTATCTATATGGTACTGCTCATGGGCATCACCATCTGGGCCATCTACGAGACATATACCAACCATAACGAGCTGCGTCAGAACATTGCCTTCGTGCTCTGCTTCGGACTGCTCGGCATTCCGTTTACCGGCTGGAGCTTCCTGTCGGCACTGTTTGGCATCCTCATCATGGTTGCCCTGTTCTTTGTCCTGCAGTACAAACGCAACAAGAAGCCACTCATCAGCGCCCGCATCAAGAACACGTCGCTGCTCTGCATGCTCATGCTAATCATCGGTTACTCCAGCTATGCGGTCATCGTGATACGTTCTGCTGCCAATCCGCCCATGGACCAGAACTCACCTGAGGACTTCTTCACGCTGGGTGAATACATGGGGCGTGAGCAGTACGGTACCCGTCCGCTGTTCTACGGACAGGCCTACACCTCGCAGATGGAGCTGAAGATAGAAGGCAACATGTGCCGCCCCGTCGTCAAGGAGGGCGACCCCATCTATCAGCGTAAGGAGAAGGCATCGAAAGACGAGAAGGACGAATACTTCGTGGTCAGCACGAAGGACCAGTACAAATATGCCCAGAACATGCTCTTCCCACGCATGTACGACAGCGGCCACGCCAGTTCCTACGAGCAGTGGATGAACGGCGTTGACGGTACGGAAGTACCCTACGACCGCTGTGGCGAGCAGATTATGGTGAAGATACCGTCGCAGATTGACAACCTGTGGTTCTTCATCACCTACCAATGTAACTTTATGTACTGGCGCTACTTCATGTGGAACTTCGCCGGACGACAGAACGACATTCAGGGTAACGGTGAACCGGAACACGGCAACTGGATTACCGGTATTCCGCTGATTGACAATACGCGACTGGGCAATCAGGACAACCTGCCTGACGACCTGAAAAACAACAAGGGACATAACGTGTTCTACTGTCTGCCGCTCATCCTGGGACTGCTGGGACTGTTCTGGCAGTCGCTCATGAAACAGCAGAAAGGCATCCGCCAGTTCTGGGTGGTGTTTTTCCTCTTCTTCATGACCGGTCTGGCCATTGTCATCTACCTGAACCAGACGCCCAACCAGCCTCGTGAACGTGACTACGCCTACGCCGGCTCGTTCTATGCCTACGCCATCTGGTGTGGCATGGGTGTGGCAGCCATCTACGACGTGCTGAAACGCTTTGCCAAGAAACACGAGACGGTGATTGCCGCCCTTTGTGGCGTGGCTTGTCTGCTGGTTCCCATCCAGATGGTGAGCCAGACATGGGACGACCATGACCGCTCCGGCCGTTACACCTGTCGTGACTTCGGCCAGAACTACCTGATGTCCTTGCAGGACGAGGGCAACCCCATTGTCTATACCAACGGTGACAACGACACCTTCCCGCTGTGGTACAACCAGGATGTGGAGGGCGTGCGTACCGATGCCCGTGTCTGCAACCTGAGTTATCTGCAGACCGACTGGTATATCGACCAAATGGTACGTCCGGCCTACGACTCACCGTCGCTACCCATCACCTGGCCCCGCATCAAGTATGCTGGTCGTGCCAACGACTACGTCCAGGTATATCCGGAGGTGAAGGCAAGCCTGCGGCAGCTTTACGAGCAATATCCTGAGGAGGCAAAGGAGCTGTTCGGCAACAACCCCTTCGAGCTGAAGAACATCCTGAAGTTCTGGGTGCGCAACGACCTCAGCGAGAAGCAGCGTGAGGTGATGAAACTCCTGCTGGGCGACAACAACCTGCACATCATACCTACCGACTCGCTCTATGTCAGCATTGACAAGGATGCCGTGCGCAAGAGCGGTGTGATGATGGCATGCGACTCCATACCCGACCACATGATTATCTCACTGAAGGGTCGCGGTGCGCTCTACAAGAACGACCTGATGATGCTGGAAATGATTTCTCAGGCCAACTGGGTACGTCCCATCTACGTCGCCATGACCGTGGGCGAGGACAACTACATGAACCTGTGGCAGAACTTCGTGCAGGAAGGACTGGTCAACCGCATCACGCCGTTCACCACGACGTATGAGGATGCCTCCGGCAATAAGCTGCCTGTTCCCGGTGCTGAGAACTTTGACACGGACAAGACGCTTGACATGGTACTAAACCGCTTCAAGTTCGGCGGACTTGACAAGGAAGGACTCTACCTGGACGAGACGGTCATGCGTATGTGCTATACCCACCGTCGCATTATCGCCCAGCTGATATCCAACCTCGTCAGCAAGGGACGCTTTGACGATGCGAAGAAGGTGCTGGCCTACAGCGAGAAGGTGATTCCTACCTATAACGTGCCCGACTGCTACGACTCAGGAACGATAGAAATCACGAGGGCTTATGCCAACGTGGGCGACAAGAAGATGGCGAAGCTGCACCTGCAGAACCTCTGGAAGCGTTCGACGCAGTACATCAACTACTACTACCATCAGCCCGAGGTATGGTTCCTCTCGTCACACCGTGAACTGCTCATGAACTTCTACTCGCTGGAGAAGTGTGCGGAAATCATGGGTAACACGGAACCCGCATGGAGCAAGGAGCTGAAAGTGCTGGAGTTTGTCAGACCGCTCTGGCAGCACTCTACGCAGGTGGTCAAGCAGAACATGGCCAGCGGACGCATCATGTCGGCTGACGAGGAGAACTTCATGCACTTCTTCGTGCTTCAGCACCTGAACATGATTGTGGAGTCAGTTGACCAGGAGCAGTCAGATAAGTACATGGACGAACTCATCGAACTGATGACAAGGTATCAGTCATTGGGAGGCAAGCTGTAATCCATAATCTGTAATCCGTAATCCAGTAATGTTCATCGAACAACCGTCTAAGTGGCTGCGATGGCTGTTTCCAAAAGCCATCTGGAGAATGGACCCGACGGAGAAGGCCGTCTATCTGACCTTCGACGACGGGCCCATTCCCGAAGCTACGCCGTATATTCTCGACACGCTGAAAGAACACGGGGTGAAGGCGACCTTCTTCATGGTAGGCGACAACGTCAGGAAGTACCCTGAACTGCTGGAACGCATCAAGGAGGAAGGCCATCAGGTGGGCAACCATACCAACAACCACCTGGGTGCCTTCAAACACTGGACGGTGACCTATATTATCAACACGTTCAAGGCCAACGAACTCATCCATGCCCACTTATTCCGTCCGCCCCACGGCGTCATGCGCTGGAGTGAGTATTACTGGCTGAGAAAGGAGTTCCGTATTATCATGTGGGACCTCGTGACCCGCGACTATTCCAAGTGGATGACTGCCGAGGACGTATTGAACAATGTCAAGCAATACGCCCGCAACGGCAGTATCATCACGTTTCACGACTCGCTGAAGAGCATTGACAAACTGCATTACGCTCTTCCTGAAGCCATTAAATGGCTCAAGGAAGAGGGTTATGCCTTCAAGATTTTTGAATAATCATTCATTGAACAATACCGTCGAAAGATAGCGCTCACCCGTGTCAGGCAGAAGGACCACGATGGTCTTGCCGGCATTCTCCGGGCGTCGGGCTATCTCGGCGGCAGCAAAGGCTGCAGCACCGGCAGAGATGCCTACCAACAGACCTTCCTGCTGCGCCAGCTCACGACCCGTACGCAGGGCATCGTCGTTCTCCACGTCAAACACCTCGTCAATGACTGCGGCATCGTAGGTCTTGGGCACAAAGCCCGCACCAATACCCTGAATCTTATGAGGACCGCTGGGACCACCATTCAGCACAGGACTTGACTTGGGCTCCACAGCAATGATCTTGACGTTTGGGTTCTGCTCCTTCAGGTACTTGCCGGTTCCTGAAATGGTACCGCCCGTACCTACACCACCCACGAAGATATCCACCTTTCCGTCGGTGGCTTTCCAAATCTCCGGACCTGTGGTAGCATAGTGCTTGGCAGGGTTGGCGGCATTCTCAAACTGCTGCAGAATCACACTGCCGGGAATGCTGTCGCGCAGCTCTTCAGCAGCACGGATAGCACCGGGCATTCCGTCCTTTCCAGGCGTCAGGCGTACCTCGGCACCGTATGCTTTTACCAGGTTACGACGTTCGACGCTCATGGTTTCGGGCATGGTCAGGATCAGCTTATAGCCCTTGACGGCAGAGACCATAGCCAGTCCCACACCCGTGTTACCGCTGGTCGGCTCTATGAGAGTAGCTCCGGGCTTCAGGATTCCCTTCTGCTCCGCATCTTCTATCATGGCCAGCGCAATACGGTCTTTCACGCTACCGCCGGGGTTGAAAAACTCTACCTTGGCAATGACGGGCGTTTCGAGGCCCTTTGCCTTCGAAAACTTGTTGAGCTCGAGAAGTGGCGTGTTGCCAATGAGCTCTGTCAGCTGTTTTGCAATCTTACTCATAATTTGTAAATTGTAAATTGTCAAATTGTAAATGTCTTAGATTTTGTCCAGTGCCTGTGCCAGGTCATCAATGATATCGTCAATATGCTCGGTACCGATGCTCAGTCGTACGGTAGCAGGCGTGATGTGTTGCTGCTGGAGTTCCTCAGGTGTCATCTGCGAGTGGGTCGTGGTGTAGGGATGAATCACCAGGCTCTTTACATCGGCAACGTTGGCCAACAGCGAGAAAATCTGCAGGGCGTCAATGAAACGCCAGGCTTCCTCCTGACCGCCTTTGATCTCGAAGGTGAAGATGCTGCCACCGCCATTGGGGAAGTACTTCTCATAGAGGGCATGGTCAGGATGCGTCGGCAGGCTGGGATGGTTCACCTTAGCCACCTTCGGATGATTTGCCAAGAACTGGACCACCTTCAGGGCATTCTCCACATGACGCTCCACGCGCAGGCTCAGCGTTTCCACACCCTGCAGCAGGATAAAGGCATTGAAGGGAGAGATGGCAGCACCGGTATCACGCAGAATCACGGCACGAATGCGGGTGACGAAGGCTGCTGCTCCTGCCACATCGGCAAACACGGCACCATGATAGGAGGGGTCGGGCTTGGCCAGTGTGGGGTACTTGTCGGCGTTTGCTTTCCAGTCAAACTTACCTCCGTCGACGATGATACCACCCAGGCTGCTACCGTGTCCACCCAGGAACTTAGTAGCAGAATGTACCACGATGTCTGCTCCATGCTCCAGCGGACGAATCAGGAAGGGCGTGCCGAACGTGTTATCCACGATAAACACAATATTGTGCTTGTGGGCTACGGCAGCTACGGCCTCCAGATTGGTCACATCGCTGTTGGGATTGCCGAACGTCTCGGCATATACTATTTTTGTGTTGGGCTGAATGGCTGCTTCCAGTGCGGCGAGGTCATTCACGTTGACAATGGTGTTGGTGATGCCTTGCGTGTCCAGTGTGTGGGTAATCAGGTTGAACGAACCGCCGTAGAGGTTGTCGGCTGCCACGATGTGGTCGCCTGCCTGCACAATGTTCTGCAGGGCGTAAGTCACAGCAGCGGCACCACTGGCGACGGCCAGGCCAGCCACGCCACCCTCAAGGGCAGCCACGCGGTCTTCTAACACGCCCTGTGTCGAGTTGGTCAGGCGACCGTAGATGTTACCGGCATCGCGCAGTGCGAAACGGTCGGCGGCATGCTGGGAGTTGCGGAACACATAGCTCGTGGTCTGATAGATGGGGACGGCACGGGCGTCAGTTGCGGGGTCCGGCTGTTCTTGTCCAACATGCAGTTGCAAAGTCTCAAAACGATAATCTTTCTTACTCATAATCTTATCCTTTCTTATATTAATGTTTATTTTTTATCTTTAATCTTTAATTTAATTGATTTTCGTTTGCAAAGGTACGAACTTTAGAAATATCCGCCAAATTTCTTGCAGAATTCAGAAAATATAACTAAATTTGCGCCGTCAATGGAATAATCTTCCACAATACGCTCTTTAATCCCACTGGAACAGAATAAAATTCTTCGATGTCGGGTTACATCATCAAATCTACCCATTTTCATCTTTCATTTTTAATCTTTAATGTTAAATGTTTCATGTTTAATCTATTAGACGAAACCGACCTGCAGATACTGAAAACGCTGCAAAAAAACGCGAAACTGACCACCAAAGAGTTGGCAGAAGCCGTACATCTGACCCCTACCCCGGTCTTTGAGCGCCAGAAACGACTGGAGCGACAGGGTTACATCAAGAAATACGTAGCCGTGCTCGACCCTGAAAAACTCGACCAGGGCCTTCAGGTATTCTGCAAGGTGAAGCTAAAGCAGATCAACCACGAGATTGCCGATGCCTTCGTCCGCCGCATCATGCGCATCCCGGAGGTAACGGAATGCTACAACACCTCTGGTGCCTACGACTATTTATTAAAGGTACGCGCGCGCGACATGAAGCAGTATCAGGAGTTTGTACTCAACAAACTGGGCGAGATAGAGTCGCTCAGTTCCATTGAGAGTACCTTTGTCATGAGTGAGGTAAAACAAAACTATGGCATCAATATCTGACAATTTTCAACGTTTTCAGCAAAAAATTGCCGAAACATTTGGAGGTTCCGAAATTAACTACTATCTTTGTCATCGCGAAAAACTTAAACTATAGTATATGATCGACGTAAAAGCAACATTAGCATCAGCTGAAGAGCGTATGGAAATGGCCGCTCTCTTCCTAGAGGAAGAGCTGAACCGCATCCGTGCAGGACGAGCCAACGTGGCCATCCTGAGCGGCGTGAGAGTGGAATCATACGGTTCCAAAGTACCCCTGAACCAAGTAGCAAGCGTAAGCTGCCCCGATGCCCGTACCATTGCCATCAAGCCGTGGGACCGCAAACAGATTCGTGACATTGAGAAAGCCATCATGGACTCTGACGTAGGTATCACGCCTGAGAACAACGGTGAGATTATCCGCCTGGGCATCCCGCAGCCCACTGAGGAGCGCCGTCGTGACCTGGTGAAGCAGTGCAACAAGATTTGTGAGAAGGCCAAGGTTGAGGTGCGCAATGTGCGCGGTGACATCAAGGAGAAGCTGAAGAAGGCCATCAAGGACGGTCTCTCCGAGGACAACGAGAAGGATGCCGAGCTCGAACTGCAGAAGCTCCACGACAAGTATATCAAGAAGCTTGACGAGCTCATCGAAGCCAAGAACAAAGAAATCATGACGGTCTAATTTAGAGGTGAGAGGTCTCGTCATCAAAAATACAGGAAGCTGGTACTCGGTCCTGACGGACGAGGGCCAGCTTGTTGAATGTAAGATAAAAGGCAATTTCCGTTTGCGCGGCATACGGAGCACCAATCCCGTGGCCGTGGGCGACAGGGTCACCATTACCACCCCACCCTCACAAGGAGGGACCGGGGGTGGGTCTTTTATTACCGAGATTGAGGAGCGCCGCAACTACATCATCCGCAAGAGCATCAACCTGTCGAAGCAGAGCCACATCATTGCCGCGAACGTTGACCAGGCACTGCTCGTGGTCACCGTCAACTATCCGCAGACCTCTACCACATTCATTGACCGTTTCCTGGCTTCTGCCGAGGCCTATCGCGTACCCGTGATTCTCATCTTTAACAAGACGGACCTGCTGGACGAGGACGAACAACGCATCCAGCAGATGATGATGACGCTCTATGAGACCATTGGCTACGAGTGTCGTGCCATCTCGGCTGAGACGGGCGACGGCGTAGAGGAGCTGCGTCCGCTGCTGAAAGGAAAGATTACCGTGTTGAGCGGCAACTCAGGCGTAGGGAAATCTACGCTCATCAACCGTCTGATTCCCGGCGTCAACCTTCGCACGGCAGAAATCAGCGATGCCCACCAGATGGGCATGCACACCACAACGTTCAGTGAAATGCTACCGCTAGCCTCGGCCCCACCAAACCTCCCCGAAAGGGGAGGCTTACCTTCGGACTCCGTAGGTAAGTCCCTCCTTTCGGAGGGATTTAGGGAGGCCGGGAGGTTTGATGGGGCCCTCATCGACACTCCGGGCATCAAGGGCTTCGGAACATTCGACATGGAGCCGGAAGAGATTACCAGCTACTTCAAGGAGATTTTCCATTTCTCAAAAGAATGTCGCTTTAGCAACTGCACCCACACCCACGAGCCTGGCTGTGCCGTAAGAAAAGCCCTCGACGAGCATTACATCGCCGAGAGCCGTTATCAGTCGTACCTCTCCATGCTCAACGACAAGGAAGAGAGTAAATACCGCGAAGCGTACTAAGCTATCTAATCGCAATCACATATTCACTCATGAACGAGGCACCTGGTTGCAGGTGGTTCATGAGGGGCTTGTCCTTGAACTCACCATCGTAGCCACGGGGGTCACCTACGCCATACCAAGGCTCAATGCACACGAAGGGAGCATGCTTGTCGAAGGGACTCCAGAAGGCGATGACGGGTGTGCGGAAGCTGACGGTCACAGCAGGCTGGTCGTCTTCGTCGAGCAGCACAGCCTGACGCACCTGACTGTTGTGAATCTTCACAGAGTCGTTGCGGAAGAAGGCGTTGTCAAACTCTATCACACCGTACTCCGCCTCAACGGGCACCTCCACCATCTCGTGAGAACCGTCAATATAGCTCTTCAGTCCGATGAGCGGTTCCTTGTTGTCAAGCGTGATGCAGCCCTGCAGCTGGTCACCCTCCTTCATGCCGGGTACGTTGAACGCGGGGTGTCCGCCAATCTGGAAGTGAATGTCACGCTTGTCGGTGTTCTCCACGTGCCAGATGACGTGAATCTTGTTGCCGTCAAGACGGTAGGTAACGGCGAGGTTAAAACAGAAGGGATAAACCTTCAGCGTCTTCTCCGACTCATGCAGGGCAAACGTTGCACGATCCTCGCCCTGACGAATGAGCGTGAAGTCCATGTCACGGGCGAAACCGTGACGCGGCAGGTGATACTCCTTGCCATCCACGCGATAGGTATCGTTCTCCACGCTGCATACCAACGGGAACAGAATGGGGCTGCGACGCGGCCAATACTTGGGGTCGCCCTGCCACAGATATTCGTTTCCCTCTGCATCCTTGATGCTCTGGAGCTCTGCTCCCTTTTCTGCTACAACAATACTGATTTGTTCGTTTCTTAGTTCTACCATGTTCTAATCTTAATCTTTAATCTTTAATTTTTAATCTTTCATCTTCATCACCCACTCCACGATGTCCTTCAGCACTTCCTCGGAGAAGGTCTCCTCAATCGCAGCATATTCGTCGGGCATGCCAGTGGTGCAATGCTGGAACAAGTGATTCAGACCGTCGTAGGCCTTGATGCAGTTCTTCTTGTTCTTTGGCAGCAGGCGACGCAGGGCACCAAGGTTGATCTCAGCATCCACCTG
>JAILHP010000076.1 GCA_024695705.1 Prevotella sp. | reverse complement strand
CCCCAGGATGGGAACATAGCAAGGGTACTTGGTTGTAGCGGCGCGATACAGTAAGCTGCCCACCCGCCTCTTTAGCTCAGTTGGCCAGAGCACGTGATTTGTAATCTCGGGGTCGTTGGTTCGAATCCGACAAGAGGCTCAAGAAAAAGGACAGCGTACACTGTCCTTTTTGATTTTATGGGCATTACGGTTATGGCGCAGTGATTTTCTCCACGGGGAAGGTGAAGTAGGTGTTGGGGAACGGCTCGTCGCGCAGGGTGAAGTGCCACCACTCGGAATCCAGGGGCTTGAAGCCGTGACGCATCATGGCCAGACGGAGAATCATGCGGTTGTAGAACTGTCCGGGGGTAATGCTCCGGCCCGTGGGCGACTTGTGGTTGTCGCCTGTATATTCAAGCGTTTCGGGATTGCCGCAGAAGTCGGGATGGCTCTCAGGGCCGAACCAGTCGAAGGTGCCGCCCATGTCAAGCTCCTTCTCCGTGGCCATGTCGAAGAGCGTCAGATCGACCGTAGAGCCGCGCGAGTGTCCGCTATGCCTGGCAATATATTTCTGTTCGAAGAGCACGCTCTTGTCGAGGTCGGGGTAGAAATACTGCTTCATGCGGGTGTCGGGGATATTGGCGGCCCAGCGCACGAAGTGGTTGACGCCCCGTTGCGGACGGTAGGCATCGTATATCTTCAGTCGGAAGCCGAGCGCCTTGACGTCGTCGCTGACGGCACGCAGGCTGTCGGCGGCCCGGCGCGTCAGCAGGGCAGTAGGCTCCAGATAGCCGTCGATGCGGTCACCCACAAAGTTGTAGGTGCCGAAGTAGCGTATTTCCAGAATGGCATCGGGCACGGCGTCAGTCAGGTTGACAAACTGGCTCTTGTCCTCGGTTGGGGAAACGCGCTGGGCGTATGACGTGGCGGTGCTAAGCAGGGCCACAAGCATGAATGATAAAATGGTTTTGCTTCGCATGATAATCATCATGTTAGTTGTCAAACGTAAACACCAGGTCTTCAAGCGTACAGAGCGACTTCTCCTTGGTGTCCGACTTGAAGAGGAGGAAGATGGCGTGCTTGCCTGCAAGGTCCTTCTCTTGGGCTTCTTTGGAGATGCCGATGGCCATGTCGTGCAGGGTCTTCGGCATGTCGGCCTTTAGGGCTATCTCACCAATCTTCTTACCGCCTTGCGACTCCCAGGGACGGTCCATCCAGACCTCGATGGTGCCGTCGATGCCTTCTGGGATGAGGCGCACGACGAGCATCAGGTTATCCTTTATAGCCAGACGCTCTGCAGGGAAGTTGAAGTATTTGTAACCCACGATGCTGCCGTCGGTATTGTTCACCACGCGGTTGGTGTTGTAGCGCAGGTCGTATGGGGCGTCGTATTTCTCTTTCGAGGCGATGGCCTGCTCCTTGCTCATGCCAGGCTTGCCACCGTAGCTGGCCTCCACATAAGAGCCGAAGAACGTGTTGTTGGGCCACTCATGGATAGCGGGCTTCGGACCTGTGAGCCAGCAGGCAATACCGGCCGAGTGACGCTCGAAGGGGTCTAGTCCGTTGAGCGCAAAGCCACAGCTGTTGTATTCGCCCTCGGAAATCTCCACCTTGCCACCCTTGCCTTCCTCTACCTTCACGGTGATGGGGGCGACCATAGCCTGACGGGCGTATTCGTCGGTACCCGTCTGACGGTGGTAAAACACATACCACTGGCCGTTAATCTCGCAGATGCTGCCGTGGGTATTGCCATCGGGCACGGCCGAGGCAATCACGTTGCCCTGCTCGTCCTTCTCACGTGCACGACCGTCAATGATGGTGCCTCCGTAAGTCCAAGGACCCAGCGGGTTGTCGCCGTAGCAGTAGGCGAGGGTGTAGTTGCTGGTGGGCAGGCCGAACTCACCGTCCTCGGTAAAGCGGCTGTATATAAAGACATACTTGTCCTTGATCTTGCGGAGGCTGGAGGCCTCGAAGAACTTAAAACGTCCGGGCTGGTTGCGACCGCTGATCATATCCTCCACAATCTTTGTACCGGGCTTGACGGTGGCCATCGTCGCAGGGTCGAACTCGGCGGCATAGCTCCGTTCGAAGCCCCAGTAGCCATAGACGCGGCCGTCGTCATCGACGAAGACGGCAGGGTCGAATTGCAGCACGCCGTCCACCTGGTTGGGATTATCCTTGCTCCAGTTGCACACCTCGAAGGGACCGTCAGGACGGTCACTCTTGGCGATGAGTCCGTTGCGGAAGCCTGTCTGGTCGTTGGGGAACAGGTAGTACGTCTTTTTGCCGTTCTTGTCTGTCACCAGCGTGACGTCAGGAGCATAGAGCACGTCGGCGGTGCCTGCCGAGTCGAAGGGCTCGCCGTCGCGGTTCTTGTCAACCACGAGGATGACGCCGTCGTAGCGCCAATTGTTCAGACTATCGACCGATGCCGACCACACCACCTGGTTGCGACCGCAGTACATCGTAACCAAATCGTCGTGCGAGCCATAGACATAAACGCGGTACTTCCCTGGATTGTCAGGGTCTTCAAAGACGTATGGCTCACCGTCGGGGATATGCTCCCAAAGGGGCATGTAGGGGTTGCCTACGGTAGTCAACGTAGTAGGTTCGTCACTTGATGAGGCCTGTTGCGAACAGGCTCCCAGCAACAGGGCGCAGCAGCTTGCCAGTGCCCAACAGCAGATAGTTGTCTTCATATTCATAATTTATTAGTTTGTAAGCTATTAGTTTTTAGGTTGATAGTTTGTGGGTTATTCCAAATCGACCACCGTGATACCCGCCCCGCCGAACTGCACGTGCTCGTCGCGGAAGTGAGTGACGTTGGGCACGGTGCCGAGATACTGGCGGATGAGCTGGCGCAGGGCTCCGGTGCCCGTGCCGTGCAGGATGCGCACGCGGCTCATGCCTATGAGGATGGCATCGTCGAGGAAGTGCATGACCACGTTGACAGCCTCGTCACCGCGCAGGCCACGCACGTCGAGGTCCTGGTGGAAATTCTGGCGACGGTCCTCGATGGTGTCGCGCGTCATGCGGCTGAAATTGATTTGTCCCAGCCCTTCGTGCTTCTTGGTTTCTTTGGGCATCTCAGCACGTTCCAGCTGCTCAACCTTCACCTTCGAACGCACGCCGCCGAAGATGACGGTAGCCTGCTTGCCGGAAATGCTCTCAATCTTGCCTACTGACGTGAGACCTTTGATGCGGACGGTGGTGCCTTTGGTGAGGGTGGAGAGTGAAGAATCGGCTTGCGGCTCCCTCTCCCTTTGGAGAGGACGGGGGGAGAGGCTCTTCTCCTTTTCCTTCTTCCGCTTCTCCTTGCGGGCCTTGCGCTCCTGCATCTGCTGCAGCTTACGGGCAAAGTCCTCCTCACTCATCAGGCCACGGGTGTCGTCGTTGACCACCTGTTCGCGGAAGTCCTGCAACTCCTCGCGGATAAGTCGTGTCTGCTCCTTCTCGGCTTGTGCCTCGCGTATCTCGCGAATGGTGTTTTCAATGCGGCGGTTAGCCTCGTCCAACAGCTCCTTGGCTTGTTCCTTGGCACGGTTCAGGATGGCCTTGCGCTCGCGTTCTATCTCTTCAATGTTCGTGTCGTACTTGGTGATGCGCTGCTCCAGCGACTTCTCGTGCTGGTGAATGGTCTGGCGCTTGCCCTCCCAGTAGCGCTTGTCGCGCACGATGTCCTGCAGATACTTGTCGCTCTGCACGTATTCCGAACCCACAATATCGGTAGCGTCCTGAATCACCTCCTCAGGGATACCCGTCTTGCGGGCTATCTCGATAGCAAACGAGGAGCCTGGCTGTCCGATGCTGAGTTGGAACAGCGCCTGCATCTGGTGACGGTCGTAGAGCATGGCACCGTTCACTACGCCCGGATGGTCTTCGGCAAAGTGCTTCAGGTTCTGGTAGTGGGTGGTGATGACGCCATAGGTCTTCTTCTTCCAGAACTGGTTGAGCACCGCTTCGGCAATGGCACCGCCGATGCCGGGTTCCGTACCGCCACCGAACTCGTCTATTAATAATAAGGTATGCTTGTTGGCCTGGCGCATCATCATCTTCATGTTCAGCAGGTGACTGGAGTAGGTCGAGAGGTCGTCCTCGATGCTCTGCTCGTCGCCGATGTCAATCATGATGTCATGGAACAGGCCTATCGTTGAATGCTCGTTCATGGGAACGGGCACGCCGCATTGCACCATGTACTGCAATAGACCTACCGTCTTCAGACACACCGACTTACCGCCGGCATTCGGGCCGGAGATAATGAGAAGGTGCCCAATATTCTTGTTGCCTTTAGAATCCGATGAATCCGTGGAATCCGTTGTTCCCTCCAGTCTGATGTCCAGCGGCACTACCTTCTTGTCTTGCTTCTGCAGCGAGCGCTGCAGAAGCGGGTGAATGGCCTGAATCCAGTCCATTATCGGCTTGTCCTTAATCACAGGTTCGATGCTCTGCGTGACTTCTGCCCATTCCGCCTTCGCACGGATGAGGTCAATGGTGGCTAGGAACTGGTAGCTGTCCAGCAACTGGGGCACCTGCGGGCGCAACTCGGCTGTGAAGACCGTCAGGATGCGGATTATCTCCCGTCGTTCCTGCAACTCCAGTTCACGCACCTTATTATTGGCCTCCACTACTTCGGCGGGCTCAATGAACAACGTCTTTCCCGTTGCCGACTCGTCGTGAACAATGCCCTTGATCTTTCGCTTCATGGCAGGTGCCACGGGAATCATCAGACGTCCGTCGCGCAGGGCAGGAGAGGCGTCTTTATCTACCAGTCCGTCGCGCTGTGCGGCATGCAGGATGGTAAACAGGGTACGCGAGATGCTGCCCTCCGTCTGCGACAGGTCGTGACGGATGCCTGCCAGCGTCATCGATGCAGAGTCCTTGATTTTTCCGAACTTATCGAGTATGGAGTCAATGCGGCGTATCATGGCGGGGAACGTCTGCACGTCCTCTGCCAGGCGGTGCAGGGCAGGATAGGGTACTTCGTCCTCCTCACTGCTTTTATTCAGGAAGTTGACAATGTTCCCAATTGTTTCCAGCGAGCGACGCAGGTCAAACAGCTCGTTCTCCTCCAAATGGGTATTTTCCAGTCGAACGCGGTTGATAGCCTCGCGCACATCAAAGAAGAAGTTAAGCTGTAGGGGCTCTTTTCCTGCTTGTAGCCTACGGAACTCACGTACCTGCTGCAGGCGCTCGTTCACCTCGTCGGCATCTGTTGAAAAGGCCATCTCATCAACCTTTCCCTTGCCTAATGTGCTGAGGCAATACCCTTTCAGCAGGTGTCTTATTTCGTTGAAACTAATCTTCGCTTCAAAGTTCTGTGGATAAATCATGGCGCAAAGGTAGTCATTTTCTTTATGCCTGACAAAAAAAGTCGTCAAAAATTTGCATAATCCGAAAAAATGCTTTACCTTTGCACGCGCTTTTGAGCAATTCGAGCACTGGAGAGATGGTAGAGTGGTCGATTACAACGGTCTTGAAAACCGTCGTGCTGAGAGGCACCGGGGGTTCGAATCCCTCTCTCTCCGCAATATCGCTTGATTTTCAGTGATTTACAAGATTTATACCCAATTTTACACCCAAAAATGTAAAGTTGGGTGTTTTCATTTTTATATCTTTAATGCGAAAGTTGATTAACCATTGTATGAGTTTTTGGGGCTCAGTCTGAAAATGGACTAAAAGTCGCTTGCACTATTCTAAACTGTTTTTAGCCAAATAAACCGCACCATCAGAGGCGATGTGAAGCGATTGCAAGGCAAGTTGGACAAACAAACAACATGCATTACAGTAAATCATTTGGTTAGGTTTCTTCCGAGGTGGTTGGCTATCTCCTGGATAGTCATCTGAAGGTGATGGCGCAGCAGGGATTTGGATTGAATGACGACGTAGCTGTAGTTGTTATTACATTGTCTGTAGTTTTAGTCCTATTGACAAGCCGACGATGTCTTTCAGCGGAAT
>JAILHP010000050.1 GCA_024695705.1 Prevotella sp. | reverse complement strand
TTTTAGGTTGCATTTTTGCTGTTTTTTTTCTAAATCTTACTTTTCTTGCGTGCGCTCGGCTTGCCAGTGTCAATGTATTTGTCCCAGTGTCACCTCAAGTGGACGCTGCAAATAATCGCTATAATCCAAGTGTCATTAGCTTCGCTGTGGGAGAAATTGCGCTCGCTTGACGACTGGCAACCAGCTTTTTGCGACAAATTTCGGCCTCACACCCTAACTTTGTCGCTATTTCAAGGGGTTGTCGCAACTAAACGAGAAGAAAAACATGTAAAATGTTGGAATGAGGTATTTTTCGTCATAACTTTGCACCAAGAAAACAAAGTATTAACATTTAAAAAAGATAAGAGTTATGACAACAAAGATTTTCAATGCAAAGAAGATGCTCATGAGCACAGTTGCAGCAATAGTTTTTTCATTCGTGTTCACCGCCAATGCAAATGCTCTCCCCTTAGAGAATACGCAAGAGCACAATCTTGAAATCCGAGTCAAAGGGTGTCCTAATGAGGATAGTCAGAATAATCAGGAAGAAGACTTTGATATTGTATCCTTTATATCCTATGTCCTCCAAAATATCTTTGGCGTACGAGTATAGTGACCTGCTTTCTTCAGAAGACAACAAACCAGGCGTTTTGGAAATGAATCCAGAACGCCTGGTTCTTTTCTAGGCTATCGCTAAGGTGACAATGAACCTGGTACCTTGTCACCTTTACCACCTCTACATGGTTTTTGCCTTCTTCGCCGTTCTTATCACCTACTTCGGTGTGAACTTTTTATTGGGAGGAATGCATAGTTATGCGTGAAAGGGTTTACCTTTGACCTGTCGGTCGAAGGTACTATCGTTCGAAAGAAAAAATAAAACGTATTTTATTTTGTTCTTTACTCACTTAATCGTACCTTTGCAGCCAGAAAAATAGCAATAACTATGTATTTCACAGGTATAATCATTGCCGTGATGACCTTTCTCACCATCGGCATTTGGCATCCTATCGTCATCAAGACGGAGTATTACTGGGGCACGCGTCCCTGGATTATTTATCTGCTCGTCGGCATCTGTTGCTGTGTGGCAGCTCTTTTTATAGAGAACATCTATCTCTCGTCATTCCTCGGGGTCTTCGGAGCTTCCGCCCTCTGGGGCATCGGTGAGCTCTTCTCCCAGAAGAAGCGCGTGGAGAAAGGCTGGTTCCCCAAGAACCCCAAGCGAAAGGACAAATATTTATCCATAGAACAATAATAGACAGCAAATAACTGACTGACTAACAGATGAAGAAGACGCTATCCCTTTTGACAGTTCTTGTGCTGACTCTGCTGACGGCACAGGCACAGACCTTTCACGGCAGTCGTACTGACTTCCGCGATGAGACCATCTACTTCCTGCTGCCCACCCGATTCTACGACGGCGACCCGGAGAACAACACCCAGTGTTGGGACAACCGCGACAAGAACGCTGGCGACCCGGCCTGGCGTGGTGACTTCAAGGGACTCATCGAGAAGCTCGACTATATCAAGGCACTGGGCTTTACGGCCATCTGGATTACACCTGTGGTGCAGAACGCATCAGGCTATGACTATCACGGCTATCATGCAATGGACTTCAGCCGCGTGGATCACCGTTTCGAGAGTGACGGCGTGACCTTGCAGACGCTCATCGATGCCGTTCACCAGCGAGGCATGAAACTCATCATTGACATCGTGCTGAACCATACGGGCAACTTCGGTGAGGAGCATCTGTGCAAGCTCTTCGAACGCGACTGGACAAAGCCCCAGAGTCAGATGGACGAGTGTATGGTCCCGCTGACCTTGAAGGACGGCGGACGCCTGCCCGACAACTACCTGGACCTGTCAGGAAGCGAGCAGTATGACGCCCGACTGGTGCAGATGAAGGACCATCACAACAACACGCAGAACGACTATCATAACTTTTGGCACCACTTCGGCAACTTCAACTGGGACAACGAGACACGCTGGTGGGCACAGATAGCAGGCGACTGCGTCGATTTGAACACGGAGAATCCCCAGGTGAGCCAATACCTCCTGGATTGCTATACCACGTTCATCAACATGGGAGCCGACGGGTTCCGCATAGATACGGGTGGACACATTGCCCGCCTGACGCTCAACAACAACTTCCTGCCACAGTTGCAGGCAGCTGCCGAGGCGGCCAAGCACCTGCGCGGCGGTTCACCCTTCTTTATGTATGCCGAAGTGTGTGCACGCTTCACCCACTGGTGGTATCGTAACCAGCCGGCCCTCTCGTGCCCCTTCTACACGTGGAAGGAACGGAAAGCTTATGCGTGGGACTACAACGGCGCATCGTGGGACGGAATGCTCATTCCCTCGAATGAGAGCACCGATTTCGAACATCAGAACATGCAGAGCTGTGAAGAGCTGTACAGCGACAACCGCGAAGGTTCTGAGAGCCTGCAACCAATGTCGGACAATGCCTTCCTGCAGGGCAACAACTACCACACGCCTGACTATTCGCAGTTCTCCGGTCTGAGCGTCATCGACTTCCCCATGCACCACTGCTTCAAGGACATCGCTTCAGCCTGGGGCATCCGTCAGGGTGACAAGTACTACAACGATGCCACAATGAATGTGGTCTATGTCGATTCGCATGACTATGCACCCAACGGTGCCCCTGAGAGCCAGCGCTTTGCACAGCCGCAATCGACTTGGGCCGAGAACCTCGATCTGATGTTCACCTTCAGAGGCATTCCGTGTCTCTTCTACGGCAGCGAGATAGAGTTTCGTAAGGGCAAGGAGATAGACCGTGGAACCAACGACGCGCTGCGTAATACCGGCCGTGCTTACTATGGAGGTTATCTGAAGGGCGACGTCACCACCACCGATTTCGGCCAATATACTGCTGCCACAGGTAATCTGGCGCAGACACTCTCACATCCGCTGGCACAGCACATCCGACGGCTGAATCTCATACGCGCCGCAGTTCCTGCCTTGCGCAAGGGACAATACTCCACAGAAGGCTGCAGCGGGTCATACGCCTTCAAACGCCGATATACTGACAGTGAGACCGATAGCTATGCGCTGGTGTGCATCAATGGCAACGCTACGTTTACAGGTATCCTGAACGGCACTTATACCGACTGCGTGACGGGCGACGTGAAGACCGTCAGCAACGGTACGCTGACAGCAACCTGTTCAGGCAAGGGCAACATGCGCGTTTATGTGCTTTCTACCGACAAGACACCTGCTCCAGGCAAGATAGGTGAAGACGGGCTTTACCTCTATGCTACCACTCCGGCACAGGCAACCAATCCGCAATGGGACGGCACCCAGGAGGAAGACTCAGAGAACAACGGCGACCCAGGTGCCTCGCCTGACACCTCGCTCGACCAGTTGTCCGTCTATACACCGTCAGTCAACGAGAACGAGCTGTCTGTATTCCTGGAAACGCAGTATAAGGGAGCTACTATCTGGGTGTGGAATTCTACGGAGAACTTCACGGGCGGTAACTGGAACACCAAGCCTTCCATGCAGGTGATGGGAAAGACTGCCGACGGGCAGCGCCGCATCTTGAAGTGGACTTATGATGGTGCCTCCTATCAGAACATGCCCACAGGACTCATCTTCGTACCCACAGGTCAGAACCAGACAGCCGACCTGCAGTACGTCAATCATGGCTATTATGTTGAGGGAATCTACAATCATACCGTCACCAATCCAACCGATATCAGTCCCCACTCACCACTCACTACTCACCACTCACCAATCTATTACGACCTCCGTGGGCGTCGTGTAGCTGTAGGCTCTTCAGCCAATCTGCCTAAGGGCATCTACATCTGCAACGGTCGCAAAGTGGTAGTCGGTGCCACCGCGCCTTAGGGTTTGGTCATTATGTCAGGTACCAGGTCCCTGTCATAAAAGTACTTCAAGATGCCTGGATTTGTCAGGAACCTGGTACCTGTCATATTAAAGCCTCCCCCTAAACAGGGGAGGTGTAGAGTCAACCAGCAAGTGCAAGACGTGGGCAAATA
>JAILHP010000024.1 GCA_024695705.1 Prevotella sp. | reverse complement strand
CGGAGGCCATCGAGTTCTTTAAAGCCTCCCCTAACGGGGGAAGGTTGGAGGAGACCATCGTCAAACGTCTGCAGACGCTGGAGGACGTGGGACTGGGCTACATCAAGCTGGGACAGAACTCCAGCTCGCTGTCGGGCGGTGAGAACCAGCGCGTAAAGCTGGCCTATTACATCGGACAGGAGAAGCAGGAACCCACCCTCTTCATCTTCGACGAGCCGACCACGGGTCTTCACTTCCACGACATCAAGCGGCTGCTGCAGTCGTTCGATGCCCTCATAGAGCGGGGACACTCCATCCTGATTATTGAGCACAATATGGAAATCATCAAGTGTGCCGACTGGATCATCGACCTGGGCCCCAACGGGGGCGACAAGGGCGGAGAACTTGTCACCAGCGGCACACCTGAGGAGGTGGCAAAATGCCAGAAAAGTCTGACAGGAAGATACCTGCGCGTCAAGCTCTAAGTCATTTTTCTTCTGCGCTTCCACTGATTCTGAGGCACATCATCGTAAGGTCGTCGTTAGGCTCGGCGCCGTCACGGTGTCTGGCCACTTCTTCCTTCAGCTTTTCCACGGTCTGCTGAGCACTCTCATGCTGTGTCTGTTTGAGGACTTCGAGCAGGTGTTCGTCACCAAACTGCTCCAGTTCCATGTTTTCAGCCTCATTGAGTCCGTCGGTATAGACGAAGAGCGTTTCGTTCATGATGCTCTCTATCTCTTCTCCCTGATACTCCAGACCGGGGAAAAGGCCGATGGCCGTATTGGGTTTCATGTTAAGGAACGAAGTGCCCAGTACTGGCGGATTATGGCCGGCATTGCAGAAGTCAAGATGTCCGGTCTTCAGGTTCACAAGTCCGAGGAAGAAGGTTACGAACATGCTGCTCTCATTATCTTCGCCACTGAGGGCGTCGTTCATGCGAGTACATATCTCGGCAGGCATCATCTGCTGGGCAGCCAGGGTACGGAAAAGTCGGGTTGCCTGGGCCATGAAGAGCGATGCAGGCACGCCCTTGCCGCTGACGTCGCCCACGCAGAAATAGAGCTTGTCGCCGATGAGCACATAGCCGTAGAGGTCGCCGCCCACCTCCTTCGCAGGGGTCATCAGGGCATACATGTCCAGTCCCTCGCGATCGGGGAACACGCTGGGCACCATCGACATCTGAATGTCACGGGCAATGCGCAGCTCACTCTCAATTCGCTCCTGGGCAGCCTTCATCTCAGCCAGACGCTTGGCGGCACGACGGCGCAACAGGGTGTAGATGATGAAGAAGATGGTCAGCAGCACAATGGCAACGATCAGTCCGATGACACGCTGCTTCAGAATCTCTGCCTGCTGCTGGGAAATCTGCCGTTCCTTGCCCTGTGTGTCGTAGATGGTGGCAAGCCTTGCGGCATCCATTTCCTTCTGTCGGGTCAGACAAGAGTCGAAGTTCTCCACAATCTGCCGGGCCACATACACCACCGTATCCCTGCGTCCTGCTCCAAGGTTGGCCTGCATCTTCTGAACGTATCCGGAGATATTGTCCATTGTCATCTCCACGCTGTATTCCTGAAGAAACTTGTCGAGCCCCATCAGATTGTCGGCAGCCTCCTTGAAGCGTTTGGAATTTACCAGATACTCCGCCACCATGATGCGACCGAAATCAGAATTGCCAAAGGGACGCGTCTTATACTCCTCGTAGAGACGTGACGCCTCTTCTTCCCGTCCTCTCGCCTGGGCAAGGGATATCTTATGGTATAGAATCAGCGTATAACGGCTGTCATAGAGAAACTCGTCGTTCCTGGATTCAGCAAACGCCTTCAGGGCAGGGAGCAGCGAGTCGGTACGCTGCAGCCATACCTCCGCCTCATCATACAGGCCGGAGCCAAGGTATTTCTGTGCGATATTGTCAAAATCCTCAATGGCACACCACGCAGCCCTTCCTGTGCTATCCTGAGAGACCCATTCCCTGTATCCCTTTTGACTATACTCAAAATTCTCCTTGGCAAAGTCAAACTGCTTGAGGGTGAGGTTACACTGGCCCAACATGCAGTGAATCATGAGCCGTGCCTCAGGGTCAACGGTTTCAACAGAGTCCAATACGGCGAGGATGGGCATCGCTTCATTCACAACTCCCTCATAGTCAGATCTGTTGAACATCATCTTGATGTAGTGACGTGCAGCCTCCTGATAGCACCACAGCTCGCCATAGTCCTTCAGGCCGTCAACGACAGCGGCACGATAGCACTCAAAGGCCTCGCCGTCCCTCCCCGACTCCCTGAGGGCATCGCCACGATAGAAGTTGGCACGGATGGACGAGAAGTCGCCCGTTTTCTCAAGACTGTCGCATAGGGCAATCATACGGGGAAAGTCCTTGGCATCGTTGGCAAACCACACGAGGGAGTCAGCCACCGTAACTTTTCTTTCCACCATCTGGGGACCATTCTGTCTGTTTCCACAGCCTAAAAAGACAGGCATCACCGTTGCCAAAACTACAATAATGGCGAACAAAGGAAGACTTCGTTTATTCATGATTACATAAGTTTTTTTGAAAGATTTACAGACCAATCTGCTTGGTGCCGCAAAGTTAATGCAAAAAAATGATTTTGCCAAGAGAAAACTGATAAAAATAATCCTGAAACAGTTGAAAAACTAAAATAATGTTAAAGGCAATAAAAAACTCTCAACTTTCAACTTTCAACTCTCAACTTTTTTATACCTTTGCAGCCGCTAAACGCAAAAGCATTAGCAAAAGCGCTCATTGAGAAGGCCGATATGGCTCAGTTGGTAGAGCAACGCATTCGTAATGCGTGGGTCGCCGGTTCGAGTCCGGCTATCGGCTCATTTCTAACGCTGAAGGAGTTAGGGATTACAAAAAACTTCCCTGACTCCTTTACTTATTACGCGCGCGCAATCAGAAGCAAGCAGCGCCAACAGCACAGAAAGGCAGACTTGCGGTAATAGCTCAGTTGGTAGAGCATTGGCTTCCCAAGCCGAGGGTCGCGGGTTCGAGTCCCGTTTACCGCTCAAACACAGGGCACGCCCTGTACGAACAAGACGATTTTATTAAGTAACATAAAGTCTAACATTGTTAAATTATTAAATTATTAAAGTATTATGTCAGAATTAACAAACAACGTCCAGCCGTTACAGGACTTCAATTGGGAAGAGTTCGAAAATGGCACAGTGGCAAACGTCAGCAAGGAAGAACTTGACAAGGCGTACGACGAAACCCTCAACAAGGTCAGCGAGCATCAGGTCGTTGACGGTAAGGTCATCAGCGTTGACAAGAAAGAGGTAGTCGTCAACATCGGTTACAAGAGCGACGGTATCATCCCCGCCAGCGAGTTCCGCTACAACCCCGACCTGAAGGCCGGCGACATTGTAGAGGTTTACGTAGAGAACGCAGAGGACAAGAAGGGTCAGCTCATTCTCTCTCACAAGAAGGCCCGTCTCAGCAAGAGCTGGGATCGCGTCAATGCAGCATTGGACAACGAGGAAGTTGTTCAGGGTTACATCAAGTGCCGCACGAAGGGTGGTATGATTGTTGACGTATTCGGCATCGAGGCATTCCTGCCCGGCAGCCAGATTGACGTTCACCCCATACGCGACTACGACCAGTTCGTAGGCAAGACCATGGAGTTCAAGATTGTGAAGATCAATCAGGAATTCCGCAACGTTGTTGTTTCGCACAAGGCTCTCATTGAGGCTGAGCTCGAAGCACAGAAGAAGGAAATCATCGGCCGTCTGGAGAAGGGTCAGATTCTCGAAGGTACCGTTAAGAACATCACTTCTTACGGTGTATTCGTTGACCTGGGCGGTGTTGACGGACTCATCCATATCACAGACCTGTCTTGGGGCCGCATTGACGATCCCCACAAGGTGGTGGAGCTCGACCAGAAGATCAATGTCGTTATCCTCGACTTCGACGACGAGAAGCGTCGCATTGCCCTCGGTCTGAAGCAGCTCACTCCGCATCCCTGGGAGGCTCTGGATGCCAACCTCAAGGTTGGTGACCACATCAAGGGTAAGGTTGTCGTTATTGCCGACTACGGTGCATTCGTTGAGGTACAGCCCGGCGTTGAGGGTCTCATCCACGTCAGCGAAATGTCTTGGAGCCAGCACCTGCGTTCAGCTCAGGAGTTCCTGAATGTTGGCGACGAGGTAGAGGCAGTTATCCTGACCCTCGACCGCGACGAGCGCAAGATGTCTCTCGGCATCAAGCAGCTGAAGGAAGATCCTTGGGAGGCTATCGAGGTGAAGTATCCCGTTGGCAGCAAGCACACCGCTAAGGTTCGCAACTTCACCAACTTCGGCGTATTCGTAGAGCTTGAGGAAGGTGTTGACGGTCTGATTCACATCAGCGACCTCTCTTGGACCAAGAAGGTGAAGCACCCCAGCGAGTTCACTCAGGTTGGTGCCGAAATCGACGTTATCGTGCTCGACATCGACAAGGAGAACCGTCGTCTCTCTCTCGGTCACAAGCAGCTCGAGGACAATCCTTGGGATGTATTCGAGGAGAAGTACACCGTTGGTTCAGTTCACGAGGGTAAGATTACCGAGCTGCTCGAGAAGGGCGCTGTGGTTGCTCTCGAGGACGGCGTTGAAGGCTTCGCTACTCCGAAGCACCTCGTCAAGGAAGACGGCACACAGGCTGCTGCCGGTGAGGCTCTGCCGTTCAAGGTGATTGAGTTCAACAAGGACAGCAAGCGCATCATCCTCTCTCACAGCCGCACCTTCGAGGATGCACAGCGTGAGGAGAAGAAGGCTGCCGCTCCCAAGAAGGCTCGCGTTGCCAAGAAGGACGACACGCCGAAGATTGAGAACGTGGCTGCCAGCACATCACTGGGCGACCTCGACGTTCTCGCCGAGCTGAAGGCTAAGATGGAGAAGGGTGAGTAATCCTCCCCTCTTCTACTCATAACAACAGCCGCATTCCGATTGGAAATGCGGCTGTTTTTTTATTGTCTATCTTCCACATCGGTCAGTCTCATC
>JAILHP010000183.1 GCA_024695705.1 Prevotella sp. | reverse complement strand
ACCACCACGGCCTCGCCGAAGAACTTTCTCACCGTCTTGTACATGTAGAGCATGTAGGAGGCCATGTTAGCCGAGGTCAGCGCCTTCCACGCCTCTTCCACCACCAGCATCTTCCGCACTCCCTTCAAGCGGCGCATCTTGTTGATGAAGGCCTCCATGATGATGATGGTCACCACAGGAAAGAGTTCCTTGTTGTCCTTGATGGAGTCGATTTCAAACACGATGAAGCGTTTGCCCAGCAGGTCAATATTTTCACGCGAGTTCAGCAGGAAGTCGTAGCGACCACCCTTGTAGTACTGGCGAAGCGTCGTCAGGAAGTTGTCGATATTGAAGTCGTCCTTTCCGACCTTGATGTCACGCTCCTGCATCTGCTGACGGTACACGTCACACATGTACTCGTAGAAGGTGTCGAAGCACGGCACGATGGTGTGGTCTGCCTGAATCATACTGATATAGGCCGACACGGCACTGCCCAACTCGCCCGATTCGGTCTTTGTGACTTCCTCGTTCTCACTCTTCCAGAGCGTCAGCAGCAGCGTCACTATCGAATCTTTCTTCTCCACATCGAACACATAATCGTCCGTATAGAACGGGTTGAACGAAATCGGGTGTTCCTCGGTGTAGGTGTAGTAGATGCCGTCCTGTCCGTGCGTCTTACGGTGGATCATGGCGCACAGTCCCGCGTACGAGTGTCCCGTGTCAATCAGTACGACGTGGGTGCCCTGTTCATAATACTGGCGCACGACGTGGTTCATGAAGAACGACTTTCCGCTGCCCGACGGCCCCAGCACGAATTTGTTGCGGTTGGTGATGACGCCCTTCTTCATCGGCAAATCCGAGATGTCGATGTGCAGCGGCTTTCCCGTCAGTCTGTCCACCATCTTGATGCCGAAGGGAGAGAGCGAACTGCGGTAGTTCGTTTCCTCCGTAAAGAGGCAGACCGCAGGCTCGATGAATGTATAGAATGACTCTTCGGCAGGGAAGCCGCCCTCGTTGCCGGGGATGCCTGACCAGTAGAGCGTCGGGCAGTCCACGGTGTTGTGCCTCGGCATACACTCCATACTGGCCAACTGGCTTCCGATGTCGTTCTTGGCGTGCTTCAGTTCCTCGCTGTCGTCACTCCATGCAATCACGTTGCAGTGGGCACGGACGCTGATGAGTCCCTGGGAGTGCGCTTCGTTCAGGTACATGTCTATCCACTCCTTGTTGATGGCGTTGCTCCGGCTGTATCGGCTCAGCGACTGCATGTTTCGGGCCGTCTTCTCAAACCGCTGCAGGTTGTCGTCGCTGTTGTCAAGCAGCACATACTGGTTATAGATGTGGTTGCAGGGCAGCAGCAGTCCCACGGGACTGGCGAACGACAGGCGGCAGTCTGAGCGGTCTGTGCTCAGACGCTCGTAGCGCACGTCCGTCCCGACCTTCGCAGGCAGGTCGTTCACGTCGGAGAGCGTGAAGAGACACAGGCGGTTGTCGCCAATCTTCATCTCTGCAGGGTCGAGGTCGATGTCCTGGAGTGCGGCATTGTCTTCGGGCTGCAGTGACAGGTAGCGCTCTATCAGCCCGGCCTTTCTTCTTGTGCCTACAATCTCGTTGTCACTCAGTTTTCTCAGTCTCACAAAGCCGGAGTCGTTCATGATGCGCTCGAACTGCTCTACGGACTCCAAAAAGCGCGAGGCTGTTTCCCTGTTCAGTTCCTTCGGGATGATGTGGCCCCGGCAGAGCGTGGAAAAGTTGCTCTGCATTCGGTTACGCTCCTTGGTGGTCTTGGTCAGGTAGAGGTAGCACGTATGCTTCAGGAAAGGCCGCTCGTTGAAATGTCTCTCAAAGCTCCGTGACAGGAAACTCATGCCGTCCTTCTGAAGTGCCGGCTTGTAGGTCTCGCGGATAAACCAGTCCTGCTTGTGGACGATGCTGTAGTCAGGCAGCACTTTTATGGCCTTGCACCAGCAGCCGTGAATGGTCTCGTACTCCTGCGAGGTCACGGTGTAGAGTTCGGGCAGTGTCACCTCGAAGGCGACGGTCAGGTCTGCGTCCTTCGACACAATGCAGCCGTTCTCCACCGCCAGCAGTGGCAGCTTGTTCTCAATAGTCGTTGCTTTCAGCGTATTCCTCATTGGGTTCTTCCTTTACGTTGTTCTTGATAATCAGGTACGGCTTGCGTCGGTTGATCAGGAATCGGGGATGCTGTCTGTTAGCCATTCGCTTCATCAGCCCATGCTCCCCGTAGCGTCGGTTGAGGGCGAAGGTCTGCCAGACCAGGACGGAGGCAGACACGACACCCGTACCGATGCACACCCACTGGTTGACGCCAGCGAGATAGAGAATCACGAACAGGACGAAGACTGCAAGCAGTCCACCCGCGAAGATGAAGAGATACTGCGCTTTCAGCCCCTTGAACTCAACCGACTGGCCGATACCTTTGTTGATGTTGTACTCAGCCATTGGTCGTTTCCCTTATACCTTATTATTATATAGGCTTAAAGGAAGAACGAGCGCAGGATGGTAGCGGCCACGATGAGGAAGATGCAGGCACCGAACCACGAGGCAGCGGTCTTCGAGGTGTCGGGATCACCGCTGGAGAACTTGCTGTACACCTTCACGCCGCCGATAAGTCCCACGACGGCACCGATGGCATAGATGAGCTTCGTGCCCGGCTCGAAGTAACTGGTCACCATGCTTGTTGCCTCGTTGATACCTGCGAGGCCGTTGCCCTGGGCCATAGCGGTAGT
>JAILHP010000072.1 GCA_024695705.1 Prevotella sp. | reverse complement strand
CAGCGGTCAGGCCTCGATGAACAAGGCCGGCAACGGCACCCTCACCATTCAGAGCGACCAGCAGTATGAGGGCGCTACCGTCATGCATGCCGGTACCTACGCATTTACCTCACTCAAGAACGGCGGCGAGCCCAGCGGTCTGGGCAAGAGTCAGGAGTTTGCCCAGAACTGGGTGATGGACGGCGGCACTTATATCTATACAAGTGGTTCGACGACCACCAACCGCAGTGCACGACTCTATAACGACACGGAACTGACAATCGCCAAGACCGGCAGTATCGTCACCATGAACGGCAGCTTTGAGGGACAAGGCGACCTGACCATCAACGGCGAGGGACAAATCCTAGTGAACACCCCAGACTTCTTCAGATTCGACGGCAACCTCATCCTGAAAGGCGGCACGGTGAAGCTGGCTGCAAAGACCGTTTCAGACAAAGGCATCGGCACGGTCTCCAGACTCATGATGGCAGGCGGAGAATTCATCACCGTCGGCAAGAACGAGAGCTCGGTGACCTACAACTTCCCCATTGAGGCTCAGGCCGGCACTACCTCGAAAGTGAACTTCGACCTGTGGAACACCAACAAGTGTAAGGTATCGGGCACAGGAACGCTGATCTGGGATGTGCACTATCTGCGCGAGTATATCGAAGGCAACTGGGACGACTATACAGGACATCTGATCATCAACGGCTCGGGCAAGAACGGCCAGAGTCAGTTTGCCATCCGCAACGGTGTAGGTGTGAAGAATGCCACCATCGAACTGAAGGGCAATGCTTCTGTCAACGGCGCCAAGAATCAGTCTACCTATTATCTTGGTGGACTCTCTGGTGCGGCAGGAACGTCGCTGGCAGGTTTCAACGTAAAGAAAGCCGGTGAAGGAACCTGGATTGTAGGAACGGCCAATACCAACGAGACTTTCAGAGGCGTTATCAACAACCTGGACCAGGCCGGCAGTCATCCCGGCACCACGAGCATTGAGAAACAAGGCTCCGGCGACTGGCGGCTGACAGGTAAGAACGACTATAGCGGTACGACGGTGATCACTGCAGGACGGCTTATCGTAAACGGTCAGCACACCGGCAAAGGGGCGGTCACTGTGCGTAAAGGAGCCACGCTCGCAGGTACCGGCTCGCTGGCAGGGGTTGTGACCGTCAATATCGGCGGGATGCTGCAAGTGGGTGACACCTTGGTATCTGATCACGGTCTGACCTTCAGCGGTGGGTTGAAGCTTAACAACGGTGCGATACTGAAGGTGAACGAAGCAATGACAGACCACAGCTATCAGGCCGGTGATGAAATCCAGGCCTTCAGCGGCAGTGTGACAGGCACTTTCAGTGAAATACAGCCAGCTACCCCTGGCGAAGGACTCGTCTGGGACACATCGGAACTCTACACCAAAGGCTTGCTCAAAGTGACCGCAGCCAACGCCATCGACATTATTGTCACCGAAAAGGGTAACGCTGTCATCTATGATTTAAGTGGTCATCCCCACCCAACAGCTCGTAAAGGGATAGTCATCCAGGACAAAAAGAAAATGGTGAGGAAGTAAACAATGCAAAAAAGCAGTCAGGAAATCTTGGTTCTTTCAAAAATAATGAGTACCTTTGCACGCGAAACAAGCTAATGATAGAACTTATCAATTACATAAACAACAAAAAAGTCAATTTATGAAGAAATTATTTACTTTAACACTGCTTGCAGTGCTTGTGTCTTTGGGAGCCAATGCACAAGGGCTGCGCAAGACATGGGATTTCCGCAACGGCTTCAGCCAGAAGACCGTGAATGCCCTGAAGGCTGACCAGGAAGAGTTCGGCAATGACACGTATTGGCGTAATTATGAGAGTGATGCCAGTAAGGCAGATGAACAACACTTCTGGAACGCCAGTAAAAATGTGAAGAATGCCGATGGATACGCCTGTACCCACAATGGTGGCGTGGAAAAAGTCATTGAAGAACTGGAAGGATTGAGAATCAATCCCTCAAATGCCAAGAAATTCGTCATCACCTATGCCGGTGCTCAGGCTCCAAACGAGTTTGAGTCGGAAGGCGGCCCTGCCATCGGCGAGATGATCCCTCACGGTAAAAGCTACATTTGGCTGAACGGCAAGAAAGAGACAATTAGTTTCTCTGCCGAGGTTAATCAAACTATTAAGATTGCCATTGAGTCGCATGCCGTGAACAAAGCCAAACTTGGTGAAGCCCGTGGTATCTCACTGAGCGCCAGCAACGGTACGCTGACTCCGAAGTTCGAAGGCAATCCTGTTCCGACCTACTACACGGAATACGAATGGGATCTGACTGGTGACGCTGGCGCCGTGGCCGACCTGACCATCCAGACCACCAACGGCTGCCACATCTATTATATCATTGTAGGCGAAGGTGACGATCCCAATGCCAATAAGACAAAGGTAGCCTATCTGACAGAAGGCAACAACGGTACAGCAGAGGCAGCCTATCAGGCACTCGCAGCCAACGACCAGCTGAACGTGACCGTTACGGATCTGACAGAAAAGACCAGCCGTGGCGCAGATTTCTACAGCAAATTTGACGCTATCGTTGTCGGTCCTTCCGTCAGCAGCGGTGCCGGAGAAGTCAAAGATCTCATTGCATTCTATCCCATCCTGAACCTGAATGCTAAATTGTATGATGCCTGGGGCTATGGTACGGCTACCATCGTGGCAGACCCCATCGCTACAATCAACAACCTAAAGAGCATTCTCTTTACGGGCTTCGAGGCTGGTACTGACTATATGACGGAAGACGAAGTCAACTTCTTCCAGCTTGCAGATGCCAGCTATTCAGGCGTAAAATTGGGCGAGTTCTTTGTCGGCGACGAAATACTGGCTGCCGACGTGACGAATGCAGAAATTGCAGCAATCCATACACACAACCTGTATCATAACGCCTATATCTTCATGCCTGCAGAGGCTGCAACCAAGTCGGCCAAGCTGCTGGCTAACGCCATCGACGCTCTGAAATCGTCGAAGAGCGAGATTACTAAAACCTCTGCTCCGAAGATTACCCTCGAGTATAAAAATCTGAACACGAATATCTCAATGGCTATGGCTTCTTCCAACCTGCCCAAGCCACATATCTATTATACGCTCGATGGTTCTGAGCCAACTGAGGCCAGCACAGAATACACCGAGACACTCAATGTGACAGCTCCCTGCACAGTGAAGGCCGTAGCCATCGCCGAGGGTTATCTGCTCAGCGAGGTGGCCACCAAGGAGGTTGAAATCTTCACACAACCCGCATCACCGATGATTGCACAGAACCATGAAAGCGGTGCAACTACCGTGACGCTGACATGCGAAACTGAAGGTGTGGACATCTGGTACAACTATCAGGAAAGCAACGACACCGCTCTTTCGATGAAGTACACCGAGCCCTTCGTACTCAAAGCTCCTACTAAAGTTACGGCTTTCTCTGTTGCTGCAGGACAAGTATTCTCTGAACTGGCTACCCAGCCTGTAGTGGTGAAGGACGCTGTGGTGCGTCGTGATGTAATCGGTCATTTCGATGCCAATACCGACGAATGGGGTGTAAATGCAAGCGGCAGTACCGGAAGCACCGTCTACCACTTCTCTTGGGGCAAGAATGCAGCCTCCATCTACGACACCACACAGGATCCTATCTCAACCAACGTTGATCCTGAGACAGGTGACGAGACGCCGGTCTATCCCGAGAAACCTTATGAGTTCTGGGTTCCCTCTGAGGAAAATGAGTGGGAGTTGAAATCAAAGGGCCAGGTACTGATTTACCAGACCCTGACAGCAGGCTCGGACGTTGGCAGCGATGCTGGTTATAATCCTGAGACTTCAGGCGACATCATCGACTACGCCCCCATTACCAAACAGGACATTCAGTTTGGTGGCAAGGTGAGCGGCGAACCTTATACCGCAGCCATTCAGAGCCGCAAGAAGTTCCAAGGACCATTCAATCTCGTAACCTATGTGGGTACTGCATCTGGCAACGAGGCAAAAATGATTCTGCAGGTATCGACAGACAGCCTGACATGGGAAAACGTGGGCGATGCGATGGTCACTTCTAAAGTAAAACGTCTGTGGAAGGGCTATGAGCGCAACTACGAAGGCACTGGCGAGGTGTATGTACGTATCATGCAGGAGAGCGGCAGTACCGGTGCACAAATCTATGACATCTATGTGCTGAACGCCGGTGAGAACTCTGCAGCCCTGAAGGCTCAGTTCGATGAGGAATATGCCAACTATACAGGCATTGAAGCCATCGACAACAAGACGGCCAAGGTGACCAAGGGCATCTATAACCTGAACGGTATCCGTCAGAACAATCTGAAGCGTGGTCTGAACATCATCGTGAAGAATGACGGTAGCGTGGAAAAGGTACTGGTGAAGTAATTCACAGGTATATCACAGTTAAAATCGGTACATCGCTTGGTGGTGTACCGATTTTTTTGTACCTTTGCACCGTGACTATCTACTAATGTATTAAATATGAACAGATTAAAACTTTACGCAATGGTTATTGGGGCGTTAGCAATGCTTGATGCGAATGCCCAAGTAACACCCGTAAGCCAGATGGAAAAGCTGGACAGAGGGCTGGTGGCTGTGCCCACATCAAGCACCTCGAACTTCATCAGTTGGCGACTGCTAGGGACTGACGACAAGGCAGCTACCACCTTCGACCTTATGCGCGACGGTACGGTGATTGCCAACGACCTGAAGGTAACGAACTATCAGG
>JAILHP010000124.1 GCA_024695705.1 Prevotella sp. | reverse complement strand
TGCCAAGGCATCGCAGATGGCATCGCTCTGCACCAGTTTCTTGTATTCGGCAGGTGTAATTTGCTTTGCCAGTCCGTTGAAGAGCTTGGCATCAGGGGCTGACTCCATGAGATACCACATCTCGTTCTTGCCACGAGGCTTACCATGACGGTGGGCCACCTCGTCGTTGGGATGTACCTGGATGCTCAGGTCGTTACGTGCGTCGATGAACTTGATGAGAAGGGGAAACTCGTCACCAAACCGTTCGTAGTTGGCTTCTCCTACCAGGCGGCCTTTTTGTTCCCTCACCATCTCATTGAGGCTTTGTTCTTTCTGGCCCGAGTGTTGTGCTATGACCATCGTTTCAAAGCCTGTCACGCCTGAGAGCTGCCAGCTTTCGGTTCCCCAAATGGGTGTCTTTAATAAGGGTTTAAATTTGTAGTAGTTTTGCATTTCTATTATTATTTTCAATTATCTTTCCAGTAACTTCTTGTGAAAAGCACGAGGACATTCATAATCTCCAGACGGCCGACAAGCATGAGAAAAGAACAAACCCACTTGGCATAGTCGGGCAGTTGGCTCCATGTCATGGATGCACCAATCTCCTGATCAAGTGCAGGGCCTACGTTGCTGATAAGGCCGAGCGAAATTCCTACCGCGTTGACGTTGTCCACACCTGCTGCCATCATGATAATAGCACAGATAAGACAGATGGAGATATAGATGGCAAAGAACGCCATGAGCGTCGTGAGCTTTGACTGCGGCACGGGCTGTCCACTGACTTTGACAGGCAGCACGGCATTGGGATGGAGGATGCGGCGGAACTCATTACGCATCACTTCGAAGACCATCAGGCCGCGCACGCATTTGAAACCACCACTGGTAGAGCCAGCCGAGGCACCGATAAGCATAAGGCCTCCGATGATGACCCATGTGATGTGCGGCCATGCGTCAACGTTGTCGCTGAACATTCCCGTTGTAGTCATAAACGATACCACTTGGAACAGTGCAGAGCGCAGGGCATGCTCCACGTCGTAGCCTAAGCTGCTGACGAGCAGACACGCTATCCAGATGGTGGCGATGATGACAAGTCCGAGATAAACCTTGAACTCAGAGTTCTTGAAGAGGTCGCGCCAACGCAACTTGAACAGCGTCAGGTAGAGCAGGGTGAAGTTAATACCTGCCAGGAACTGGAACAGGGCCGAAACGTATTCCACGCCAGGATTGATGAAAAATGCCGTACTATCATTATGGGTGGAGAAACCGCCTGTGGCGGTGGTTGTCATGCCGTAGTTGACGCTGTCGAACCAGTTGATGCCGCAAGCCCATAAGCTGAGCACGCATGCAATGGTAAGTGCGAGGTAGATGGTCCAGATCCATTTGGCATTGGTAGAGAGTTTCGGGTGCATCTTCGTTCGGATGGGACCAGTAGCCTCGGCAGCATAGACACGTACGCTACCGCCACCCATTGACGGCAGAATGGCAATGGTGAAGAAGACGATTCCCAAACCACCTATCCACTGTGAGAGAGAACGCCAGAAGAGGATGCCGTGCGGCAGTTTCTCCACGTCGTTCACGATAGAGGCTCCCGTGGTGGTAAATCCCGACATGGTCTCGAAGTATGCATCGGTGAGATTTGTAATATAGCCGCCAATCATATAGGGCAGCATGCCAAAAACGGAGAAGATAACCCACGTACTGGTCACTACGAGGTAAGCGTCGCGGCGGCTCATGTTACTGCCGGCATTGCGTCCGCAGTAGAGGAAGAGCATGCCGCCCGTCAGGGTCAGTACCATCGACATCAGGAAAGCGATGCTGTCGTCTTCGCCGTAAGCATAGGACATGACGACACACCACAGCATCAGGAAACTCTCCAAACAGAGCAGCTGTCCGATAATCTTTGATACCAGCCCGAAGTTTACCATAGCGTATTGGCTTTAAAGAACTTTTCCACTTTCTTCAGGTTGTGCTCATGACAGAACACCATCACCGAGTCGCCAGCCTGAATCTGGGAGTTACCGTTGACCAGATAACCCTGCTCGTTACGTACCAGACCGCCAATGGTTACACCGAAAGGTAGTCCAAGTGCCTTCACAGGTTTCTTGGTCACCTTCGACCCCTCGGCAGCCACAAACTCTGCCACGTCGCTCTCTACCATCATCAGTGAGCGCATGTTGCTAACTTCGGCATCGAGCATCATTTGGAAGATGTGGCTGGCGGCAATGTTCTTCTTGTTGATGATGGTGCCAATGTCCAGTTCCTCGGCCATGCTCACGTAGTCAAGGTTCTCTACCATTGCCACGGTCTTCCGGACGCCGAGCTTCTTGGCTGTCAGACAAGCCAGGATGTTGGTCTCTGCATTGCCCGTCAGAGCCACGAAGGCCTGTGTGTTGCGGATGCCTTCGTCTTCGAGCAGTGTGAGGTCGCGGCCGTCTCCGTGTATGACCATTGTATCGGTGTCGCTCAGCAGTGCGTTCAGCTGTTCGCAGCGCCGTTCGTCGCTCTCAATAATCTTGATATTCATGTAGTCGGGAGCCGTCAAGGCAGCACGTACGCTGGTCTTGCCGCCTCCCATGACGATGACGTTCTTCACGTCAGCATAGTGTTCCTTGCCTACAATCTTACGGATATAGGGAATATATTCGCGGGTCGTCATGAAGTAGGCCAGGTCATGCAGCTGCAGCACGTCGTTACCGCCGGGAATGATGGTCTCGTCGCCATGCTTGATGGCCACAATGTGGTAGGGGTCATCAGGTCCGCAGAGGTCTTTCAACGGTTGGTTGAGTATCTCACAACCCTCGCGGAGCTTGATGCCTAACATGACGAGGGCACCGTCGTGAACATCCCAGCGCTGGCGAACCCACGAGAGTTTCAGACCGTTGATGATGTCCTTGGCAGCCAACACTTCCGGATAGATGAGCGAGTCAATGCCGAGGTTCTTGAAAAAGGTTTTCATCTTGGGGTCCAGGTACTCATAGTTGTCAATGCGGGCCACCGTCTTCTTTGCGCCTAAGGCATGGGCAATGATGCAGGCATTCACGTTGCGGCTTTCTTCAGGGGTAACACCCACGAAAAGGTCAGCTCCTTCGCATCCGGCATCCTTCAGGGTGCGGATGCTGGTGGGCGAGCCTTGCATGGTCATCATGTCGTAGCTGGTGTCCAGTCCGTTAAGTCGCTCGTCGTCCTCGTCAATGAGCACACAGTCCTGCTGTTCGTGTGACAGCAATTTGGCTAAATGGGTGCCTACCGCACCGGCTCCTCCGATAATAATTTTCATAGTGAGCCTCCTCCTAATCCTCTGCCATAGAGAGGGAACTTAATATTTGTTGCTTAATACTTTCCTTGTCAATGCCGACGAGTTGTTGTAGTTCGCTGACCTTGCCGTGTTCCACAAACTTGTCGGGCAGACCGAGCCTAACCACTTCCGGGTGGTAGCCGTGGTCGTTCATCCATTCCAGCACGGCAGAGCCTAGTCCTCCGTCGCGCACGCCGTCCTCAATAGTAATGATGTGTTGGAATTTTCGTCCCACCTCGTCAAGAATCTCCTCGTCCAGAGGCTTCAGGAAACGCATGTCGTAGTGGGCTACGGATAATTGAGAATTGTGAATTGAGAATTGAGAATGATGATTTCCTTGAACGTCTTGATTCAAGTTCTTGGTGTAATCGTAATTCTCCATTTTCCATTCTCCATTCTCCATTGAAGAAATGGCCTCTTCCACGGTATTACCTATCGGACCAATGGAGAGTATTGCCAGCTTGTTGCCCTCACGCAGGCAACGTCCCTTGCCTACGGGAATTTCTTCGAACGGACAGCGCCAGTCCACCAGTACGCCACATCCACGCGGATAACGGATGACAAAGGTTCCCTTGTCGGGCAACTGGGCGGTGTACATGAGATGCCGCAACTCGTGCTCGTTCATGGGCGATGCAATGGTGAGGTTGGGTATAGGCCGAAGGGCAGCAAGGTCGAAGGCTCCGTGATGCGTGGGACCGTCCTCACCTACCAGTCCGGCACGGTCAAAACACAGCACCACAGGCAGCCGCAGCATGGCTACGTCGTGAATGATATTGTCATAAGCCCGCTGAGCGAAGGCCGAATAGATGTTGCAGAAAGGCTGCAAGCCGTCTTTTGCCATGCCACCTGAGAAGGTGACGGCATGTCCCTCGGCAATGCCCACATCAAAGGTTCGGTTGGGCATCTCCTTCATCATGATGTTCAGAGAACAGCCTGAGGGCATGGCTGGCGTAACGCCCACGATGCGCGGGTTCTGACGGGCCAGCTCAAGGAGCGTCTCTCCGAAGACGTCCTGATACTTGGGCGGCTGACCGGTAGTGTCCTTGACAATACGCTCGCCCGTCTCTGGGTCGAACTTGCCGGGAGCATGCCATATTTCGGCATGCTTCTCGGCTGGCTCATAGCCTTTACCCTTGGTGGTATGCAGGTGTAGCAGCTTCGGACCCTTCATGTCCTTGATCTGACGAAGGATACGCACCAGTTCCTTGATGTCGTGTCCGTCGTAAGGTCCGAAGTAACGGATGTTCATGCCCTCAAAAATGTTCTGCTGGTGCGACAAGGCAGACTTCAGCGCGTTGTTCAGTCGCAGAAGGCCCTTCTTTCGGTTATCATTCAGGAATCCACGGGCATGTAGCCACTTCGAAGCCTTGAAACGCAGGTCGTTGTACGTCTCGTTAGTATCGAGCTGCAGCAGGTATTTCTCCATACCGCCCACGGCACGGTCTATGGACATGTCATTGTCGTTGAGAATGATGAGCAGGTCGTTGGGACTGGAAGAAACGTTGTTAAGGCCTTCGAAGGCCAGTCCGCCTGACATGGCGCCGTCTCCGATGACAGCCACTACTTTACGTTGAGTGTTAAGTGCTGAGTGTTGGGCGGCAACTGCCATGCCCAATGCTGCAGAGATGCTGTTCGAGGCGTGTCCGCAGACGAAGGTGTCGTACTCACTCTCCAAAGGAGAGGGGAAGGGTCTGAGGCCATGTAGCTTACGGTTGGTGGAGAACAGCTCACGTCGTCCTGTCAGTATCTTATGACCATAGGCCTGATGTCCTACGTCCCAGACAATGCGGTCCTCAGGAGTATTATATACATAATGCAAGGCAACGGTAATCTCAGCCACACCCAGGCTTGACGCCAAGTGTCCAGGGTTCACCGACAGCTCGTTGATGATCTCTTCACGTAGCTCCTTACATAGCTGCGGCAGTTCGTCAACTGACAGCTGACGCAGGTCCTTGGGGTATTGTATCTTGCCTAAAAGGCTTTGTTTCGTTTCTTCCACAAGTATTGTACTTTTACAATCAGGGTACAAAGATACGATTAAGTAAGCAAAAAACCAAATTTATTTGAGTAAAAGCCGCTACTTACATATAAAAAAAGTAAAACGCTTGGCGGTTACATAATTATTCCGTATATTTGCAAACCAAAATAAAGGGTAGTTTTACTTACCTCAAGCTATGAAATATATCCAGCTTCCCGCTGAAGAAGGAGTCAGGCGACTCTCGTTCTACCTCGCCATGGAGGAATATGTGGCTCGTCATCTGGACGAACCCGAGTGCTTCTTCATGTGGCAGGTTGAGCCAAGTGTCATCTTCGGTCGTAACCAACTCATTGAGACTGAGGTGAACATGGACTTCTGCCGTAGTCATGGCATCAGTATTTACCGCCGGAAGAGTGGGGGAGGCTGTGTTTATGCAGATATGAACAATGTGATGTTCAGCTACATTACCAATGAGCAGAACGTCAACTTTACTTTCAACCGTTACATCATGATGATAGTCCGGATGCTGCAGCGTCTCGGTGTCGATGCGCGTGTCTCTGGACGTAATGATGTGTTGGTGGGTGACCGCAAAGTGTCGGGCAGCGCCTTCTACCGTTTGCCCCAGCGTAGTGTGGTACACAGTACGATGCTTTACGACACGGATATGATCAACATGGTAGGATCCATAACCCCTACTGATACCAAGCTGTTGTCCAAGGGAGTGATGAGCGTCCGCCAGCGGGTGTGCCTGCTGAAGGACTATATCCTGCTGACCTTGCCGGAGTTCCTGCAGTTTGTCCACGACGAGATGTGTGACGGAGAACGCTTGCTGACCACTGCTGACGTGAAGGCCATAGAGGAACTGGAACAGCAGTACCTGTCTCCAGATTTTATCTACGGCAATAACCCGCGTTACACGTTGGTGAAGAAACGTCGTATAGAAGGGGTGGGCGACTTGGAAGCCCGTATAGAACTGAAGGACGGCATCATCCGGAGTGTCAACCTGATAGGCGACTACTTCCTCATCGGTGAGCTCGACAGTCAGTTGCTTGACAAGCTGAAGGGACTGCCGTTGAACCCTGCTGCCATCAGTCGTGCTTTGCCCGACCGCATTGATGACGTGGTGCTGAATCTTTACAAAGAAGACTTTATCGATTTATTAATACAATAAACTATGGAAACAAAAATCACTTGTCTGCACGACAAGCATGTAGCCCTGGGAGCGCTGATGTCGCCCTTTGCCGGCTACGACATGCCAATTCAGTATAAGGACATCACTACCGAGCACGAGGCCGTGCGTCAGCACGTAGGCGTGTTCGACGTGAGTCACATGGGTGAGGTGGACATCTGCGGCCATGCCGCTGCCCACTTCGTCAATCACATCTTTACCAACGACGTCATGCCGATGAAGAAAGGACAGATTCTCTATGGAATGATGTGCTATGAGAACGGTGGCGTGGTTGATGACCTGCTGGTGTATAAACGCTCCGATGAGCTTTATACGCTGGTCATCAATGCTGCCAATATCGACAAGGACATCGAATGGCTTCGCCAAAATCTTGACGGATGGAATGCAGAGATTCGTCCTTGGGACGTGGATGAGTTCGGCCAGTTGGCCGTTCAAGGTCCTGAATCGGAGCGTGTGATGGAACAGGTGCTCAGCCTGCCCTGCCGCGAACTGACATTTTATACCTTCAAGGAGCTTCCTGCACCAGAACGGGGCGACAAGCGCAACATCATAGTCAGTCGTACGGGTTATACCGGTGAGGATGGTTTTGAGGTTTATGGCCACAAGGACTTCATCCGTATGTGTTGGGACAAGCTGATGGCTGCTGGTGTGCAGCCCTGTGGACTGGGTTGCCGTGACACGCTGCGCTTCGAGGTCGGACTGCCTCTCTATGGTGACGAGCTAAGCGCTGATATCTCGCCCGTCATGGCAGGGCTGTCAATGTTTGTCAAGCTCGACAAGCCTGAGTTTGTCGGTCGTGAGGCATTAGCCAGACAGAAGGCTGAGGGTGTTGCAAAGAAACTCGTCGGGCTGGAACTGAAGGACAAAGCCATTGCCCGTCACGAGTGTCAGGTGCTCAAGGACGGTGAGGTAATAGGCTATGTTACCACAGGCTACCGCTCCATCTCAACGGGTAAGAGTGTCTGCATGGCACTTATCGATACGACATACGCCAAGCTCGATACCGAGGTGGAGGTGCAGGTACGCAAAAAGACTTTCCCTGCCGTTGTGGTGAAAAAGCAGTTCTACAGCAAGAGCTATAAGAAATAAATTGTCAAATAGTAAATTGTCAAATAGTAAATTATAATTATGTCAAAAGTTATTGAAGGACTCTACTACTCGGAGTCGCACGAATTCATAAGAGTAGAAGGTGATTTTGGTTTTGTGGGTATCACGGACTATGCACAGCATGCACTGGGCAACGTGGTATATGTTGATATGCCCGACGTGGATGACGAGGTAGTAGCCGGCGAGGAGTTTGGTGCTGTAGAGAGCGTCAAGGCTGCCAGCGACCTGATTTCTCCCGTCAGTGGCACGGTAGTTGAGGTAAACGAGGCTCTCGACGACGAGCCTGAGCTGCTGAACAAGGATGCGTTTGAGAACTGGATTATCAAGGTGCAGCTCTCCGACAAGAGCGAGCTTGACAACCTCATGGATGCCAAGGCATACGAAGAATTCTGTGCAAAATAATCAATCGAAAATCGTAAATGTATAAGTATTTCCCCCATACCGAGGCAGACCTGAAGGAGATGCTGGCTACTGTGGGCGTCGATTCCCTCGACGCCCTCTACGACGACATCCCTGACCACCTCCGCTTCCGAGGTGACTACGAGTTGCCAGAGGCCATGAGCGAGATGGAGGTCCGCCAGGTGTTTGAGCAACTGGGTACCCAGAACCGTCAGCTCACATGCTTTGCCGGTGCCGGTGTCTATGACCATTACACACCCGCCGTCATTCCAGACCTGCTCCGTCGTTCAGAGTTCCTGACCAGCTACACCCCTTATCAGGCAGAAATCTCACAAGGCACCCTGCACTACATCTTTGAATACCAGTCGATGATGACAGCCCTCACTGGCATGGACATCTCCAATGCCTCTATGTACGACGGTACGACGGCAACGGCTGAGGCCATGCTCATGGCTGTGGCAGCTGGTAAGAAACAGCGCCGCATCCTGATGAGCGACACCGTTGATGAAAAGACACAAACTGTGGTGCGCCAGTATGCCCACTTCCAGCAACTTGATGTGGAAACTATTCCTGCCAAGGACGGAGTGACTTCGAGGGAGAACCTCGAAGCACAGTTGGACGAGGACGGCGTAGCCGGCGTCATTGTGCAGCAGCCCAACCGATACGGAATTATTGAGAACTACGAGGGCTTTGCCGATGCCTGCCACAGTAAGAAGGCACTCTTCATCATGAACAGCGTGGCCTTCGACCTTGCCCTGTTGAAGACACCGGGCGAGTGGGGGGCTGACATTGCTGTGGGCGATGGTCAGTCGTTGGGCATTCCCATGCAGTTTGGTGGTCCGTACGTAGGCTATATGTGCTGTACGGAGAAGCTTATCCGCAAGATGCCGGGACGCATCGTCGGCATGACACACGACATGCCTCAGGCCGACAGCGGTCGTGAGCCGCAGCGCTGCTTTGTATTGACGCTTCAGGCCCGCGAACAGCACATCCGCCGCCAGAAAGCTACGTCGAACATTTGTTCGAACCAGTCGCTCATGGCTCTCTTCGTGACCATTTATCTTTCGTTGATGGGCAAGCAGGGACTGCGCGAAGCCGCCCAGTTGTCGTATGACGCCGCTCATTACCTTTGTGAACAGCTCGTTGCCACGGGTCACTTCCAGTTAGCTTACGACCAACCCTTCTTCAATGAATTCTGCGTCCGTTACGATGGTGATGTTGATGCCTTGCAGCAGCGTTGGCTTAATGCCGGCTTCTTTGGTGGCATTAAGGTGGCAGATGACGTCATCATGCTGGCTGTGACAGAGAAACGTACCAAGGAAGAAATAGACCAATTAGTCCAATTAGTTCAGTAAGCCCCATAAATCAAAAGATTATGAATAATAGACTATATGGAAATTTGATATTCGAGCTCTCCAAGGAGGGCCGTCGGGGCTGTTCGCTGCCCAAGAACCGTTTTGGGCATCATGAGCTGCCTGCAGCCATGCAACGCAGTGAGGCGGCTGCCCTGCCTGAGTGTGATGAACTGACGGTGGTACGTCACTACACGAACCTCTCTAACAATAACTTCGGTGTGGATAACGGCTTCTATCCGTTAGGTTCCTGCACCATGAAGTATAATCCGAAAATCAATGAGGAGGTGGCTGCCCTGCCACAGTTCCAGAACCTGCATCCCCTGCAACCCGCTGACACCACTTGTGGCGCACAGGCAGTATGCACGCTGCTCAAGCGTTCGCTCTGCGCCCTGACGGGATTGGCTGACTTCACGTTGAAGCCCTACGCCGGTGCCCATGGTGAGTTGACGGGCCTCATGGTCATTCGCAGTTATCACGAGAGCCGCGGTGATGTACAGCGCACCAAGGTCATTGTTCCTGATTCAGCCCACGGCACTAATCCTGCTTCGGCAGCTGTCTGTGGACTCGACATCATTGAGGTGAAGTCCTACTACGACGGTACGGTGAACGTGGATGACCTGGAGGAAATCCTCAAGGAACACGGCCACGAGGTGGCAGCCATGATGATGACCAACCCCAACACGTTGGGGCTCTTTGAACCCAATATTCCTGATATTGCCAAGATGGTACATGAAGCTGGTGGCTTGATGTACTACGACGGTGCCAACCTCAATCCCATGCTGGGTGCCTGCCGTCCCGGTGACATGGGCTTCGACGTGATGCACATCAACCTGCACAAAACGTTCTCCACTCCTCACGGCGGAGGCGGACCGGGCAGTGGACCTGTGGGTGTGCGCAAGGGGCTGGAGTCCTTCTTCCCCGAGGTGTCGCCCTTCCAGGGAAACTTCGCCGTGGAGATGCGTGCCTACGCCTATATCCTCACGCTGGGCCGTGAACAGGTGAAGATGGTTGGTCCGTTGGCTACGCTCAATGCCAACTACATCAAGGAGCGCCTGAAGGATGTCTATGAGCTGCCCATCACGGGACTCTGCAAGCATGAGTTTGTGTTCGATGGACTGAAGGACAAGTCAACGGGCGTCACTACGATGGACGTTGCCAAGCGTCTGCTTGACTACGGCTATCATGCCCCCACGATTTACTTCCCGCTCCTGTTCCATGAGTCGCTGATGATTGAGCCGACGGAGAACGAATCGAAGGAGACGCTCGATGGCTTCATCGATGTTATGCGCCGCATAGCCGAAGAGGCTCGGGAGAATCC
>JAILHP010000120.1 GCA_024695705.1 Prevotella sp. | reverse complement strand
ATGTCATGGAAGATAGCCAAAAGTTGAAAAATCATCCAGAAATGTTTGAAGAGTTGAGAGGCAATTATCCGGTTAGAAGAGAGATTTTTGACCGATAAAGTGTAAAAAGTACTTGTTTTATGTCAAAAAAGTTGCACAATGGGGGGGTGATTGTGCAAGGAAGTGTGCTTTTTTGCCTTTTTTATTTGCATAAATGATAAAAAATGTGTTACTTTGCACCCGATTTTTCGAGATAACGAGAAATAAAACAGAATAAGAAATTAATTATTAACATTTTAAAAATTACAATTATGTCAGAAATTGAAAGCAAAGTAAAAGCAATTATCGTTGATAAACTCGGTGTTGACGAAGCAGAAGTAAAGCCTGAAGCAAGTTTCACAAACGACCTGGGCGCTGACTCACTGGATACAGTGGAACTGATTATGGAGTTCGAGAAGGAGTTTGGTATTTCTATTCCCGACGACAAGGCTGAGAAGATTGGTACCGTTGGTGATGCTATCGCTTACATCGAGGAAAACGCAAAATAATTAAGAATGAAGAATTAAGAATGAAGAATGAAGAATGAAGAATTTGCAACCGCGCTCCACAATTGGTGAAGTTAGGGCGGCAGCAAATTCTTCATTCTTCATTCTTCATTTTATTCTTCATTTTTCACTCTTCATTCTTCATTTAAAAAACATGGAATTAAAAAGAGTTGTCGTAACAGGTATGGGTGCTGTCACGCCCTTAGGCAACACTCCCGAAGAGACATGGAATAACCTGCTCAACGGAGTCAGCGGTGCTGCACCTATTACACTTTTCGATGCGTCAATGTTCAAGACTCAGTTTGCCTGCGAGGTGAAGAACCTCAACGTAAACGACTATATTGACCGCAAAGAGGCCCGTAAGATGGACCGTTACACTCAGCTGGCCCTGATAGCAGCCAAACAGGCTGTTGAGGACAGCGGCATGGATTTGGAAACTGTTGACAAGAACCGTATTGGTGTTGTCTTTGGCGTAGGAATCGGTGGCATTAAGACTTTTGAAGAGGAAGTGATGTATTATGGTATTCACCAGGCAGACGGTCCGAAGTTCAATCCTTTCTTCATTCCGAAGATGATTGCAGACATTGCTGCCGGCCAGATTTCCATTATGTATGGTTTCCATGGTCCCAACTACATCACCTCTTCTGCATGTGCTTCTTCCAGTAATGCACTGGCTGACGCCTTCAACCTGATTCGCCTGGGTAAGGCAAATGCCATTGTAGCCGGTGGTGCCGAGGCAGCTATCTGTGCCTCAGGTGTTGGTGGTTTCAATGCCATGCATGCCTTGTCAACACGTAACGATGAGCCCCAGAAGGCCAGTCGTCCGTTCAGTGCCAGCCGCGATGGTTTCATCATGGCCGAAGGTTCAGGCTGTCTGATTCTTGAGGAACTGGAGCATGCCAAAGCCCGTGGTGCAAAGATTTATGCTGAGATGGTTGGTGCCGGCATGAGTGCCGATGCTCACCACATCACAGCTTCTCATCCTGAAGGACTGGGTGCCAAGCTCGTCATGCAGAATGCGCTGGAGGATGCCGGCATGAAGCCTGAGGATATTGACTATATCAATGTACACGGCACATCGACTCACGTGGGCGATATCTCTGAGGCCAAGGCCATCAAGGAGGTATTCGGTGATGCAGCTTACAAGCTGAACATCTCTTCCACCAAGTCTATGACAGGTCACCTGCTTGGAGCTGCCGGCGCCGTTGAGGCTATGGCCACTTTATTGGCTGTTCAGAATGATATTATTCCGCCGACGATTAACCACGAGGAAGATGATAAGGATGAAGAGATTGACTACAATCTGAACTTCACCTTCAACAAGGCCCAGAAGCGCCTTGTACGTGCCGGTTTGAGCAACACGTTCGGCTTCGGTGGTCATAACGCCTGCGTAGTGTTCCGAAAGTTTTCGGATAAGTGAGTAAAATGCAAATAGCGTTTGCATTTTCGAACGAAAGAAAACTCAACGAAGTTAAATATGCTGAATAACAGTAACCTCATTGACAGAATAAGGCTCCCTTTCCGCAAGGAGAAGGAGCTTTTTTCTGCTATCTACGAAATAACAGGTTTCTATCCGCGCAACATTGAGTTTTTCAAGCTGGCCCTGATGCACCGCAGCGTCTCCAAGCGTAATGCCAAGGGACGCCCCCTTAACAACGAGCGGCTGGAGTTTCTGGGTGATGCCATCCTCGATGCTGTGGTGGGTGACATTGTCTATCGTCACTTTGATGGCAAGCGTGAGGGCTTCCTCACCAATACGCGTTCAAAGCTGGTACAGCGTGAAACATTAGGACGCCTGGCTCAGGAGATGGGACTCATACAGCTTATCAAGTCGAGTGACCACTCCACGTCGCACAACAGCTATATGGGCGGAAATGCCTTTGAGGCACTGGTCGGAGCTATCTATCTGGACCGTGGCTATCAGGCTTGTATGAAGTTCATGAAGAAGCGCATTCTTAAGCAGCTCATCAACATTGACAAGGTGGCCTACAAGGAAGTGAACTTCAAGTCGAAGCTGTTGGAGTGGACGCAGAAGAACCGTGTACGCATGGAGTACAGGCAGGTGAGCCAGTCGAAAGACAATAGCGGTAGCCCCGTCTTTGAATGTGTTGTCATCATCGAAGGTATTGAAGGCTGCAAAGGAAAGGGCTATTCCAAGAAGGAGAGTCAGCAGATGGCCTCAAAGGACACCCTGCAGCGTCTTCGTCGTGAGCCACAGTTCATTGATGCCATCTTTGCCGCCAAGACCGAGCGCACCAAGATGGAGGAAGAGCCTGTGCAGACCGTTCCCGATGTGGAGGGACAGGAGGACTTTATTATAGCCCCCCAAGATCAGGCCCCCCTCTCATGCCCCCAATTGGGGGGAAGTTCCGAAGTGCAAAGAGCCTCCCCTAATGGGGGGAAGATGGAGGGGGCTGACGAAGAATTCTCGCTAGATGACATTACCGCCATCCCTGTCGAGAAAACACGTGAGGAGATTATAGCCGAAGCCGAGGCAGCCGCCTTTGCCGAAGAGGAAGAAGCATAACTCTCCGCTCGGCTCTGCCGCTTTGCATAACAAAGAACTCTCAACAAAAATGTCCCTTTCCGCCCTGCTGCTTTCAGGTTTTCTCACTTTTGTGGAGCTCAACTGTGAGAACCTTTTTGACTGCCGGCACGACTCGCTGAAAAACGATACAGAGTTCCTGCCTACAGCAGGGCGGCAATGGACACCTCGGCGTTACTGGCGAAAGCTTGACAACATCGGGCGAACAATCATCTCCTGTACCCCAGACACCGTTTCCTATCAGTTGCCTGACCTTGTAGCATTGGTTGAAGTTGAGAACGACTCGGTCATTCATGCCTTGACCCGCCGATCCCTGCTACGCCATGCAGGCTATGAGTATGTCATGACCTGTTCGCCTGACGAGCGAGGACTTGACGTTGCCTTGCTCTATCAGCCCTTCTCCTTCCAACTGCTTACTTATTACCCCCTTCGTGTGACGCCTTTGGAAGGGATGCGTCCCACGCGTGACATCCTTTATGTGAGTGGTCGTGTGATAACAGGCGACACGTTGCATGTCTTTGTTGTTCATGCACCCAGTCGCTATGGTGGAGAACGTGTGACACGTCCTTACCGCCAGCAGGTAGCTGACCGTCTGATGCTGTCTGTTGATTCCCTGCGTTCCCTGTCACCTGATGCTCAGATCCTCATTGCCGGCGATTTCAACGACTATACTGGTGATGCCTCCCTGCAGTATCTGGAAGCGCATCAGCTGACGCATGTTTCCCGTTCTGCCACAGGCCATCATGGTGCCCGTGCCACTTACCGGTTTCAAGGCTTGTGGGCAAGCCTTGACCATATCTTTACCAGTTCCTCCCTCGCCGCATCGCTTGACACTTGTTACATCAACGATGCCCCCTTCCTACTGGAACTCGATGAGCAATACGGCGGCTTCAAGCCCCGTCGCACCTACAGCGGTTATCGTTACCAGCGTGGATTCAGCGACCACCTTCCCCTTGTTGCCCGCTTCCGCCTGAGGGAGCATTAGACTCAAACGCCACTGTCACTTGACACCTCGTAAAGACATCAACATCGTGCGGTTGGGTGAATGGTAAGCTTTAAGGCGGGCTGGATAGTCATGGCAAAGACAAAATCTTTGCCTTTTCTTTTGTTGTTTCAGAAATTATGTATAATTTTGCAAAATCAAAATAATACGAATATGAGTAGCAAGGAATGTCTGAATAAGTTTTCTGACAATTTGTTCTGGGATGCTGACATATCCCAGATGTCAATGGATGAGCATTCCTCGTACATCATACAGCGCGTTCTTGAATATGGGCAGATGAACGACTGGCGTCTTATCAATAAATATTATGGTTTAGAAAAGATTGTTGATGAATGCAAGAAGATGCGCACGCTCGATCCCGTCTGTCTGGCTTTTGTTTGTACTATTTCTCATACCCAAAAAGAAGATTATCGATGCTATCATTTCAAACAGTCCTTCCCGACACACTGGAACTCCTGAAGGTGCTGATGCGCTTACCGATACTTGAGCATACCAGACTTGTTGGTGGAACATCGTTAGCCCTGCAATATGGGCACAGACGCTCTGTTGATTTGGATTTTTTTGGTCATACGACCGAAGACATCGATGAGTTGACAAGTGTCTTGAAAGAGAATGTAAAAAACGCAGTTCAAGGTCCGTGCACAAAACGTATAAAAACTTATATGCTCAACAATGTTAAAGTTGACATAGTCAATTACAATTATGCTTGGATTGACAATGTTGTAGAAGAAGATGGCATTCGGTTGGCTTCGCCCAAGGACATAGCAGCCATGAAGGTTAATGCCATCATCGGTAGAGGAACTAAGAAGGATTTTATTGACATTTATTATTTGTTGCAACGATTCTCTTTTGAAGAATTGATGCGACTATATTTGGAGAAATATCCAGAAGGCTCTGAATATAGGGCTTTGCTGAACATGGCTTATTTCGATGATGCTGAACCCCAGCCTATCCCATTCATATACGAAGAAGTAGAGTGGGAGACCATCAAGAATTCTATCCGTATGGAAGTTGAGAAGTATAATCAAAAATCTTTTCAGGTATGAGGGTGGTGATGATGTTGGCAGTATTGGCTGTCAGCTGGCTGCAGGCAGCGGCAACCGATTTCGAAAGTGCGGCTTCGGCTGTTGCTAACATGCGAGTGGGATGGAACCTGGGAAACACGCTCGACAGCAATTCTGGCGACGTGAACAATATGTGGATTGAGAAATGGACCAACCGCAGGCCCTCGGACTACGAGACGGCATGGGGACAGCCCATTACCAAACCAGAACTGATGCAGATGTTCAAGGCGGCCGGGTTCAATGCCATTCGCGTACCCGTAACCTGGTATCCCCACATGGAGGCGCAGTTCCTGCTGAATGGTACTGTGTGGGACAAGGACAATGACGATATAGGCACCCAGATACAATCAGCATGGATGGCACGTGTTCATGAAGTGGTGGATTACGTCATCAGCCAGGGCATGTATTGCATTCTCAACATCCACCACGACACAGGTGCCTCCTCGACGGCCTGGCTCGTGGCCGACAATGCCGTGTATGCCCAGGAGAAGGAACGCTTTGAGGCCGTCTGGCAGCAGATAGCTGAGGAATTCAAGGACTACGACGAGCACCTGCTCTTTGAGGGTTACAACGAGATGCTGGACAGCTACAACTCCTGGTGCTTCGCCTCGTTTGCCACACCCTCCAACTATAATGCTACGGTGGCTGCCTCTGCCTATAACGCCATCAACAGCTATGCGCAGAGTTTTGTCAATGCCGTACGCTCCACGGGTGGCAACAATGCCCAGCGTAACCTCATCGTCTCTACCTATGGCGCCTGTAGTGGTAGCGGCACATGGAGCTCGCACCTGAAAGAGCCGCTGACACAGATGCAGCTGCCTACCGACAACGTGGACGGACACCTCATCTTTGAGGTTCACAGCTACTTAGACATCAAGAACCTCACCAATGCCAAGAACGAAGTCAACCAGATGATCAACGACATCAATACCCACCTTGCCTCAAAGGGCGCACCGGTGATCTTCGGCGAATGGGGCACCAGCACAGAAAACGGCTATGAGAACTATCGCAGCAACATGTTGGCCTTTGCCCGCTATTTCGTCGAGCAGGCCAAAGCGAACAATATAGGAACCTTCTATTGGATGGGACTGTCGGATGGCAATAGCCGCAGCGTGCCCGAATTCAACCAGCCCGACCTGAAGGAGGCCATCATCAAGGGCTATTACGGAGAGGAAGGCTATTCAGGCGTGATACGTCCTGAGAACGTTGAGGCTCCCGTCATCATGGGTTATTACGACCTTTGCGGACGCCGGCTTTTGGCACCACAACGGGGTCTGAACATCGTTATCATGAGCGACGGAAGGGCTTTGAAGATGAAAAATTAAAGATTAAAATATTTAAAGATAAAAAAGGAGAAGAGAAGATGAGAAAATCGGTTTTATTAATTTGTCTTTTTGTGATTTTACCTTTAAGTGTCAGTGCACAGAATGCTCCCGAGTTGGAGTTTGCCCTGCAACTGAAGGTTACGCTTGGAGAAACTTTCTCCATTGAGAACACCCAGCACGGACGTCGTACCGTTATCCCCATCACAGGTGGCACCTTTGAAGGTCCACTACTGAAAGGCACTATCATCAACGGTGGTGCTGACTACCAAATAGCCAACGCCCAGGGCCGTACGGAGCTGGAGGCTATCTACTGCATCAAGACAGACGATGGCGTCTATATCCACGTTCGCAACCGCGGCATTATCTCCAACGCTCCTGATGCCAACGGACAGCCCTCGTTCTACTTCAAGGCAGCACCGCAGTTTGAGGCACCTGCTGACAGCAAATACGGCTGGCTGAACAATGCCCTCTTTGTCTGTGCTCCTGACTTCTCGGCTAATTTCAAAGGCATTGTACTCAATGTCTGGAAAGTTAAGTAACGCAAGAATCTGAATCAAGCATTGTAACTTTTTATATTCAATTTTAATAGTATGGAAACAACATTGGTATTACTGAAGCCTGGTTGCGTACAGCGCCAGCTGATTGGTGAGGTGGTGAATCGTTTTGAGCGTCGTGGACTGCGCATCTCAGGCATGAAGATGATGCAGCTCAGCGATGAGATACTGCGCGAGCATTATGCTCACCTGGCCGACAAGCCCTTCTTCCCTTCGTTGCAAGCCTCCATGCAGGCATCGCCCGTTATCGCTCTGGCCCTGACGGGTGTTGAGGCTGTGAAGGTGGTTCGTCAGATGGCTGGTGTCACCAACGGACGTGAAGCAGCACCAGGAACCATCAGGGGCGACTACTCCATGAGCAATCAGCAGAACATTGTCCATGCCTCTGACTCGGTGGAGAATGCAGCCATTGAGCTGCGTCGTTTCTTCAAGCCGGAAGAAATCTTCAGCTACGTCAGCAACGCTCAGGCCTTCATCTACGGCGACGGCGAATGCAAGTAGGGTAGGGCTTATTCCCAACACTCCAACTCGTCTTCTATCTCTGGGAACTGCCGGCGATGGAAGACGGGTTCTTTTATGCCCTTGCGCTTCTGCTGGCGGTAGTCGTCAAGCAACCGAAAGGCATAGCGGCCCAACAGGACAATAGCCACCAGGTTGCAGGCCGTGAGGAAAGCCATGAAGAAATCGACGATGTTCCACACCAGTTCGAAACTGGACAGCGCTCCGAATATGACCATGAGGCCTGCCGAGCAAATGCGATAAATGGTCATGACGGTAGGGTTGGGGGTGATGAAGCGGATGTTTGCCTCACCGTAATAGTAGTTGCCGATAATGCTGGAAAAGGCGAAAAGGAAAATGGCAATGGCGATGAAGATAGGACCTGCAGAGCCGATTTCCGACTGGAGGGATGACTGCGTGAGGGCAATGCCGTTCAGTTCAGGCACTTGGTAGAGTCCGCTGATAAGGATGATGAAAGCGGTACACGAGCAGACAACGAGCGTATCGGTAAACACACCCAGAGCCTGAATGAGTCCCTGCTTCACAGGGTGGCTTACGGCTGCCGTAGCCGCCACATTGGGCGCACTGCCTTCGCCCGCCTCGTTGGAAAAGAGTCCGCGTTTCACACCATACATAATAGTAGCTCCCAGCCCGCCGCCTGCAACCTGCTCAAAGCCAAACGCATTGGTCACGATGACCTTCAGCACATGTGGAATCAGGTCGTAGTTCATGATGATAATGACAAGCGCCAGGATGAGGTAGCCTATCGCCATGAAGGGAACCAGAAAAGCACTGACGTGGGCGATTCGCTGTATGCCGCCGAAGACAATGTACAATGCAGTCAAGGCCAGGAAGATACCCACCCATAGGGGCGACCACCCGAAGGCTTCCTGCATGGCACCGCAAATGGTGTTGGCCTGGATGGAGTTGTTGGACAGACCGAACTGACAAGTGATAAGTACGGCAAACAGAATGGCCATCCATCGCAGGTGCAGGCCACGCTGGATGTAGTATGCCGGTCCGCCGATGAACGAGTCTTTATGTTTCTGCTTGAACAGCTGCGCTAGCGTGGATTCCACAAAGGCTGTTGCCGCGCCTAAAAGGGCAATGACCCACATCCAGAAGATGGCTCCAGGACCACCGATGGCAATGGCTGAGGCTACGCCGGCCAGATTACCCGTACCCACTCGAGTGGCGACGGAAACGGCAAAAGCCTGAAACGATGAGATGTGTTTGCGGCCTTTCCCCCAATCCCGCTCCTGTGTCTGTTCTACTACTGTATCAACTGCCGAGTCGGTCAGCAGGCGAAACATCTCTCCTACCATGCGGAACTGTACAAAACGGGTACGCCACGTAAACCACAGTCCACAGCCTACCAATGCGGCTATCAACACATAGCCCCATACTGCATCATTAATTGAGGTGATTAGTTCGTTCATGCCAATGCTTTGATTTTGTATTTGCAAAGTTAGAAAAAATCCCAGACATCTTGACGCAAAATGCAGGAAAAGATTAAAAAAATCGTAAAATGTTCCCTCGTTACCAAAGTTTATGTGTATCTTTGCCTTTCAAAACGGCCTTATGGGCCTCATGTGGAACAGAAACAATGAATTTGACAAGTATAGTAAGACATGCGTTCACGTCGCGAATGAAGGAACTGGAGCGACACCAGAACGAAGGCGAGCAGTTGCAGAGGCAGGTGCTGACGCGTCTTTTACAGGCAGCGAAAAACACGGAATATGGAAGGAATCATCTCTTTGACCAGATGAAGGGTTATGATGATTTCGTCAAGCATATCCCCCTGAACACCTACGAAGAGCTGAAGGGCGACATTGACCGCATGCGTCATGGAGAACATGACGTGTTATGGCCGGGCCGCGTGAGATGGTACGCCAAGTCAAGCGGCACCACCAACGATAAGTCGAAGTTTATCCCCGTCAGCGGCGAAGGGCTGCAGAACCTGCATTATGCCGGAGGACGTGACGCTGTGACGCTTTACCTGCGCAACAACCCCCAGTCACGACTGTTTGATGGCAGATCGCTGATACTCGGCGGCAGTCATGCGCCCAACTATAACCTTCCCGATTCGCTGGTGGGTGACTTGTCGGCCATCCTCATTGAGAACATTAACCCGTTGGCCAATCTGGTGCGGGTACCCAAGAAGAAGACGGCGCTGCTCAGCGACTTTGAGCTGAAGCGTGACCGCATCGCCCATGAGGCGCTCCACAAGAACGTGACCAACATCAGCGGCGTACCGTCGTGGATGCTCTCTGTGCTGAACCGCCTGATGGAGATATCCGGCAAGACGCATCTGGAGGAGGTGTGGCCCAACCTGGAAGTGTTCTTCCATGGCGGCGTGGCCTTTACGCCCTACCGTAAGCAGTACGAGCAGCTAATCACCTTGCCCAACATGCACTACATGGAGACCTACAATGCCAGTGAGGGTTTCTTCGGCATACAAGACGACCCGACAGACAAGTCGATGCTCCTCATGCTCGACTATGGTGTGTTCTATGAGTTTATTCCAATGGAGAATGGAGAATTGAGAATTCAGAATGGAGAATTGAGAATTCAGAATTATGATAACCAGGCAAGCGCACCTGCAAGCGAGAGCAGTACAGAAGAAAATACAGCCTATAGTAGTAATCATAATTCTGAATTCCGAATTCTCAATTCTCAATCGGGAAGTAATCATAATTCCCCAATCCCTCTTTGGGCCGTGGAGAAGGACAAGAACTATGCGATGGTCATCTCTACGTCGTGTGGCCTCTGGCGCTATATGCTGGGCGACACGGTGAAGTTTACGAGCACCAATCCCTATAAGTTTGTCATCACGGGCCGCACGAAAAGCTTTATCAATGCCTTTGGCGAGGAGCTGATTGTAGATAATGCCGAACGCGGACTGGCCTACGCTTGTCAGCAGACCGGTGCCGAGGTGCTGGAATACACGGCAGCCCCCGTCTTCATGGACAGCAACGCCAAGTGTCGTCACCAGTGGCTCATTGAGTTTTCGAAGGCTCCTGCTGACCTGCAGCAGTTTGCTTCGTTGCTTGACAGCAAGCTACAGGAGGTGAACAGCGACTACGAGGCCAAGCGTTACAAGGACATCACGCTGCAGCACCTGGAACTGATTCAGGCCCGTCCAGGCCTCTTCAACGACTGGATGCGTCAGCGTGGCAAGTTAGGCGGCCAGAACAAAGTGCCTCGTCTAAGCAATAGTCGTGAGCACATAGAGCAGCTGCTGAAGCTAAATGAGAAATAAAAGAGAAGAGTAATGAGAAATACAAATGAAAAAATAAAGGAATGTAAGGATGCTATCAAAAAGCGGACAGGAATGAGCCTGAGAGGGTTCATGGGATTGCTGTGCGCAGCATTCCTCATTACTCATTTCTCATTTCTCATTTCAGGATGTGCCCGCATGGGTTCGCCTGACGGAGGATGGTACGACGACAAGCCGCCGCGTATCGTCGGTGCTTCGCCGGCCGACCGTTCCGTTAATGTCACGGCCCAGAAAATTACCATACAGTTTGATGAGTACGTTAAGGTGGAGGATGCCACCAATAAGGTCATCGTATCACCGCCTCAGTTGGAGATGCCCGAAATCAAGGGAGCCGGCAAGAAGATTGTGGTGGAGCTGAAAGACTCGCTGAAGCCCAACACCACTTACACCATCGACTTCTCGGATGCCATCGTTGACAATAACGAGGGTAATCCGCTGGGCAGCTATACTTATTCGTTCTCTACGGGTGAGCAGATTGATACCTTTGAGGTGTCGGGTACGGTGCTCAATGCCGAGGACCTGGAACCTATCAAGGGCATCATGGTCGGTCTGTATGACGACCTCAGCGACACGGTATTCCAGAAAAAGCCTTTCTTGCGGGTGTCACGCACCGATAGTCGCGGACACTTTGTGGTCAAGGGCATTGCCCCAGGTACCTATCGGGCCTATGCCCTGAAGGATGCCGACGGCGACTATGTGTTCAATCAGATGAGCGAGATGATAGCCTTCTCGCATCATACCTTCGAGCCGTCCTGCCGTCCTGACACCCGACAAGACACGATATGGCGCGACACTCTGCACATTGACAGCATCATACAGGTGCCTTACATCCATTATTACCCTGACGACCTTGTCCTGCTGGCCTTTACCCATCAGCAGACTGACCGTTACCTGGTGAAAACGGAGCGCACCGAAGCCCATCTGTTCCAGATGTTCTTCAGTTACGGCAATCCGGAGTTGCCCGTCATCCGTGGACTGAACTTCAATAGTGACAATGCCTTTGTGGTAGAGCATAGCGCCAAGCGCGACACCATTACCTACTGGCTGCGCGACACCACGCTGGTCAATCAGGACACGCTGCGGATGGAACGGCAGTATCTGGTGTCTGATTCAGCAGGAGCCTTGATCAGTATGACCGATACGGTTGAGGTGCTGCCCAAGATGTCGTACGAGAAACGCCTCAAGGAGAAGAAGAAAGAGCTGGAAAAGTGGCAGAAGGACCAGGAGAAGAAGAAGAAACGCGGCCTGCGTTACGACAGCATCTATCAGGAAAAGCCCTTGCAGCCCTCTTTCACCATGCCCAAGGCACCTGATGAAAACGTGGTAATCAAGTTCCCCAAGCCGCTGGAGAAGTTGGACACGTCGGCCATTCATCTCTATGTCATGGTGGATAGCCTGTGGTATAACGCCCCGTTCGAGTTCGGGCCCAAGGACTCCATCCCTCGGATCTACGAGCTGCGGGCCGAGTGGCGTGCTGGCATGGAATACAGCCTGGAGGTGGATTCTGCCGCCCTCGTTGATATCTATGGTCTGGCCTCAGGCCCCATCAAGCAAGGCATCAAGATAGGGGAGACAGAAACCTTCTCCACCCTCTTTGTGCAGGTGAGCGGCGTGGACGCCTCTCACTTGGTGGTGCAGCTGCTGAACAACAGCGGTGGCGTCGTTAAACAGGCACGGCCCATTGACGGCTCGGCAGAATTCTACTACGTGGATCCAGGCAAATACTACCTCAAAGCGTTCAACGATGTCAACGACAACGGCGTGTGGGATACGGGCGACTATGCTGCCGACCGTCAGCCGGAGGATGTCTATTACTATCCAGACGCCATAGAGTGTAAGGCCAAGTGGGACGTTACGGAACGCTGGAATCTCACGTCACGTCCACGTTCTGAGCAGAAGCCCGGCGCACTCACCAAGCAGAAGGGCGAACAGGCGAAGAAGCTGCAGAACCGCAATGCCGACCGTGCCAAGAAGCTGGGCATTCCCATTCCTGCTGAGTTTAAAAGGTAAAAATCTTTAAAAGGAAAGGCCGTCATTAAACATTATGACCAGAGAAAAGCCTAATTAGTAGGCAAACCTATAAAACGAAGAGAATATGAAAAATAGAATAGTCAACAGGTGGATGATGATAATCGGTTTATCATTTATCATTTATCATTTATCATTTAGCCACGCCGTGGCGCAGTGCGGCATCACCAACACCGCTTTCAAGTCAGGTGAGTTTCTTTCCTACGACCTCTATTTCAACTGGCAGTTCGTATGGGTGAAGGTGGGTACGGCCTCCATGTCAACCGTCCAGTCACGCTACAAAGGTCAGGATGCTTTCCGCAGCAGTTTGATTACCCGTGGCAACAACAAGCTTGACAATGTGTTTGTCATGCGTGATACGTTGCTCTCCTATACCACGCTCGACCTTGCTCCGCTCTATCACCGCAAGGGTGCCAAGGAGGGTGACCGTTACTATGTAGATGAGATATGGTACAGCTATCCTGACGGACAGTGCCACCTGCGTCAGCATGCCATCACGAGCAAAGGCAAGCACAACTGGCAGAACACCAATCCTGGCAAGTGTGTCTATGACATGATGAGTATCTATCTTCGTGCCCGAAATTTCGAAGCCTCGAAGATGAAGGTGGGTCAGAAGATAACCCTGCCCATTGCCGATGCCAGCAAGATGCAGGACACGTGGCTCGTCTATCAGGGTAAGGAAACCATCGAGATGAAGAACTCGTCCTCCAAGTATCGTTGCCTCGTGCTCTCGTTCATGGAGCGTGAAGACGGTGAGGCCAAGGAGATTATCCGCTTCTTCGTCACCGATGACCAGAACCACCTGCCCGTCCGTCTGGACATGTTCCTCCGTTTCGGCTCTGCCAAAGCCTATCTTACGGGCATGAAGGGCGTCCGCTCACCTCTTACCAGTAAGGTTAAATGAATATGAAAAGAGCCCCGCAACTGCGAGGCTCTTTTCAGTTAGCTTACTTCCCAAATATCATTTGTTTCAAGCAGCTCCGTGAAGTTGTGATACTTCTTCTGGGCTGACACTTCGGCTATCTGGGCATGCACGGCCTCGTCGTAGGTAGGAGCATCCACGTTGCGGATGACGCCAAGGGCTACGGGGAAACCATCGCCGTTACCCATCAGGGCGAGCTTCAGCTGCAGGGTGTTGTCCTCGCAGTGGGCATCGTGTACCAAAATATCGTCCAGCGTATAGCCGTCCTTGCCAATCTCCACCACCTTCAGGCCGAAGCCCTGCTGCACCAGTCCGAACTCGTTGTTCTCGCCGAAGACGAGCTTCTCGCCGTGACGCACGTAGATGGCGTTCTTCTTGCGGCCTTCTTTGTTATAGACGGCCTCATGCGTACCGTCGTTGAAGATGACGCAGTTCTGCAGAATCTCACAGACGGCGGCACCCTTGTGCT
>JAILHP010000096.1 GCA_024695705.1 Prevotella sp. | reverse complement strand
TAGGCGGCACCTCGGAAATGAAAATAAATCATAATTTATTTTGTATTTCGCTCGGTTTGCACTACCTTTGGCAGCACAATAACAACTAACAAAAGTAATTAATGATGAAAAAGGTATTATTATCGATGTTGGCTATCGTGGTCTCAATGGCCATCACGGCTGGCAATGTGACGCCCGATGAGGCACTGCAGAAAGCAACTTTCTTCGTACAAAACCGCATGGCAAAGGGTGACGGCCCACGGCTGGCTCCCGGAGTAGCTCCCCGTCTGACGATGGCGGGAAAGGTGTGCGGACTCTTTGTGTTTAACGTACAGGACGAGGGCGGCTACGTCATCGTCAGCCCCGACGACCGCACGGAGGCCATCCTTGGTTTTTCTGACAGCGGACACCTGGACTTGAACAACATTCCCGACAATATGCGTGAGTGGCTGCAGGGCTATGCGAATGAGATTGAGATGCTGAATGAAAACGGGCAGCAGATGACGGGCAGCACTCCCCGGATGGCTCCCGAAGCTGCCGGCAAGACCAACATCCCCCCGATTGTTTCGGCACACTGGGACCAGTTCGGAGCCTATAACCTCAGCACACCGACCCAGGGCGGTGACCACACGCTGACGGGGTGCATGGCCGTTGCCATGTCGCAGGCCATGAACGTCTTTAAGCACCCGTCGTCCGTCACAAAGGACATCCCCGGCTACACCACAAGAACCGAAAACCTAACGGTAAATACCGTTCCTGCTGGAACCACCATTAACTGGGGTAACATTCAGGATGCTTACGGATGGTACAACTACGACGGCTCCGGATGGGTAGAGGCAACCTACACGAACGCACAGGCCATAGCCGTTTCCAACCTGATGCTTTATTGTGGTGCTTCCTTAGGAATGGACTACGGTCTTAGCTATTCAGGAGCCAACACGGTGGATGTGGCCAGCGGACTGACCAAATTTTTTGACTATGAGAAGAACACTACCATGTTCCTTGTACGTAGCGGTTACACGGATGCCAACTGGATTGACATCCTCTATCACGAACTTTCCAAAGGTCGCCCCATTGTCTATAGTGGAAGCGGAAACGGCGGTCACGGCTTTATCTGCGACGGTTACAAGACGGGTGACTATTTCCACTTCAACTGGGGATGGTCAACCATGGGTTCCGACGGCTACTACCTGCTCAACGGACTTAATCCCAATAATACGTCATATAATTTCAACAACAACAACCAGGCCGTCATCGGTATTCAGCCAACCGGTAATGGCGGAAGCGTATCAAATAAAGTCTTCCAGGCAGAAGACGAGACCATACGCCTGATTGACGTCGTGGCTACCCCAGACCCCGTGCATCCCAATGATGCACTGACCATTACGGCTACGGTGCAGAACCTGACCAAGACCACCCTCAACTCGTATGTTATCTTCGTGGAGCAGCCAAGAAACAGCTTCAACTATAACGACTGCGTTGAATTCACCCTTGCCAGCGGTGCCATCGCAGAGGTCAGCAAGACCGTTACGGCTCCCAGCAGCGAAGGCGAACTGATCTATCAGATTATCGGAGCTTCAGGAGGCTACTGGACTCTCCTTGGATTATCTGATCCTATCACCGTTTCCAACTCTGCCACAGGCATCGACAGCCTCACTCCTGATACCAACGGCGATGAGAACTGGTATGACCTCAGCGGCCGCCGTGTAGAGAACCCCACCAACGGAATCTTTATTTATAAAGGTAAAAAGGTAAAAAGGTAAATACTGTGAAATGAGGTTCCCCCTCATTTACTGAACTTCATTTACTGACCAGACGCGCCACTTCGCCAATCCATAGGACGAGCGAGGTGGCGCAAATGATTATAACCCACGTCAGCAGCGGGAGCGGTTCCACATGGAAGAACTCTCCTCCGAAGTTGACAATCAGCACCTGTCCCAAAAAGATGATGGCTGCTATCATCAGGAAGCCCTTGCAGCCCTTCAGGTGAAGGGCAGAGCGCCCTGTGGCAAAGGCACGGGCATTAAACATGTTCCAGAACTGCAGCATCACGAAGATGGTGAAGAAGGTTGTTGGTGATAGGTGGTAGCTGACTGGCAGGTAAAGAATGTGGAAATTGGAGGGCGGGAGGTGGAGGGAGATGAACGGCAAACTCAGTATGGCCAGCAGCAGGATGGTGAAGAGGATGCCAACGCTGAGGATACGATGCCACATGGGACGGGTAATGATAAAGGCTGCACGGTTACGCGGACGGTCGTGCATCACAGCAGGCGACGGGGGCAGGGAGGCCAATGCCATGGCGGCAAAGGTGTCCATGATGAGATTAACCCACAGCATCTGCGTCACCGTGAGCGGCGACTCTGTACCGAAGAAGGAGCCGATGAGTACCACCAGACAGGCTACCACATTGACGGTCAGCTGGAAAAGAATAAAACGCTGGATGTTCTGATAGAGCGAGCGTCCCCACATGACAGCACGCCCGATGCTGGAGAACGAGTTGTCGATGATGGTGATGTCGCTGGCCTCCTTGGCTACCGATGTGCCGTCGCCCATGGACAGGCCCACATGGGCAGCCTTCAGGGCTGGCGCATCGTTGGTGCCGTCACCCGTCACGGCAACCACCTCACCCCGTTTTTGCAGGGCTTCCACCAGTCGCCGCTTGTCCATAGGACGGGCACGGGCGATAATCTTCAGGTCGGCCACGCGCTCCAGCAGTTCTTCATCGGAGAGAGCGGCAAACTCCGGTCCGGTGATGATGTTACGGTCACCGTCGGCATCCGTCCACAAGCCTATCTGACGACCTATCTCACGGGCCGTACCTACCGTGTCGCCCGTTACAATCTTTACTTGTATGCCGGCATCCAGACATTCGCGGACGGCAGGCGGTACATCGGCACGCACGGGGTCGCTAATGGCAACAAGGCCCCATTCGGCGTCAGCAAAGGGTGCGAGCGCTTGGAGTGGGGGCTGGGTATTCAGGGCTTTCAGTAGTTCCTGAAGTGCGGGGAGGGGAGCCTCTATGGTAATCAGGGAAAGGGTGCGCATGGCCTGCGCCTGCCAACGGGCCAGCGTTGTGGCGGCAGAAGCGTTGGATGTTGTGGCAGCAGAACCGCCACATATACTAACGATTTCTGGGGCTCCCTTTATATATAATAAGGTACGCGCATGAGAGCGAACAAGGGTTGCCATGAACTTACGCTCGGTGGAGAAGGGAATCTCGTCGAGTACCTCAACCTGGTCACGGAGCTGACGATAGTCAATGCCCTGATCGCGCAGCCAAAGAAGCAGGGCTCCCTCAGTGGGATTGCCGAGTACGGTGGGTCTGTCAGGGTTGGTAAGGTCGAGCTGGGCGGTGGAGTTGACGGCCATGTTTTCATATAGCTTTGAGCCTTGAGCTTTGCGCTCGGCTTTGCCGCTTTGCTCTGCAAAGAACTTTGAGCTTTGGGAATTGGGCAAAAAGACTTCTGCTACCTGCATCTGGTTCTGGGTGAGGGTGCCCGTCTTGTCGGTGCAGATGACGGTGGCGGCACCCATGGTCTCACAGGCATGCATGCGGCGTACCAGATTATTGGTCTTGAGCATGCGGCGCATGGAGTAGGCCAGACTCAGCGAGACAGCCATGGGCAGACCTTCGGGTACGGCAACGACAATGAGCGTCACGGCAATCATAACGGTCTGCAGCAGGTAGGTGATGAAGTCGATGAGGGTAAGCCCCCCACTGTCCCCCCGAAGGGGGGAATCGTGCGTAGTGAAGAACATGACGATGCGAACCACCACGACTAACAATGCTACTATGTAGCTGGCCTTGGCTATCAGCTTGCCTAAACGGTCGAGCTGTTCGTTGAGCGGCGTCTTCACGCTGTCGTCAATCTGTGCAGCCACAAACACACGCCCGTATTCCGTAGCATCACCTACGGATAAGACCTGTGCCACTGCATGGCCTTCCATCACCTTCGTGCCCCGCATGACATAATTGCTGGGGAAGGTGGCCTCAGCATCAAAATGGTTTTCCTCCGTAGTCTTGCTGCACATGGGTTCACCAGTGAGCGACGACTCGTCCATCTGCAACGACGTGGCTTCCAGCAGTTGCGCATCGGCAGGTACCTCCTCGCCTGTGGCAAGCATGATGATATCACCCACCACCACATCGGCACGCGGTACTTTCTGCGTGTTACTGTTGCGGATGACGAGCACAGGCTCCTCGTCGTTCACCTGATTCAGGATGCTGAACTCACGGTCGGCCTTCAGTTCGAAGACAAACGAGATGCCCGTTGCCAACAGGATAGCCATGAGAATGCCCAAGGGTTCGAAGAACACGCCATTGCCCGGGTTATGCAATCCGAACCATTCGTTATACTCAGAAAGGGATATCAGGATGGACAGCACAGCGGCCACCTCGAGAATAAAGATAAGCGAGTCACCGTTATGCCAGCCTTTGATGCAATGTCCAAAGGGTCCTGTGAGCTTCTCGAAAAAACGTTTCCAGAGTGACTCACGTTCAGGTGGCGTCAAGACATTCGCCCCGTGTTCTTCACGGCTGCGAAGCACCTCGGCATCAGTAAGTCCTTGGTAATGTTGTTTCATTTAAGAAAAGCCTTTATCCTCTCTTCTATCTCGTTGTTGGGGACATTGATGTCGAGTACCTTTCCCTTCTGATCCAGCAGCAAGTTGCCCGGCATATCCATGAAGCCCAATTCGGTAACCAAGGGAGTGTCCCACATACGGCCGTCGCAGATGATGCTCCAACGTATAGAGTCACGTTCCACGAAGTCCTTACAATCCTGAATGTTTCCGTCAAGACTAATGCTGACCAGCCCCAGTCGGCTGCCGTACTTGCGTTGCAAAGCATGGAGCTTGCGCTGGATGCTCTGGCTTTCGAAACTCCATTTCGCCCAGATGGAGATGACGTTCACCTCACCCTTCAGCGACTGGCGTCCTACGGGATTGCCCTTGATGTCAGTAGCCCTGAAGTTGGGGATGATGGCACCTTTCACGGTATAACGCATGCCCCGCAGCTGTTTTTCCAGATTACGGAGACGTCCGTTATCGGGCTGGGCCTTCAGCATCACCTCCGCCAAATCATCTGCTGTGCGGTAATCCTCGTCGCCATCCAAAATGAGATAACGGCGAAGCAGGTAGTTGCTGATGATGGAAGCGGGATTCTCACGGATAAACTCAACGGCGCGTTCCTTTACCTTCGGCGGTGTCAGCTCGCTGACGCTCAGGCGCCACTCAGTCATCTTGTCGTTCTCCTCCGTACCCGTCACCTTCACTTCCTTCAGGTGCAGGGCGTCACCATCCAACTTGGCAATGACACCGGAATTGCCAAATACCACCTGCTCGGAGAAGTTGGGATAAAGCAAGACGAAGGTTGCGAGTTTCTGTAGGTCGGTCTCATAGACGAAATGTCCCTGCGACACCTTGATGGTGTCCAACTTGGTGGCACCCGCATCAAGGCTGTAGATATAAAACTCAGACTGGTCAACATTCTGCAGCTGTCCCTCCAGGCGGAAACGTCCGTCCTCAGGGCCGCAGGAAACTAGCGCTACGCTAAATAACAAATGATAAATGAAAAATGATAAACTGAGCAACCGATAGAATCCTCTTCTGCACCGCATAACTTTATCATTTTTCATTTATCATTTATCATTTAGGGCAAAGCCCGCTTTGACCCTTTATTTTTCTACTTTCTTCATTTCCAAGTCACGGTCGGCGTATGCCTTCAGCGAAGGATCCTTGCTCAGTGCGCTGCGGAGGAACGTTCCAGCCACGCCGTTGTTACCCTTGCGGGCATAGAGCACGGCACGCAAGTAGTCGGTCATGGCGTCGGCAGGCCTAACCTTGCCTAACGTCTGTTCAGCCTTGGCGAAGTTCTTGTTCAAAATCTGAGCCAGTGCAGCGCTGTTGCTGTTCACCTGGTCAAAGTCCTGCTCAGCCAGGACATAGTTGCCCTGTGCCAGGTGCAGGTTACCCAAGACCTGAGCAATGTCAGGCGAACCGGATGCACGGCCAATATAGTCCTCAGCCATAGCCACGTTGCCGTTCATCAGCTCCATCAGTCCCAGGTTGGCATTGGCTTCGTCAAGCTTATTGTCAACGGAGAGAGCCTGCTGGAAGAACTTACGGGCACGCTCAAAATTGCCCTGCATGTAATAGATGCGGCCAATATTGTTATAGGCACGGGGGTCAGCCGAGTACAGCTTAACGGCCTCCTGATATATCTTCATCTGCTCGTTCTGGTCGCTTGTCAGCATGGCGGCATAGAGCAGTTCCTCAATGCTCAGCTCTGCCGGGTCGGCCTTGAACTGTTCACGAATCTGGTCGTCGTTACGGCCGATGACCTCGTAATTGGCAATCAGACGGGCACGGCGCAACTCAGGCAGCACACCGTCAGCCAGCTCCTGGAAGGCCTCGCTCATGTTACGGATCTGCTGCTCACGCTCCTCAGGGTCGTCATACATGGAGAGTACGCGGAGAATGACATCCTTGTCCTGAATATTCGAAGCACGAACCAACTCCTGGAAGCCTTCCCAGTCCTCTGCCGTATAGCGCACATCGACGGGAGCATCCAGACGGCTGAACTTCAGCTGCTGGCGTACGTAGTTCTCAGAGACGTTCTGTCGGCCACTGGCCAGACGGTCGTTCATGGTAAAGCGTCCCTCAGGCGAAGCATAGCCCGATACCTCAATGTTGTTGAGCATCATGGACTCACGCTCGTAGTTGATGCGCTGCAGCAGCTGCACAAACTCCGTGACGGAATTGTTGTTCAGCTCGCTCTTGCGCAGCTGCGTCTGAGCCACCAGGAACTTGATGCTGGCTTCCTGACGAATCTGGGTGATGCGCTGGAAGGAGTCGGCTGCCAGAACGGGAGCCATGCCAGCCACCGTACGGCGGTAGAGCTCCGACGTAGCAATGACGCCGTCGGCCACCTTAACGGCAGGAATATCGACCACCTTGTCACCCTGACGGGCATGGAACGTCAGCCATAGCTCACTCTGCAGCATCTCGGGCTGATAGGTGAAGTCAGTCTTCATGGTGTAGTGTCCACCAAGATTATAAGAGATGGTACGGTTGTTACCCATTACCTTCTCACCCTGGAACGAGCTGCCAGCACCCTGCACGGCCTGTCCCTGGAACCGCAATTCGGGAATCACCTTTACTACGGCGTTCTTCTTCATGTACTTCTCGGGGAACATACCGTTTACCGTAGCCTGAACATGTCCACCCTGTGTCTCTAACGGTTTGGGGGTTACTTTAAAGTTCTCAGGGCCTAATGCGCCCAACTTGCTTGAACATGCCGTTGCCAACATGGCCACGGCTCCGATAAGCATAAAAATGGTTGTTCTTCTCATATCTTTTTTCATTGTTTTCTCCTAAGCGTCGGCAAAATTACTAACAATTACGCGAACTGCCAAATTATTTAGGTTTTTTATTACGTTTATTGGAGTCGGAAATTAACGGGAACTGTATATTTCACCCGGACGGGCTGTCCTTTAATCTTACCGGGAGTCCATCGCGGCATCGAATTAATGACGCGCATAGCCTCTCTATCCAACGACGGGTCAACACCCTTGGCGATCTTCACATTACTGATGCTGCCGTCTTTTTCCACGACAAACGAAACGATGACCCTGCCCTGTATGCCATTCTCCTCGGCAACTACTGGATACTTGAGATGGCTAGAGATGAAGGACATCAACCCCCCAGAGCCGCCAGGGTACGACGGCATCTGCTCTGCCGTATCGTGGATGGTGTTGTCGGCACTTGACGTAGATGAAGTAGAGGTAGAGGTTGAGGCAGGAGTTTCCACTTTCTGTTGGGTTGTGGCCTGTGTGCTAGTAGGCTGAGGGGTAGCGGGTTGGGGTTCATTGACCCTATTGGGTTCATTGGGCTTGTTGGTCGTTGTCGGTAGAGACTCGTCCCTATTGGGCTTGGTCGGCTCAGTAGGTTCATTGGGATCAGTAGGCCTAATAGACTCCTCGGGCGCAGGCGTCAGGGCTGCCACGGGTTCGTCGGTAGCAACGACATTCTCTACACTATCGGTTTTGGCGATTGCAGGCTCGTCCTTGCTGCCACTCATGAACAGCACAGCGGCAATGAGACCTCCACCTATCAATAGGGCCACGACTGCTGCACCTGCTGCGATGAAAGGCCAGACGGGCTTTGAACCACGCTGGGCAGACCCACCCCTAGCCCCTCCCTGTGAGGTAGGGGAAGAATTACCTATAGGACGAGGATGTGGCGGATTAGCCTTTGGGTTAGAAGGTGACGAAGCAGGTATCTTCTCCCCTCCCTTAGAGGGAGGGGCAGAGGGTGGGTCTATTGGTGGCGGCGTTACTATCGTCGTTTCCGAAGAGGTGGTAGGCTTGCCTGCCAGCAATTGGCGCACCTCGTCCATCGACTGCGGACGGTTCTTGCGGTTCGGCTGCATCATCTTCTGCACCAGCTGCTGCATGGAGGGGCTGACCGTCGGAGGGAACTGCAATGCTGCGCTCCCTTCCTCCACCAGTTCCATCGGTGAAGGTAGCTGCTTCAGCGTCAGCAGACGATACGCCGTAGCACCCAATGAGTAGATGTCCGTCCACGGGCCGAACTTGTCGAGGCTCTGCTCTATCTGCTCGATGGGCGCATAGCCCGGCGTGTAGCAAAGTCCTGACGTGGTGGTCAGTCCTTCACCGGCACGCATCTGCTTGCTGGCTCCGAAGTCAATGAGCAATGCCTTGCCCTGACTGTCTATCATGATGTTGGCCGGTTTCAGGTCCAAGTGCCTGATGCCCTGCTGGTGTACTGCCTCCAAGGCGTCAACCACCTGACTGAGTATATTGCGTACCTCGGCTTCCTGTAGTGGCTGGCCAGTACGTTTCAGACGTTCGCCCAGCGACTCTCCGTCGATGAAGTCCATAATATAATAGGTAGTGCCGTTCTCCTCGAAGAGGTCGTGAACGCCAACTATATGTTCGTTCTTCAGCTTGCGCAGGCGCTGTGCCTCCTTCATGAACTTGTTACGCTGTGTGTCGAACGTTGCCTTGTTGTCAGGCACGCTTACCGTGACGGTGTTTCCGTCGCGCAGGTTGATGTCCTTCATGTAAAACTCCTTCATGGCGTATGTCTCGTCGAAGTTCACGTTCGTCACCACGTAGGTGTTTCCGAAACCGCCTGAGCTAAGCGGACGCTCCACCCTGTAAGTGCCGCCTCGAAGCATCGTTCCTGCTTGTAATAATCTATTTTCCATGTTATTGTCGTTTGTTCTGTATTTTCATTTCGCCTACAAAGTTAAGGAAAAAAGTGAAAAAGAGAAAAGGTTAATTGGTTAAAAAGTTATAAGCGGCAGCAAAAAGCTCAAAGCTCAAAGCTCAAAGCTCAAAGAATTTTATACCTTTGAGACTGCGTCTCTTAGGTAGGCTGCATTTCGGAAATACAAAGAAAAACAAGTTTTCCTTTGGTATTTCGCTCAATTTGCTCTACCTTTGACTTCGTCGAAGGTACTCTCGCTCGAAAGAAAAAATAAAAAATGTATTATATTTTGTTCTTTGCTCGCTTATTCGTACCTTTGCACCTTGATGAACAAACTGAATATTGACAAGATACGCGCTATAGCGTTTGACGCTGACGACACACTGTGGGACTGTCAGTCGCACTTCGAGGAGGTGGAGAACCTGCTCTATAGCTTCATCGCACCCTACTGCACAGACCCTAAGCGGGAGCTGTATGAAACGGAAAGTGCTAACATGGAAGACCTTGGTTACGGTTGTAAGGCATTCACTATCAGCGTGATGGAGACAGCACTACGCGTCTGCGGCAACGACCTCAGCGCCTCCCAGCTTTCAGAACTTCTGGAAGCCGGCAAGCACCTTCTCCACTTGCCCGCTACTCCCCTACCTGGAGTTGTGGAAACACTGGAGAAGTTAAAGTCCCACCAAACCTCCCCAAAAGGGGAGGCTTACCTATGGAATCCGAAGGATAGTCCCTCTTTTCGGAGGGATTTAGGGAGGCTGTTCGTTTGTTTCACCAAGGGTGAGCTGCAGGACCAGGAGAACAAGCTGAAGCGCTCGGGTCTCGCCAAGTACTTTGACCATGTGGAGATTACGTCCGACAAGTCAGAGAAGGAGTTCTGTGAACTCTGCGAGCACCTGCACATTGCACCTCACGAGCTGCTCATGGTGGGCAACTCCCTGAAGAGCGACATCGCCCCAGCCCTCGCCATCGGTGCCCAGGCCGTACACATTCCCTTCCACGTCACCTGGCAACTGGAACACCATGAGGACTTTGAACACCCCCGCATGGTGAAACTGGAAAGCATCTCGCAACTACCCGACCTTCTGTTGCACGACTGACAGTAGTGCGCAGCCAAAATTCGAGAAAACTCAATTTTTTTTTGGTTTTCTCCTCGATTTGCAGTACCTTTGTCGGCACTTTAGTAATTACTGAAAAAGAAACGTTTTTCCCTACCCGCTTAGGCGGAAGCTTTTAAGAAGATGATTTACTGTATTTCAAAGAAAATGGAAGTGGCAGGCTGTCACCAGTTGACGCTGCCCTACGAGAGTCCCTGCACCCGGATGCACGGACACAATTGGACCATCACCGTGTTCCTGGCCTCAAGAGAACTGAACGAGAACGGCATGGTGGAGGACTTTAAGCACGTAAAGAACAAGATTCATGGCTATCTGGACCATAGGAACATGAACGAGTTACTGCCCTTCAACCCCACGTCGGAGAATGTTGCGGAATGGATTGTAAAGCAGTTCCCACAGTGCTACAAGGCCATTGTGGAGGAGTCGTACGGCAATGCGGCTCAGGCCTATGACGAAGAGTTTCCCATAGAGGCGAAATACCTATTGTAAGGAGCCCCACCCTAACCCTCTCTTAAGGGGAGGGAAATGTACAAACAGAGAAAGCATCATGTATAGAATCAACGAGATATTCTATTCGCTGCAGGGCGAAGGTCGGAACACGGGACGTGCTGCGGTGTTTATTCGTTTCAGCGGGTGTAACCTGCGTTGTCCGTTCTGCGATACGGACTTCAGCACATACACGGAGATGACGCTTGATGACATTCTCGAGGCTATCCGGCCGTGGAGGCATTGCGGCTTCGTGGTGCTGACAGGTGGCGAGCCGTCGCTGCAGACCGATGATACGTTGGTTGATGCCCTGCATCAGGAGGGTTTCTACATCGCAATGGAAACCAACGGCACCCACACCGTGCCCGAGGGTATCGACTGGGTGACCGTATCGCCGAAGACTGGGTTCGTGAAGAATGCTCCGGCGATTGTGGTGCAAAAAATAGACGAGCTGAAGGTTATCTGGGGACCCACCCCCAGCCCCTCCCTATATGGAGGGGAGGAGATTCCTCAAGTTCTTAAAACATGGGCGGACAAGCTAACTACTCCCCTCCATAACAGGGAGGGGCTGGGGGCGGGTCCCCTTCTCTACCTCCAGCCTTGCGATACGGGCGATGCGGAGCAGAACGCAGAGATTATCCGTGAGTGCGTGGAGTACATCAAGGAGCACCCTGAGTGGCGCTTGTCGCTGCAGACACACAAGCTGATAGATATAAAATAAAAAATATAAGATATGGAAAAGAAGAATTACAAGAGATTTACGGTAACGTCGGCACTGCCCTACGCCAACGGAGGTGTTCATATCGGCCACCTGGCCGGTGTCTATGTACCTGCCGACATCTATGTGCGCTACCTGCGACTGAAGAAGAAGGACGTGATGTTCATCGGCGGAAGCGATGAGCACGGTGTGCCCATTACCATCCGCGCCCGTAAGGAAGGCATCACCCCGCAGGACGTAGTCGATCGTTACCACAAGATGATCAAGGACTCGTTTGAGGAGTTCGGCATCTCGTTTGATATCTACAGTCGCACTACCAGCGAGACCCACCATAAGTTTGCTGCCGAATGGTTCCGCAAGCTCTATGACGAGGGCAAGCTGACAGAAGAGACCACCACACAGTTGTATGACGAAGAGGCTAAGCAGTTCCTGGCCGACCGTTATGTAACGGGTGAGTGCCCCCACTGCCACAATGAGGGCGCCTATGGTGACCAGTGTGAGAAGTGCGGTCGTGACCTCTCGCCCACGGAACTCATCAATCCTAAGAGCACCATCAGCGGTTCCACGCCTGTGATGAAGGAAACGAAAAACTGGTACCTGCCCCTGAACGAATACCAGGAGTGGCTGAAGCAGTGGATCTTGGAGGAGCACAAAGAGTGGCGCCCCAACGTCTATGGCCAGTGCAAGAGCTGGTTGGATATGGACTTGCAGCCGCGTGCAATGACACGTGACTTGAACTGGGGAATCCCCGTACCCATTGAAGGAGCTGAGGGTAAGGTGCTCTACGTGTGGTTTGACGCACCCATCGGCTACGTCAGTAACACGAAGGAGCTCTGCGAGAAGGAGCCGGAGAAATGGGGCACTTGGCAGCAGTGGTGGCAGGATGAGGATACACGCCTGGTTCACTTCATCGGCAAGGACAACATCGTGTTCCATTGCATTATCTTCCCTGTCATGATGAAGGCGCATGGTAAGTATATCATGCCCGACAACGTGCCTGCCAACGAGTTCCTGAATCTGGAGGATGACAAGATTTCCACTTCACGTAACTGGGCCGTCTGGTTGCATGAATACTTGGTTGACATGCCTGGCAAGCAGGACGTCCTGCGTTATGTCCTGACAGCCAATGCTCCTGAGACCAAGGACAACAACTTCACGTGGAA
>JAILHP010000089.1 GCA_024695705.1 Prevotella sp. | reverse complement strand
CGTCTTCCCCGCATGGGAGCCCGACGTGCTGGCTGCACAGATGGAGACCACAGCTACCATTGAGGACAACACCATCACATGGACCGCTGTCGAAGGTGCTACGGGCTATGCCATCTACTGCGACGGCGAGCTGCTCGACATCGTTGCTGCTGACGTTACGTCGTATGTCATTGAATCTGCTGCTCCCAGCTTGGATGGTGACGCTAACGCTACTTACACCATTCGCGTGGCTAACACAATGGGTGGTCTGGGCGTAGCTACCGAAGTGACCGTTGCCGACGGCATCAGCAAGCCCTCAACGCTCAACACTCAACACTCCACCATCTACGATCTGAACGGCCGCCTGGTCAAGAATCCTGTCAAGGGCGTCTATATCATCAATGGAAAGGTGGTTGTCAAATAAGCTAATTCCCCTACTTATTATTTAATAAGGTATAAGCCCCATAGGTTGTCAAAGGCCTGTGGGGCTTTTTCAACACCCCCTCCCCACTCCAATCTTAGAGGTGGAGTTTGTTTCCTAGACAAGCATTCCTTCATTTTTCATTTTCATTTCTCATTCCTCATTTCTCATTTCACATTTCTCATTTAAGGTACGACTCTGCATCCCCGTAAACATAACGTAAACGCTTACGTCAAAAAAAAGGTGTAAAAGATTCTTGATTTAAATTAATTTTTATACCTTTGCAAAAATTATTTTTCATTAATTTAAAACTACTAATTTATGTCTGGTAATTTAAACAGTATCAAAATGGCGCTGATAGGAGCCTTCCTATTGATGGTTGGCAGCATTTCAGCGCAGACTGTCAAGGTCACAGTTACAGACGAACAAGGCGAACCGGTCATCGGCGCAAGCGTGGTGGAACGGGGAAGCCAGAACGGCGGTATTACTGACATTGACGGTATCTTCAACATCACATTGAAGGGCAGTAAGAAAGTTGTGATTTCATACATCGGTATGAAGACACAGACACTTGATGCCAATGGAAAGACCGCCCTTGACGTAGTCCTGAAGGACGATGCCACAGGTCTGGAAGAAGTGGTGGTCATCGGTTACGGCAGTGTCCGCAAGAAGGACATCACCGGTTCCGTGGCCACAGTCAACAGCGAAGCGCTACAGGCCGTGCCCGTAGCCAACGCCTCGGAGGCACTGACCGGTAAGCTGGTAGGTGTGCAGGTGACGACGACCGAGGGTTCGCCCGACGCCGACGTGAAGATTCGCGTACGTGGCGGCGGTTCTATCACCCAGTCGAACGACCCGCTGTACATTGTTGACGGCTTCCCCGTTGACGGTATCAGCGACATTCCTGCCAACGACATCGAAGACATCACCGTGCTGAAGGACGCCTCATCGACCGCCATCTATGGTAGCCGCGGTGCAAACGGTGTCATCCTCGTCACCACCAAGAGCGGACAGGCCGGCAAGGTGAAGGTAAGCTACAACGCCTACTACAGCTGGAAGAAGATAGCCAAGACGCTCGACGTGCTCAGCCCCTACGAGTATGCCAAGTGGCAGTATGAGCTGGCCCTGCTGAGAAACAACAACGACCCGTCGAAGATCTCGTCCTATACCGACTACTTCGGAAACTATCAGGACATGGACCTTTACAAGGACGTGGACGGCAACGACTGGCAGGACATCATGTATGGACGCACCGGTCATACCTTTAACCACAACGTCAACATCAACGGTGGTTCTGACAACATGAAGTATGCATTCAGCTATGCACACATGAACGACAAGGCCATCATGCTGGGCTCTAACTTCAAGCGCGACAACTTCTCGCTGAAGCTGAACACCAAGCCCACCAAGAACACCACGCTGGACTTCCAGGCACGCTACGCCAAGACCTATATACGTGGTGCTGGCTCGAACGAGGCATCAGGAACATACGATACCGACCGTCGTCTGAAGTACGCCGTCATCTACACTCCCATCCCCCTGAACAACCTCGACGTGACGGCAGGATCCGATGGCGACGACCGCGGCAACCTCTACAACCCCATCCAGTCCAACCTGGACAACGACCGCAAGAAGAACCGTAAGAACCTGAACATGGCAGGTGCTTTCGGATGGGAAATCTTCAAGAACTTCAAGGCTAAGGTGGAGTTCGGCTACGACTACTACAACCAGTACGACCAGCGCTACTGGGGCATGACGGCCTACAGCGTCCGCAACTATGCTGACCAGGCCTACGCCAACCACCCCATCATCAGCCTGACTGACTCCAACCGTGAGCGTTTCCGCAACACCAACACGGTGAGCTACGACTTCAAGAACATCTTCGGCAAGGAGAGCGCCCACTCACTGAACGTGATGGCTGGTCACGAGTATATCATCACCAAGCGTCGTGAGAACACCAACCAGGTGGTTGGTTTCCCCACCGACTACGACTCCGACCAGGCATGGCGCCTGTCGGCACAGGGTACGGCATCCGCTACCAGCGACATCTACAGCCCTGACGACAAGCTGCTGTCATTCTTCGGCCGACTCAACTATAACTTCATGGACAAGTACCTGCTGAGCGCCACGTTCCGTGCTGACGGCAGCTCGAAGTTTGCTGACGGCAACCGCTGGGGCTACTTCCCCTCTGCAGCCGTTGCATGGCGTATCTCTGCCGAGCCGTTCATGGCAGGTGCCAAGAACTGGCTCACCGACCTGAAGCTCCGTCTGAGCTACGGTACCGCCGGTAACAACAATATCCCCTCAGGACAGCTCATCCAGGAGTACGAGCCGTATAGTGCTACAGCCAGCCAGCGTACATGGGTCAACGGATTCACCAATCCGCTGCGTCCCTCTACCTACATGGCCAACCCCGACCTGAAGTGGGAGACCACCATCACCCGTAACGTAGGTCTGGACTTCACCCTGTGGAACGGTAAGCTGAACGGTAGCGTGGAGGCCTACATCAACACCACGAAGGACCTGCTCATTGCCTTCCCCGTACAGGGAACAGGTTACGAGTACCAGTACCGCAACATGGGTAAGACCGAGAACAAGGGTGTGGAATTCTCCTTCACCTATCACCTCGTGAACAAGGCCGACTGGGGCATCGACATCTCCGGCAACATCGGCTTCAACAAGACACGCATCAAGGACCTCGGCGACATGGATGACTTCGGATGGAACTCGTACTGGGCATCCACAGAAATCGGCAACGACTACAACGTGGCTGTGGGTAGCGCCGTGGGTGAAATCATCGGTTACAAGAACGCCGGCCGCTATGAGGTGTCTGACTTCGAGGGCTATGACGCTGCTACCGGCTGGAAGCTGAAAGAGGGCGTGGCAGATGCTACTCCCGTGGTAGGTGCCCTGCGTCCCGGCTCGCTGAAGCTCGTCGATGTTGACGGCAACGGCACCATCGGTGACGAGGACATCGTGAAGATTGGCGACGTCAATCCTACCGCCTTCGGTGGTTTCACGCTGTCAGGCCGTGCCTACGGTTTCGACCTGAGTGCCAACTTCAACTACAGCATCGGCAACCAGGTTTACAATGCCAATAAGATTGAATACACCTCAACCAGTAAGTATCAGTATCGCAACATGATAACTGAGATGGCTGAAGGCAAGCGTTGGACGAACCTCGACCCCGAGACGGGCCTGCTGTCGAACGACCCCGCACGTCTGGCTGAGCTGAATGCCAACACCACCCTGTGGTCACCCTACATGAGTAAGATGGTGCTGACCGACTGGGCTGTGGAGGATGCCGACTTCCTGCGTCTGAATACGCTGACGCTGGGTTACACCCTGCCCGCACAGCTCACCAAACGTGCCGGTATCTCGAGCCTGCGCCTCTATGTAACGGCCTACAACGTCTTCACGCTGACCAACTACACCGGTTTCGATCCTGAGGCAGACTGTATCCGCAGGACGACCCTTACACCTAATGTGGATTACTCCGGCTATCCTAAGAGCCGTCAGTTTGTCGTTGGTTTGAACTTGAATTTCTAAAATGAAGGAGGAAACAAGAATATGAAAAATAAAATAAAGTTATCAATACTGTCGCTGACGCTGCTCTCGTTGGCATCCTGCGACCTGGACGCACCCACTCAGTCAACGCTGGACGAATCGACCATGTTCTCCACCTATGCCCTGGCTGAGGCAGAGGTCATGTCAATCAACGTGTCATTCGGCGAGACCAACTCCTATCGTGGACGATTCCTGCCCTACTACGGTCTGAACACCGACGTGGAGGTGATGAGTGGCTCCTACCCCTCGCTGGCCAACAAGACAGAGGACAAGCAGAGCCTGTGCAACTACAGCACGCTGTCAACCAACACGCAGATGAATACCGATAACAATGCCTACGCCATGTTCTATCAGGGTATTGAGCGTGCCAACCTCGCCATTGTGGGTATCCGCAAGTATGGAGACATTGAGAACAACCCCGACATGGCACAGCTGCTGGGCGAGGCCCTCACGCTACGTGCCGTGCTCTACAACGACCTTATCAAGGGTTGGGGCGACGTTCCTGCCCGCTTCGTGCCCAATAACAATGACAATATCTACCTGCCCCGCACCAGCAAGGACTCGCTGTACATCCAGCTGCTGGCCGACCTGGAAGAGGCAGAGAAATACTGCTACTGGCCCAACGAGAACAACATCACCAAGACGACCGAGCGTGTGAGCAAGGCATTCGTCAAGGGATTGCGTGCTCGCATCGCACTGGCTGCAGGCGGCTATGCTCTCTATGGTGACGGCTATCGCAAGAGCAAAGCTCCTGAGCTGGCTTCCAGCAAGATGTATGCCATTGCCAAGCAGGAGTGCCTCGACATCATCAGCAAGGGCTGCAACACCCTGGGCTCCTTCGAGGACAATTTCCGTAAGCTCTGTCAGGACAACGTGGCAGCCGGCGGCGAGAGCATCTGGGAGATTCCCTTCTCGGCAGGTCGCGGACGCGTGCTCTATACCTGGGGTATCAAGCACAACGCCAAGGACCAATATACCCAGCAGGCACAGGGCGGTGTCAACGGCCCCACGCCGTTCCTCTTCTACGATTTCGACCCGCAGGACATCCGTCGTGACATCACCTGCATCCCCTACGACTGGAGCAAGGAACTCATCGACGGCAAGTCATACCAGCAGCTGCGTGCCATCAACAAGTGGAACTTCGGCAAGCTGCGCTATGAGTGGATGAACCGCATCGTTACCTCAACCAACGACGACGGTGTGAACTTCCAGTACATGCGTCTGGCTGACATCTACCTGATGGCTGCCGAGGCTATCAACGAGCTGGACGGACCGGCTGCCGCATGGAACTACATGAAACCCGTGCTCGACCGTGCACTGCCCGCTGCCAAGGTGGCTGCCCTGCAGGCACAATACACCGCCAGCAAGCAGGCCTTCTTCAACGGCATCGTTGACCAGCGCGCATTTGAGTTTGCCGGTGAGCAGCTGCGCAAGGCCGACCTCGTACGCTGGGGTATCATCGACACCAAGATGGCTGAAGCCCGTCAGAAGGTGCTCGACCTGGGTAACCGCACTGGTAACTATGCCGGACTGGCTGACAAGGTATATTACTTCACCAGCCCTCTTGACAACGAGACGCTCATTACCTACGGTCTGGAACGCGATGAGACGGAGACGGGTGTTTCCGAGTGGCGCAGCCAGATGAAGGCAACCTACGGTGAGGACATTGACATTCACAGCACCAACTGGTTCATCGACACCAAGAATAACACGCTGAAGCTGAATGACGACTACGCCAACGGCCTCTATGTCGAGACCCCGAGTCTCCACTGCGTATGGCCCATCTGGCAGACCTTCATCGATAAGAGCAACGGCATGCTGAGCAACGAAGGAAACCTGGGACAGCTGTAAGCGGCCTGTGGCCTAAATGAGAAATGATAAATGATAAATGAGTATAAATATATGAAAAAGTCAAAGATATTTTCATTATGCATGTTCGGGCTTGCCACATTAGCCCTGACATCCTGTAGCGATGCAGCCGACGAAATAACGAGTCTGATTTTCGGACGCAACTTCTCGCCGGTAGATCTCGAGGCCAAGAATGTCAGCGAGACAACTGCCACCCTCCAATGGACGGCTACAGAAGGTGCCACGTCGTATGTCATCGAGGTGTTTGCTGACGACAGTCTGACCTTCAACGGCACACCCGAGAAGACCCTGACCGCCGAGAGCAACACCATAGCGCTGAACGGACTGAGTTTCGACACCAAGTATTCTGCCCGCGTAAAGGCTTTAACGGCTGGCGACGAGAGCCGCACCTCAAAGTGGAACGGCGTCTATTTCCGTACCAATACCAAGCAGTTCCTGAAGAACCCCAAGCCCGCTGACATTGCCGACCGCAGCGTCACGCTGAAGTGGGAAGTGGAAGAAGGCTTCGATGTTTCCACCATCGTGGTAGGCAACATCACCCACGAGATTACTGCCGAGGAGAAGGCAGCCTCACAGGCTACCATCAGCGGACTCACTCCCGAGACCTCCTACACCGCTTACCTTTACTATAACGGCAAGCAGTGCGGTAACCGTACGTTCACCACCATTGCCGACCTGGCAGGAGCCATCCTCGTTCATCCTGAGGACGACATCAAGACCATAATTGAGGAAGCTGCCGGTGGAGAGGTGTTCGCCCTCTATGGCGGAACCTACAAGCTCAACTACAACGAGGACGAAAGTACGACCGGTGCCATCAAGGTCAGTCAGAACATCACCATCAAGGGTATCTATCCCACCGACCAGCCCGTGCTCAAGGGACGCTTCGAGCTGTACGACGGTGCTTCGCTGACCGTCAGCCAGGCTGTCATCGACGGCAGGGAGAACGGTACCACCGACCAAATCTTCAACTTCAAGACTGCTGATGTCAACTACGGTCCGCTCGTGGTTGAGAACTGTGAGATTACCGGTCAGTCAGCCTGCAAGGGTATTCTTTACCTCAACGTAGCCTCTACCGTGGAGTCCATCACCATTAACAACTGTATCGTACACGGCATTGAGTGTGAAGGCGGTGACTTCATCGACAGCCGTAAGGGTCTGCCGAAGTCCGTTACCCTCAGCAACAGCACCTTCTATACCGTTGCCACCAACCGTGACTTCATCCGTATTGACGATGCCTCAGGCAACTTCGCCGGTGTGGCCGGTCCGAAGGTAACCGTTGACCACTGCACCCTCTACAACGTCGGTGCCGGTGCTGCCAACTATCGTCTGCTCTATGTTCGCTTCGCAGAAAACAAGCTGACGTTCACCAACAACATCGTCGTAGGAACCAACTACAAGCGCGGCTTCACCAACCAGTCGAAGTCTGACCCGACGCCCACGCTGCAGAACAACTTCTACTGGAACTGTGAGAACCTCACCGCTCCCGGTGCAGGCGCCGATGCTACCATCGTCTGGTTCGACGAGAACGGTACCGTTGCCAATCCCGGTTTCAAGAATGCCGACGGAGGTGACTTCACGCTCAACGTTGACTCTGAGCCTTACAAGAACAAGGCTGGTGACCCACGTTGGATTGTAGCACAGTAATAACATTTCGTTAACTATAACAAGAGGCCCCGAGCACACATGTTCGGGGCCTTTTCACTCTAAACCCATCTATGAGAAAAGTCGTTCTGTTCCTTTTAGCCGGTCTGCCGC
>JAILHP010000047.1 GCA_024695705.1 Prevotella sp. | reverse complement strand
TTACCACCTGACGGGCAATGCGCAGGATGCCGAAGACTTGCTTCAGGACCTGTACCTGAAGCTATGGCAGAAGCGCGACGACCTGCCCGATGAGGCTGCGGGCGAAGCTTATCTCGTCACCATGATGCGGAACCTGTTTGTGGATAAGCGACGACTGAAACGCCTTGACACTTTAGCAGAACTGAAGAACGATGACGAACCGCCTGATGAACAGAGTCTCGACCGTCAGATAGATGCGAGAGACGAGGTCAGACAACTGGAAGGACTCATCAGAGAACTATCCGAAAGAGATGCCAAAATCATCCAGATGCACGTGGTGGACGACCGCTCCTACGAAGAGATAGAGCACGACACCGGACTCTCGCAAGGCAATATCCGCATCATCGTGATGCGAACGAAAAAGAAACTGAAAGAACAATTCAATAAAATCACGAAGACATGGACGAACTGAATCTGAAAACGTTGGAACAAATCCCCATACCGGAAGGTTTGGAGGAACGGCTCTCGAAGAAGATTGACGAATGGGAAGCCCACCCCCAACCCCTCCCAAAGGGAGGGGAGGTCTTCTGCACTCCCCCAAGGGGGAGTTGGCGAAGGGTTCTGCGCTATGCATCCATCGCTGCCTGCATCGCCCTTGTCTTCGGCGTGGGATACCATCTGCTGAACCAAGATGAAGACACGAATCTTGCCGAGCAGGACACTTACCAAGACCCTGTGCAGGCACAGCAGGAGGCCGAACGCGCCCTTACCATGCTGGCCATAAACCTGAACAAGGGCATGGGACATCTGGAAAAGGCTATGGCCCTGAGTGACAAGGCTGCGATTAAGCGAGAGCAGAGCAAAGCTCGCTTGGGCTCTGTCGAGCGTGAGCAGTCTCGACCATAGGTCAAGACAGAACAATCACTCAACGAGAAACTAAAAGCATTGAAATAACATGAAACAGATTATCATAAAGACCCTACTTTGCATGGTGATGGCAGCGGGCTGTCTCAATGCCAATGCCCAAGTAAAGGCATTCGAGAAATATGCCGACATGAAGAATGTGACATACGTGTTCATTTCCAAATATATGTTTGGAATGGCTGGCAGGAATGTCACGCCCTCAGTGCCAGGCATAGACACCCAGACGCTGCTCAATAAGTTGACGGGCATCCAGATTATCAGTTCTGAGAACAAGGTGGCTCGGACGAAACTGAGGGACGACGTCAAAGCCATGATGACGAAAGGCAAGTACGAAGTGCTGATGCAGATGAATGAGGACGACAGCAAGGTGAACATCTTTCATAGCATCAACAGGCAGCGGTCGGCTGTCGTCATGCTGATAGAAGACAGCGACGAGGTGACCGTGATGGTCTTCTCTGGCAAGTTCACACTTGAAGATGTAATGAAACTGACAGAAGAATGACAGGTAATGACGTGTATGACAGTACACGTCACCAGTCTTTGTCATCGCCATTTTCCACAACCAGCGAATTACAAACGTCTATGCCACTATTCATCATTGAATAGTTCACGCTTGGCAAGTAGTCTATCTTCACTACGACTTTGTCGTTCGTCTTTATCGTCTGTCCCATTGTATCATCAGTTTTTAGTTATGCAAAGGTACGATTAAGTGAGTAGAAAACCAAATAATATTTGAATTTTCTCGAACGAAAGTCTTTCGACCGTTAGTCAAAGGTAGATCAAACCGAGCGAACTCCTTATCCGCTTGCTCCGTTCAGGCACTTCGAAAGGTCGGTTCGGAGTAGATAAAGGCTCGGAGCAAACACAATGATTGCTCCGAGCGGGTTTCATGATTGCTTACGGCAAAGTCATAAAGGGGCGCCCGCCGGACAATCGTCTGGCGGGCGGCGGATGAATGTCTGGCGTGCGCCCGACAAGTGTAAGGCGGACGGCAGACGGAAGATGCTTCAGGGACGATAGGCTTTCCGCTGTTTATAACAGAATGCACTTATTAAAGTGCAAAGGTACTAAAAAAATCGTTATTATCCAAATATTTCGCTCTTTTTCAGCTTACGAATACAAAAATACGAAAGAGAAGAAAATATTGTGTTTTTATTTTGTTCTTTGCTCGCTTATTCGTACCTTTGAGCCTACGGCTCTTAGGTAGGCTGCACCTCGGAAATGAAAATAATTCATAATTTATTTTGCATTTCTCTCGGTTTGCACTACCTTTGCAGAAAACTATGAAACTATGAAGGTAAAAGCAATTCTTTCTTTCTTCTGCTGCATGGCAGCGGTGTTGTCGGCAAGTGCTGCTGACCGGTTTGTAACCTTTACGACGGGCGACGTACAGCTGAATGCCGGAGGACAGGTCAGCATCTATGTTGACCAGAACGATGAGCGGGGCGTGGTGCGTGCCGCCCGTACGCTCTGTGCCGACTTCGGACGCGTCACGGGAACTGACGCACAACTAATGTCCCCCGCCGGGGGACTACAGGGGGCCTCCATTCTCATCGGCACCCTGGGCCACTCGGCCGCCATCGACCAGATGGTGAAGGAGAAGCGCATCGACCTTTCTGCATTGAAGGGCAAGCGTGAGACGTACGTCATCCAGCTTGTTGACAACAACCTGGTCATTGCCGGCAGCGACCGCCGAGGCACCATCTTCGGCATCTATGAACTGTCGAAGCAGATGGGTGTCTCTCCCTGGTATTACTGGGCCGACGTGCCCACCGTTCACCACGACTGTATCTACGTCAACCAGGGCACCTATACCGACGGCGAGCCTGCCGTGCGCTATCGCGGACTCTTCCTCAACGACGAGGCACCCTGCCTCACGTCTTGGGTGAAGAACACGTTTGGCACCGATTACGGCGGCCATGCCTTCTATGAGAAAGTCTTTGAGCTCATCCTCCGCCTGAAGGGCAACTTCCTGTGGCCTGCCATGTGGGGCTGGGCGTTCTATGCCGACGATCCTCAGAACTCCCCTCTGGCTGATGAGATGGGCATCATCATCGGCACCAGCCACCACGAGCCCATGGCCCGCAACCATCAGGAGTGGGCCCGCCACCGCGCCGAGTACGGAGCCTGGAACTACCAGACCAACCAGCAGGTCATCGACCGCTTCTTCCGCGAGGGCATTGAGCGTGCCAAGAATACTGAGGACATCATCACCATCGGCATGCGTGGCGACGGCGACGAAGCCATGAGCGAAGATGCCGACACCAAGCTGCTTCAGAAGATTGTCAACAACCAGCGCCGCATCATCAAGGAAGTCACCGGCAAGAATCCCAAGGACGTGCCCCAGGTGTGGGCGCTCTACAAGGAAGTGATCGACTATTACGACAAGGGCATGAAGGTGCCCGACGACGTGCTCATGCTGCTCTGCGACGACAACTGGGGCAACGTGCGCCGCGTGCCCAACGCCCAGGAGCGCAAGCACCCCGGCGGCTGGGGTCTCTACTACCACGTTGATTATGTCGGTGCACCTCGTAACTCCAAGTGGCTCAACGTCACGCCTGCCCAGAACATGTGGGAGCAGCTCACGATGGCCTATACACACGGCATTGACCGCATGTGGATACTCAACGTAGGCGACCTCAAGCCCATGGAGTACCCCATCACGCTCTTCATGGACATGGCGTGGCGCCCTGCTTCCGTCAGTCCTGATGTGATAGGCACCCACATGCAGCCCTTCTGCGCCGAGCAATTTGGTGCCGACCATGCTGCCGAGGCCGCCCGCATCCTCAACCTCTGCTGCAAGTATGCCGGTCGCTCTACCGCCGAGATGCTCGACTTCCGTACCTACACCCTGCAGGAGTGGCCCCAGGTGGTCGGCCAGTATCAGCAGCTGGAGCGCGATGCCCTCCGCCTCTATACAGAGCTGGAGCCTAAGTACTACGATGCCTACCGCCAGCTCATCCTGTTCCCCATACAGGCCATGGCCAACATCTATGAGATGTACTACGCACAGGCCATGAACCAGCAGCTTTACAAGGAGCAGAACCCCAACTGCAATGAGTGGGCCGACAGGGTAGGGCAGTGCTTCCGCCGTGACTCCCTGCTTTGTGCACAATACAACCACGACATTGCCGATGGCAAGTGGAACGGCATGATGACGCAGAAGCACATAGGCTACCGCAGCTGGAACGACGACTTCGGACCGCGTGACATCATGCCCAGAGTCCACCGTCTTCCCTCCCTTGGCGAGGAGTCGGGAGCCGGTTTCGTCTTCACTCCCCGTGACGGCTACGTTGCCATGGAGGCTGAGCACACCTATGCCCGCACCGACGGCTCGTCAGCCCGCTGGACCGTGCTGCCCTTCGTCGGCCGTACGCTCAGCGGCATCACCCTTATGCCCTACGACCAGCCTGTCGATGGTGCTGCACTGGAATATCGTTTCCGTTCACCCGGCACCGCTCAACAGACTCCCGGCACCGTAAAAATTCATGTCGTCGTCAAGTCCACGCTCGACTATCTCAACACCGGCGGCCTCTGCTACGAGGTGTCGTTGGACGGTGGAGAGGCTGTGAAGGTCAACTTCAATGACAATCTCAACGAGAAGCCAGAGAACATCTACAGCATCTATTACCCCACCGTAGCGCGTCGTGTCATAGAGAAAGTTGTTGAGCTGCCCCTCAGTGCCCAGACCGATGTCCACACCCTGACGCTGCGCCCGCTCCATCCTGCCATTGTCTTCGAGAAAGTCGTCGTTGACCTTGGCGGCTACCAGCCCTCCTTCCTCTTTGGTGATGAGAGCCCCAAGACGGTAGAGGCGAGCCGTTAGACCGAAAAAGTCAAATGTGAATTGGAATATGAGAAAGAATACAATCCTGCTGCTGCTGGGAGCAGCTATGACAGTTGCTGCTCAGACCGTCTCCCTGAAGCCGCGACTGGTGGTCTGCACGGACATTGCGCCAGCTGACGTGGAGCCTGACGACATGGAGTCGATGGTAAGGCTGATGGCCTATGCCGACATGTTTGAGATAGAGGCGCTGATTACGTCAGTAGGCTGGAACTGCGACCCATACCCTACGGAGTGGACAGAATACCTGCACCGTGTGATTACAGCATACGGAAAAGATGTCCGTAACCTGATGAAACGTTCCGGTCAGCAGTCGTTCCTGCCTTTAGACCAGGAGAACGGCTGTCAGCAGATAGGCTACTGGCCCAGTGCCGACTACGTGAGGAGCCGTGCCGTGATGGGCAGTCAGCGGGGAGGCATCAAGGTCATTGGTGAAGGCAACGACTCACCGGGCAGCGAGTTGCTGATAAGGCTGGCCGATGAGGCTGATGAGCGTCCTATCTACGTGGCGGCATGGGGTGGTGCAAACACCCTTGCACAGGCCATCTGGCGTGTGCAGCAGACGCGTACCGCAGATGAGCTGAAGCGCTTTGTCCGCAAGTTCCGCATCTACACCATCACCGACCAGGACATGCAGTACAACATGCGCATGAACCGAGCCTACAGCTCGCACCAATGGCTGCGTCGTGAGTTTCCTGACGACCTGCAGTTCATTTGGGACGAGGGAACCTGGCAGGAACAATGCGAGCTGGGTAAGAGAAACTGGGCGCTGCACCAGCAGCACATTCAGGGGAAAGGCGCCCTGGGCCGGGAATATCCTGACTACAAATGGGGCGTGGAGGGTGATACGCCGAGTTTCCTCTACGTCATGCCCAATGGGCTGAACAACCCTGAAGACCCCCTGCAGGCAGGCTGGGCAGGCTATCACCGACGTGGGCTCTGCCCTGACTCTCTGACAACGGCCTGGACCAGTTGGGAGGAACCTGTCCGCAGCATCAGCGTGGGCTATAAGACGCGTTTTTATCCTGACGAACTGAACGATTTCATGGCCCGCATGCAATGGGCAGACGAGGGTCGCGGCAACCGCAATCCTCAAGTGGTGGTCAACGGCCAAAGCGGCCTGGCGCCCATTGTCCTTCAAGTAAAGGCAGGCGAGGCCGTCCGTCTGGATGCCACCTTTTCGACAGACCCCGACAGGGAAGCCATCACCTTCCGCTGGTGGCAGCAAGAGGAGCCAGGAGGCCAAACCCTTGACATGGAGTTCAGCGACCAGCCTGTTGCCGTTCTCCATATTCCGGCAGATGCCCGCGGGCGTACTTTCCACGTCATCTGTGAGGGTCACGACATCCCGCGGCATGGAAGGTTCCCTCTGGTGTCTTACAGGCGAATCATCATTCACTGCGAACAATAAGCACGGAGGCGAGCCCATTGGCCAGCCTCCATGTATGATATTCACTATTTTCGGAAAAGCTTATCGTAGCATGTTGCATGTTGCATGTAGCGTTTCCCCGTCGAAGCGTCATTGCTGGAAGGAACGTGCATGAGAAATCTGTTGGTCCAGTTGCTCATAATCCGGGTGTCTCTCTTGCCCCATCATCTCCAGCATCTCCATGTGCGTCTTGCAGAATTCGTAGGCAGGCAGCATCTTCACATAAAAGCTGTCCTCCTCCTCCGGATACATCCCGTTATAAAGTATAGAGAATACCTTGATCAGCCCAAGTTCGTTGTCAAATGAAGTACCTTCGACAATCTGTCAAAGGTACGAAAAAGTGAGCAGAATGTAAGTTACACCGAGATTTCTCCGCGGATGCTT
>JAILHP010000043.1 GCA_024695705.1 Prevotella sp. | reverse complement strand
TTCCACTGTCCTTGATACCAAGGGTACGCTTGAACAGGCTCTCCACCAGGTCGCCCCAGGTGCCGAAGATGACGACGACAAGTCCAAGACCTGCCCATTCCCATTCGTTCATCATCCCCATACCCTCATCATTCTCAAACCATCCGAAGGCAAAGGCTACGGCTACAACTAACAGGCCGCCGCCGATGCTACCCTCCCACGATTTCCCAGGCGAGATGCGGGGGAAGAGCTTGTGGCGTCCTAACAGCGAACCGACGCAGTAGGCACCCGTATCGTTCAGCCAGAGACAGACAAAGACGGAAAGCGGCAGAATGGTGTTGAACACCACATTGCCGTCGGGCGTGGCGGTAAATGCCAGCACGTTAAGCAGCGAGAAAGGCAGGGCGATATACATCTGCGAGAACATGGTATAGGCCCAGTTGTTGACGGGGTCAGGCTGCTTTCCATACAGCTCGGCCACGAGCAGGTAGATAATAGTGACGAGATAGGGAATGAACACCACCGACTTGGCTGAGCCGCCATAGACGTCGCTGCAGAAATAGGCCATCGCAAAGAAGAAATAGACGCCTGCCACGGTGGATATGAAGCGGTTGACGGTGACGTGTACTGCGCCCTCGTCGCCATCGCCCCTCTGGTTGACCAGCCCTGTGAACTCCCAGATGGTCATTCCCGTGACGAGTGCAAACAGCAGCACCATGGCCCTTGGGTCAAGGAAACATGTAACGACAATGGCTACAAACAGGATGCCTGTTATGGCGCGGATGATGAAGTTTTTCATTGGGCCCCTCCTTCTGCCCCCGAGGGGGCTACACTAGACTGTTGGACATTTGTGTCCCCCTCGGGGGACGACTGGGGGGCTTTCTCGTCCCTTTCTTTCAACATCCGCTCTGCATCAGCACGCATTTGGGCTTCCAGAAGTTCCTCGGCACGACTCTGCCAGGGACGGGGACCGAAAATCTTCTCAACGTCCTCGGCAAAGATAACCTCACGGTCAATGAGCAGCTGCGCCAGCTGGGCATGACCATCCTTGTGCTCGGTCAGTATCTGCTTGGCACGGTCGTACTGCTCGTTAATCATCTTCAGCACCTCGTCGTCAATGAGTTTCGCTGTGGTCTCTGAGTAGGGACGCTGGAACTGGTATTCAGTGTTGTTGTAGTAGCAGATGTTAGGCAGCGAGTCGCCCATACCGGCATAGGCTATCATGCCGTATGCCTGCTTGGTGGTACGCTCTAGGTCGTTCATGGCGCCTGTCGAGATATGACCGATGAACAGCTCCTCGGCAGCACGTCCGCCCAGCAGAGAACACATCTCGTCGAGCATGGCCTCCTTGGTCTGCAGCACGCGCTCCTCAGGCAGGTACCAAGCAGCACCCAGCGCCTGACCGCGCGGCACAATCGACACCTTCACCAGCGGGTTGGCAAACTCCGTGAACCACGAAATGGTGGCGTGACCAGCCTCATGGATGGCGATGGAGCGTTTCTCGGCTTCCGTCATTACCTTCGTCTTCTTCTCCAATCCGCCGATGATGCGGTCAACAGCATCCAGGAAGTCCTGCTTGCCCACCTTTTCACGGTCGTGACGGGCAGCTATCAGGGCCGCCTCGTTGCACACATTGGCAATGTCGGCACCTGAGAAGCCTGGCGTCTGACGGGCCAGGAACTCTATATCCACGCTATCGTCGAGCTTCAAGGGCTTCAGGTGCACCTTGAACACCTCTGTACGCTCGTTCAGGTCAGGCAGATCCACGTGTATTTGACGGTCGAAACGTCCAGCACGCAGCAGGGCTGAGTCAAGCATGTCGGCACGGTTGGTGGCCGCCAGCGTGATGATGCCGCTATTGGTACCAAACCCGTCCATCTCCGTCAGCAGGGCATTCAGCGTGTTCTCGCGTTCGTCGTTGCCACCCATCGCAGGGTTCTTCGAACGGGCACGGCCCACGGCGTCTATCTCGTCGATGAAGATGATACATGGCGCCTTCTGCTTAGCCTGCTGGAACAGGTCGCGCACACGGCTGGCACCCACACCCACGAACATCTCCACGAAGTCGGAACCTGACATCGAGAAGAACGGCACGCCGGCCTCGCCTGCTACAGCCTTGGCCATCAGCGTCTTACCCGTTCCCGGAGGACCAACGAGCAGTGCACCCTTGGGAATCTTGCCGCCCAATTCCGTGTATTTCTGCGGATTCTTCAGGAAATCAACTATCTCCTGCATCTCCTGCTTGGCACCCGCCTGACCGGCCACGTCCTTGAACGTGATGTTCAGGTTGCCGCCGTTCTCGTACATCTTCGCACGGCTCTTGCCTACGCTGAAGATGCCGCCGCCCATGCCGGAACCGCCGCCCATGCGACGCATGAAGAAAATCCACACCGCCACAATGGCCACGATGGGCAGGATGTTGTAGAGCAGGAAGTTCATCAGCTCGTTGCTGTTTCGGTTTTCGTAACGGAACTCGCCTGTGAACTTCTTTTCCGTACGCATCTGGGCAATGAACTCCTCCACTTGGTCAACAGAGCCTATCTCTACTGTCACAAACGGATCCGCTCCAGTCTGCTCAACGCTCTGCTGGAACACCTCACGCACCTTCTCGGGCTTCACAAACAAGTGTAGCTCGCTCTGGTTCTTGTTCACCACAATCTTCTTGGCATAGCCCGCTGCCACCATATCCTTGAACTTGGAATACGGCACTTGCTTCTTGGTATTGGCGCTGTCGGAGCCCCCCGTCAGATACAAACCAATCAGCACCGCGATGACAATGGCGTAAATCCAGTTCATATTGAACTTCGGCATGTTCATCTTCGGCTGATTGTTATTTCCCGGTAATTTATTCTGCTGATTATCCATTATTTATCACTTGTCACTTTTTACTCGTCAACTATTTCAGAGATTTTCGCATCCGCCCAGAGGTGCTCCAGGTCGTAAAACTCTCGAACGTCAGGCAGGAAAACGTGCACCAGCACGTCGCCGAAATCCATTGCCACCCACTGCGCGTTTTCCAAACCCGCAACAGCCGACGGCTTCTCCGACATTTCCTTCAACACAAACTCGCCTACCGACTCGGTAATGGCTTCCACCTGCGTCGGCGAGTTGCCCTGACATATCACGAAATAACGGCAGATGCTGCCCTCAATGCTACTGAGGTCTGCCACTACTATTTTGCTTCCTTTCTTCTCTTGTATTCCCTTGACTATGGTTTCTACTAATTCTTTCGTCTGATTCATTAATAAATGATTATGCGTAATATGAACTGCAAAGATACACCTTATTATTGATAAAAACGGCATAAATCAGAAAAATTTGCGCTTTTTTATAATTTTCTTCCGTTTTTTTTTGGTGTTTCCAAAAAATGCATTACCTTTGCACCCGCATTTCAGAAATGCACCCACGATTGGGGTATGGTGTAATGGTAACACTGCAGATTCTGGTCCTGCCTTTCCTGGTTCGAGTCCGGGTACCCCAACAGAAAGAAATCGTTAAGTCGCTGAAACTAAGGCACTTAGCGATTTTTCTTTTTCATAAATACCGAAAATTTCCCGAATTTATTGCCTTATCATAAGAATGTGGGTGCTATTATTTCCCAACAACAACACCCACCTGAGTTTAATAAACCACCAAAAAGGTAATTCGTGTGCAAAGGTACAAATATTTTCCCAATATGAACAATAAAAGACTTTTTTTGTATCAAACACCTTGAAGGACTCATTTTCTTACGTGCGCGTGCGCGTAATTTCTTCTTTCTTTGGTCTGCCACGTTTCTTCTCAACGCAGATTTCCGAAAAGTAATAGGCATTTTCCTCTACTTTGGACTGATAAATATAACCTTCTTTCAATGCTTGCGAAAAACACCATGATGCCAACTGCTTTGCCCATTT
>JAILHP010000034.1 GCA_024695705.1 Prevotella sp. | reverse complement strand
GATTCCCAAGGACAAGCTGGCCGGTGTCGTGGAGTGTAACATTCCTGACGAGGCCCGTGCCTTCAAGGACAGCGACCCCGTGACCGACAAGATTGGTTTCCTGACTGCTGAGTTCCTCGTGGAGGAGATGCACAAGGGACGCATACCCAAGGAGTTCCTGCCCCTGCAGAGCGGTGTGGGCTCGACTGCCAACGCCATTCTGGGCGCACTGGGCGAGGACAAGCACGTGCCCGACTTCAACATCTACACGGAGGTGATTCAGAACTCCGTCATCGACATGATGCTCAACGGCCGCGTGAAGGACGCCTCGGCCTGCTCGCTCACCGTCTCGAACGAATGCCTGATGCAGGTGTATGACAACATGGATTACATGAAGAAGCACCTGACGCTGCGTCAGAGCGAGATAAGCAACTCGCCGGAGATTATCCGCCGACTGGGTGTCATCGCCATCAATACCGCCATTGAGTGCGACATCTACGGTAATGCCAACTCTACCCATATCAGCGGAACAAAGATGATGAACGGTATAGGCGGAAGCGGTGACTTCATTCGCAATGCCTACCTCAGCATCTTCACTTGTCCGTCAACGGCAAAGGGCGGTCTCATTTCGAGCATCGTGCCCTTCGTCAGCCATCAGGACTCCAGCGAGCACGATGTCAACATCATCGTGACCGAACAGGGCGTCGCCGACCTGCGCGGAAGGGGACCCGAAGAGCGTGCACAGATCATCATAGAGAATTGTGCCCATCCCGACTACAGACAGCTGCTGTGGGACTACCTGAAGATTTCAAAGATGGGACACTTGCGCCACAACCTGCCTGCTGCCTTTGTCATGCACGACACACTGGCTCGCAAGGGCGACATGAAACTTACTGACTTTTCCGAATATGTGAAGTAGTATAGACAAGTACCGACGTTAATTTAAGTTAACGTCGGCACTTCACTTCTCCTTTTCCTATTTTTATTCGTACCTTTGCGGCAGAAATGCCGCGATATAGCTTATGTTTGCGCATTTACGGACTTGTAGCTCAGTTGGTTAGAGCAACAGACTCATAATCTGGAGGTCCCAGGTTCAAGCCCTGGCTGGTCCACTCCTCAACCGTCCACTCCCTTACCATTCACCATATGAAAATTCATTATTCTAAAAAGGAAGAGTATTGGAACTCATGGTCGCACGCCGGTGGGATCATGCTGGGGGTGGTTTTTGGCGTTATCTTCCTGATTATGTGTTTTCGGGGCGAGAATGGCTGGGCGCGACTGGGCGTTTCGCTTTATTTGTTCGGCATGCTCGGTTCCTATATCGCTTCAACGGTCTATCATGCCGTCAGCCAGCGGTCCAAGTGGCGTGAGCGTTTCCGCAAGTGGGACCATGCTGCCATCTACTGGCACATTGCCGGTTCCTATTCGCCCATCACGCTGACGGTGCTGCGCGACCAGGGCTACTGGGGTTGGGGGCTGTTTTCGTTTGTGTGGCTCTGTGCCATAGCCGGCACCACCATCAGTTTCATAAAGCTGAAGGCACATTCTAATATTGAGACTTTCTGTTTTGTCGGCATGGGGCTGTCGGTGCTGGTAGCCTTCAAACCGTTATACGATGCCGTGAGTGCCGCTGCCGTGGCATGGCTGATAGCCGAGGGCGTCTGCTACATCACGGGTGCCGTGTTCTACAGCATCAATAAGAAGAAATACATGCACACGGTGTTCCATTTCTTTGTTCTGGCGGGTTCCGTGTGTCACATCATCACCGTCTGGGACGTGCTGATGGATATTCTTTAATTCCTGAACAATTCTCTTTTTTCCGCAATGACAAACACGGGGATATATGACTTATCCACGGGTGTGGTGACTGTCTGTCCGCCGTCATAGTGTTGTCCTGTGTGATAGTCGTACCAACCGCCCTCATGCTTAGGCAGGTAGGTCTTCCACTCGGTGACGCCCGGCTCGGTGACTGGACTGATGAGCAGTGCCGGTCCGAACATGTATTCGTAGCGTTGCTGCAGAGCAACGGGGTCGTCGGCAAAGTCGAAGACAAGCGGACGCATCAGTGTGTAGCCTTCTGTGGCTATCCGCTGGGCGCATTCCTTCAAATAGGGCAGCAGGCGGTAACGCTCCTGCAGGCAACGGGCAATGATGGCCTGCGCCTTGGGGCCGTAGTTCCATGGTTCGGTATTGCTCATATAGCCGTGTACACGCATCAGTGGCAGATAGACGCTGGTTTCAATCCACCGCAGCATGCGTTCTATATATTCCTGATTGGTATATTGGTCAGCAGGGCGGAAGAAACCGCCAGCATCGTAGGTCCACCAGGGAATACCTGCTGCCTGCATGCCAAGGCCAGCCACTATCTGACGACGGAAAGTCTCCCAGTCATTGCCTACGTCTCCGCTCCATAGGGCAGAGCCATAGCGCTGAATACCAGGGAATCCGCAACGGGTGAGAATCATTGGAGAAGCCCCCCCTGCTGCCCCCGAGGAGGCTAATCCCTCATACACCGTTTTGTTGACAAGAAGAGGATAGACGTTGCGTACCTGTTCACCGGCCCACTTGCCGTTGTTGACGCGACGACCTACCAAGTCATCGTTTTCTGGCTCCGTAGCATCCTGCCACCAGGCGTCAATGCCTAAGGGTACCAGCCGCTGACTGAAGTTCTTCCAATAGGCTGCTGCTGCATCAGGATTGAAGAAGTCAATCCAGTCGGTGCCGGGAATGTAGTACTGGTCGCGTTCCATCTGTTGACCTACCTCAGAACTCTTGTCAATCTTCGACCACACGCTAACCATGAGGCGCACGTCCATCTGGTGGAGGCTGTCGGTCAGCGCCTTCGGGTCAGGGTAGTACTCCTCGTCGAAGCGCATGGAGTTCCAACCGTACTTACCCCAGTACTGCCAGTCCTGTACGATGACGCTCAGCGGCAGCTGCTCATCGCGGAAGCGACGGGCCGTCTGGAGAATCTCGTCGGAGGAATGAAAGCGTTCGCGACAGTGGATGTAGCCCAATGCCCATTCGGGCATGAGCGGACAGGGACCCGTCAGCTCGCGATAGGTGGCGATGATTTCATCAGGAGAACCGACGAAAACGGTGTAATCCACCGCATCAGCCACGGGGGAGTGGAAGACCGTCTCGTCCTTTACCTTATTATAATAGAGCACGGGCTGGTCGTTCTTGGTCAGTTCCGACGTCAGCGTATGACGGCCTGCCTCCAGGTGGACGATGGCGGAGGCGGTAGGCGGCAGCCACAGGTTCTGCATCTCAATGACCGTCTGTCCATCGATGGTGAGGTTGTGGCGGCGAGCCATCTTCTGCCCCACGTCCAGGAGGAGGGCATAGTCACCGGCTTCCGCGATGTCGATGGTGGATTCGAAGATATGACGCTCACGCACTTCGCGGCGGCCGCCCTCGGTGGTCGTCACATTCACCTCTTCGCGTATGCCGTCGCCGCTGCGCTTCGTCAGCGACACGCTCTGGCTGCAGGGGTTGAAATCGGTCAGTCCGTAGTTGTTCCACAGGATGCCGTAGCCCTTGCTCGACAGCAGCATGGGGATGGATATCTGCGTGTTGACCTGCGTCAGCCGGCGGGGGAGTCCGCGCACGTTGCTGTAGCCGTCCTGGAACTGTCCCAGGCCGAAGAGACACTCGTCCTGCGGCGAGGCAAAGGCCAGCGTGGCATCGTTGCCGGTGGCGTGAGGCGTCAGCGCGTGCCGCGTGGCCGTAAAGACGACGCGCCCCGTCTTGTCCTTGATGCTGAGTGTGCCACGTGCTGCATCGGCGACGACGGAGAGGTCGCCCTGCGTCACCTCGTCATGACGGACGTAGAGCCAGTCGGGCAGTTCCGGCAAGGGCGTGGCATCGGCTACGGTATATTGTATTCTGACGGCATTGCGGGCAACGGTTTTCACAATGACTCGTCCGTTGGCAAGCGACAGGGTGTCGGCAGCACTAACAGGAAGGGCGTTCATTAGGCTCAAAGCGCCCAGCAGCAACGCCAGACAAACGACGGGGAACAGGTTTTTCTTCATAGTTTTCAGTTTTTGATTGCAAAGATACGATTTTTTTTGTACCTTTGCAACCGATTGACAAGAAAAGTGCATGAGGACCATCTATTTCAATGAACAACAGGCCGTGTGTAATGGCCAATGCGTGGCGACCATCGGTATGTTCGATGGCGTACACCGTGGCCACCGCTTTGTCATTGACTGTCTCAGACAGGAGGCGGAACGCAGTGGACTGCCCTCATGTGTCATCACCTTCGACCGCCATCCGAAAGAGACCGTCCCATCCACTCTTCACCGTTCACCTCATCTCCTGACTACCCTGAACGAGAAGCTGGCGCTGCTCTCACAGACGGGCATCGACCTGTGTGTGGTGCTGCCGTTTACCAAAGAGATGTCACAGCTTAGCGCCCGCGACTTCATGCAGCAGGTGCTGAAGGAGCAGCTGGGCGTGCGCGTCCTGCTGACGGGCTACGACAACCACTTCGGCCATCGTCACCCAGAACACCCGGAAGGCTTCGAGGATTACCATCGCTACGGGCAGGAACTGGACATTGAGGTGAAAGGTCAGCCTGCAGCACCCTCCACCCTCCACCTTCCACCCTCGTCCTCCCTGATTCGCCGATTGTTGTTGGAGGGACGCATTGATGAGGCCAACGAGGTGTTAGGCTATCCTTACTCCATGACGGGCATGGTGGTCAGCGGAGAGCATATAGGCACCCATATAGGGTTCCCCACGGCTAACCTGCAGCCCGACAACCCCCACAAGCTGATTCCCGCCAATGGGGCCTACGCCGTCCGTGTGCAGATAGGGGATGAAAAGGAGCAGCTGCTTGGCATGACCAACATAGGCCAGCGTCCTACCTTCGACGGTAAGACGACGACCTTAGAGACGCATATCCTGCACTACGACGGAGCGCTTTACGGACAGTCGATGACGGTAAGCTTCATCCATCGCCTGCGTGACGAACAACGCTTCGACACTCCGGAGGCTTTGGCAGCACAACTCCGCCGCGATGCCGCGACAGCGGAAGAGAAATTGATAAACAAATAAACTCACGAACATGAAATATGTAAGAACGTTTTTTGAGGTCCTGTTATACTTATTCACGTTTTTGGCTATACAGTTTGTGGTGTCGTTCATTGTGACCATCGCATCTTGGCTCGATGTGGATAACCTGGCCAGAATTTTCCATCAGATTATGGAAGGCAAGTTGTTACCCGACACCACGGGAACCCTCATATCATCGGTGGTCAGCAGCATACTGACGCTGGCGGTGTTCCTATGGTTGAAGTGGAGTCCCTTCTCACGCACCTACCTGCAATCCCGTCCGTGGGGCGTATTGGTATGGGTGGTGGTGCTGGCGCTTGGCACCATTGTTCCCTCGACGTGGCTGGGTGAGCAGATTCCCTACGAAATGCCACAGGAGATAGAGCAGATGCTGTCAGAGATGTTACACAACCGCTGGGGCTACCTGGCCATCGGCATCCTGGCTCCGATAGTGGAGGAAATGGTCTTCCGTGGAGCCATACTCCGCACGCTATTGCTCTTAGGAGGAAGGGGAAATGACCAAAGCTCAATGCTCAATGCTCAAAGCTCAAAGCTCAAAGCTCAATGCTCAAAGCTCAAAGCATTCTTTGCCATCCTCATCTCGGCCCTTCTCTTCGGTGCCGTACACGGCAACGTGCAGCAGTTTGTGCATGCCACGCTCATGGGTTTGCTCCTTGGCTGGATGTACTACCGCACCAACAGCATCGTGCCTGGCATTGTGTTCCACTGGATCAACAATACAGCAGCCTACGTCATTGCCAATGTGATACCCAACTCCGAGCATGCCCGACTGGTGGATATCCTGGGAGGTGAGCAGCGCTCCGTCTGGCTGGCGCTGGGCTTCTCCCTGTGTCTCTTCCTGCCGGCGCTCTTCCAACTGTGGCAGCGGATGAAAAAAGTTGGTGAGTAGAAAAGAAAGAGGCCGCCCTGACGATTCAGGAGCGGCCTTACTTCTACGTTAGTATGTTATGAAAAATTTGAGAGAATTGAAACTTCACAGTTTCGCCTTTGTGTTTTACTAAACATGATTATTATAGAGAAAGCATAGAAAAATCTTTTGTCTTTATTCCGGCGTGTTGCGCTGTCCGAACATCTGCGAGAGTAGTTCGATGAACTCCTCGTCGATGTCGCCCGTCAGGTTGACCAGCACAAACCGGTTGTCTATCTTTGAGAGACCCACCATAACCAGTTCCACCACCTTGTCATCAGTCTTCTTCCGCTGGTAGAAGGCACCTTCTGCACGTTCCGTGCGGAAGTTCTTGACATATTCAAACCGTTTGGCATTCTTCTTCAACAGCGTTTCTGCCTGCTGGTAGTACGGCTCTCCGTCAGACTCCGTCTGGACAATGCGCATGCTCTTCAGCTTGGCGATGGCCTGCATCAGCGAGTCGTTGCGGTCGGAACCCTCCATGGCCATCAGTTGCTCCATCATCTTCGGACTGACGGTGATGCACTTCACCGAACTGTCTTCCTTGCATTGCTGCATGAAGCGCGAGGCGAAGTCCTGTCCTCGCTGAGCCATGGCGGTCATGGTTGCCATGATGATTGTCAGTAAGCAAAGAGCGCGTCTCATTCTACTACCGTTGAATCCTGGACCAATACCTCGGGTTGCTGTGCATTGAAGCCCTCACCCACCAGCTGCAGGGCACTCTGTACCTTGTCGTAGGCGATGGCCGGGTCTTCGTAGGTGTCCTTGTAGCTCGCGTAGTCTATCTCGTCCTCGCTGCGGGCATCGCCAATGGAGAACTGGGCGGCCTGGCCTAAGGTCAGGAAGATGGCCACTACGGCGGCAGCCTTGAAGAGCGGCATCAGGCGCTGGCTGAGATGTATCTCACGAGCCTTGACAGTAGCTGTCTGCGGCTGTTCCTTCTCAACCATGCTCAGCATACGGGCGTCAAAGTCATCGCCCAACACGACATCCTGCCGCTCGTTCAACTGGAACGAGAACAGGTCGCGGTATTTCTCCATGTCAGCAGGAATGTCCTTCTGACTGAAGAACGCACGGAGGATATTCTCTTCTTCGAGCGTCGTTTCCGCTGTAAAGTAGCGGTCTAAGAGTTGTTCAATGTACTTATAGTCCATATTCTTGTATTTCTAAAAATCGTTGTTTGATGGTCTGCCGCGCACGGAAGATGTTGATCTTCACCTGTTCCTCGCTGATGTCGAGAATGGCGGCTATCTCCTTATAGCTTTTTCCTTCGATGTCTCGCAGCTGCATGACGCTGCGCTGTTTCTCGGGAAGTCCGTTGATGAGTGTCCTGACCAGTTGGATGCGGTCGCGCTGTACTGCTTGTTCCTCGGGGTTCGAGGCGTAGCTCGTGTCAGCGATGTCGTATTCTGTGTTCCGTGTTCCGTAATCCGTATTCCGTAATCCCTCGTCTTTAATGCGGCGTCGCGTCTTATCGACGGCGAGGTTCCGGCAGATGGTGAGACAAAAGGCTTCGATAGATTCTATTCTTTCCCAGTCATCACGTCGGTTCCAGACTTTCATCATGGTTTCCTGTACCACATCCTCCGCCTCCTCACGGTTGAGAGTGATGCGGAGCGCAAGCCGGAAGAGCTCGTTCTTCAGCGGCAGCACGTGGGTACGGAAACTGATATTTTTCATCCTCTCTATAAATAAAGACGTTTAACAGGAAAAAAAGTTACACAAAATGAAGCATTATTTTTTTTGCTTAATGCTTAATTTTAATCTTTAAATCTCTAAATCTTAATCTTTAATCTTTTATTTTTAATCTTTAATTTTTTAATGCAAAACCGTTTCTCCGATAATCACCTCTTTTACTCCGGCTTCCACGGCAGCCAGGGCATTCTCTATCTTCGGCAGCATGCCGCCAGAGATGGTGCCGTCGGCTTTCAGGCTTTCGAAGTCGGCACGGGTAATTGTTTTGATGACACTCTCCTCGTCGTCAGGATTGCGCAGCACCCCACGCTTTTCAAATGCGAAGCGG
>JAILHP010000026.1 GCA_024695705.1 Prevotella sp. | reverse complement strand
TTATGGAAGAACTCCTCGTGCCAGTGGCCGCGAAGAGGAAAACCGTCGTGTTCCAGCGCCCCATAAGGGTACTGGAACACGTTGTCGTAAGTCGCCATGTCAGCGAATTTGGCCAGTTTTCCTTTACTCACTTCTTATCAGCTTTAATCCTTAATTTGTAATCCTTAATCAATCACCACCATAGTCCAGCCGTGCTTGTCCTCTATCTCTCCGTACTGTATGCCACGCAGCGTGTCGAACAGCTTCTTGGACATGGGACCAGGCTTCTCGCCGAAGGAGTAGCGCTTACCGGTGTCAAGGTCGTCGATGTAGCTGATGGGACTGATGACGGCGGCAGTACCGCAGGCTCCGGCCTCCTCGAAGGTCTCGAGTTCTTCCTCGGGGATGGGACGGCGCTCCACCTTCATGCCCAGATCCTCGGCTACCTGCATCAGACTCTTGTTGGTGATAGAGGGTAGGATAGAGGTTGACTTCGGCGTGATGTAGGTGTTGTCCTTGATACCGAAGAAGTTGGCTGCACCACACTCGTCCATGTACTTCTTCTCCTTGGCATCAAGATAAAACTCGCAGGCGTAGCCTTTCTCATGGGCCAGGTTGTTGGCAAAGAGTGAAGCAGCATAGTTGCCGCCTACCTTGTACTTACCTGTGCCGAGGGGAGCAGAACGGTCGTAGTCACGAACAATGACATAGGGGTTGGCAGCGAAGCCTCCCTTGAAGTATGGGCCTACGGGCGTGACGAAGATAAGGAAGCAGTACTCCTTGGCAGGATGTACGCCGACCTGTGCCGAGGTGCCGATGAGCAGCGGACGGATGTAAAGCGTGGCACCACTCTCGTAAGTGGGAATCCACTCCTGGTTCAGGCGGACTACCTTCTTCACCATCTCCGTGAACAGTTCGGTTGACACTTCGGGCATCATGATGCCACGGCAGGTGCTCTGCAGACGGGCAGCATTCTCGTCAACACGGAAGATGCGCACTTTGCCGTCCTTACAGCGATAAGCCTTCAAACCCTCGAAAGCCTCCTGACCGTAGTGCAGACAGGTAGCGGCCATGTGCAGTTTCAGATACTCGTCGGAGCAGACTTCTATCTCGCCCCATTTGCCGTCGCGATAGTAGCAACGCACATTGTAGTCGGTCTTCATGTAGCCGAATGACAGACTACCCCAGTCTAAATTCTTCATTTGCTTATCATATTTATGTGTAGAACTTTCAACTTTCAACTCTCAACTTATTTCTGTTTGCAAAAGTAATCATAATATTTGATATAACACAACATTTTCTGACGAAAAATCATTTTTTCTTTTCTTTCTTTGGCTGTTTGTGAGGAAATAACTACCTTTGCAGCAGTTTAATAACAAGTAATATGAAGAAATTATTGGTATTGGCATTGCTTGCTGTCGGAATGACAGCTTATGCCCAGGAGGAAAGAGGTAAAAAGGATATTACGCTGAAGGATGGCGAGAACGACGCATGGACGACTCAGTTGGCAGTGGGTGTTAACCTGGTGACAGGTGCTCCCGACGGATATAAGTTTGCTCCTTTCAAGTCGTGGGATATCAATTGGACCGTAGTTCAGTATAACTATACTCCTAACGGTGCTTCGCAGACTTACTCTGCAGGTGTCGGACTGAACTGGCGCAACTATGGCTTGAAGGACAATAACACGGCTTTTGTGAAGAATGGCGACTTGGTAGAACTGGGTAACTTCCCTGAGGGTGCCGGTTCCAGATATTCAAGCATTCGGACGTTGAGCATTAGTGTTCCGCTGCTGTTCACCCAGAAGATTAGCGATGACTTCAGTTTCTCGGTTGGTCCGATTGTCAACTTCAACGCTTGGGGCTGGGTGAAAAGAAACTATGAGATGGGCGATGACGACTTCGAAATCTCTACCAGCAAGATTGGCCAGACTCCTGTGACGATTGACGTGATGGGCGTGTTTGACTTCGACGGTCTCGGCGTCTTCTGCAAGTATTCTCCGATGAACGTGCTGAAAACCGACCGCGGTCCTAAGTTCCAGTCAGTTACGGTCGGCCTGTATCTTTAATAGTTCCTGTTCTGTTTTGGTCAGCTTGTCCTGACAGAACTTGATGAGTCGCTGTGCAGTTTTTAGCTGTGCAGCGATTTCGTCTATGTCGCATTCGCCAGCCTCCAGCTTTCGGACAATGGCTTCCAGTTGGGCGAGTGCTTCTTCGTATTTCTTTTCTTCGTTCATTTGATAATGGATTTAAGAGTTCCTTTTTCCACGCGGGTTTCTATTTCGTCACCTGGTCGAAGTTGGGCCGGGTCGCGTACAGCTCGCCCGTGATACAATGTGATGCTGTAGCCACGACTTAACAGTCTTTGCGGATCATAGCCTTGCAACTGTATGGTGATGTTCTCAAGCCGGTGTTTCTGCGAGGTGAGACGACGGTCAATGGCTACGGAAAGCCGGTTCTCTGCCATCTCTACACGATGGCGTGAATTGCTGATGGCTTGAAGGGCGAGGACGGGAATGCGCTGGCGTGCATCCTCAATGCGATCGGCTACGCGCTTCAGATTTTCAATGAGCAATGCAGCAGCAGCAGTAGGCGTTTTTACCCGCGTATGACTGACCATGTCGAGGATGCTCTCGTCACGATCGTGTCCAATGCCGGTAATAATGGGGATGGGGAACTGTGCAACGTTCTCAGCCAGTGCCAGGGTGTCAAAGCCACTGAGGTCACTGGTGGCTCCTCCGCCACGTATGATAACCACACAGTCGAAAGCCCCCCTTCCGTCCCCCGAGGGGGACACTAAAGCTTCATTATATATACGCTCCAACGCATTGATAATGCTCTGTTCCACCTGTTCGCCCTGCATAATGGCTGGAAAGAGGGTGACTTCGAAACGGAAACCGTATTCGTTCTCTTCCAGTTGTCGGCAGAAGTCGCCGTATCCTGCAGCAGTCTCTGCTGAGATGACGGCAATACGCTTGGTGAAGAGCGGCAGCTGCAGCTCACGCTGAAGGTCGAAGATACCTTCTTCCTTGAGCTGGCGGATGATTTCCTGCCGCTTGCGTGCCATGTCGCCAATCGTGAAGGTGGGGTCAATATCGGTAACAATCCACGAAAAACCAAAGGTTTCGTGGAACTGAGCATACACCTTTAGCAGCACCTTCATTCCTGCCCGTAAGGACTGACCGGTGTTCCGTTCGAAATGGGGTCGGATAAGGTTCCAGCTCGTTGCCCAGCATTTGGCTGAGGCTCGGGCTATGGGGGTATGGCTCTGCTCGTCTTTCTCGACGAGCTCCATGTAGCAATGTCCCCTGTTCTCACGACATTCCGCCAACTCAGCTTGTACCCAGTATTCGTCAGCGAGGCTGGTTTCAACGGCATCGCGGACTAGGAGGTTGAGTTGGCGGAGTGTGTAAGAAGTCATCTGCGTGCCAGGTTCTTGATGTAGGCGTGCCAGAAGTTGGGCAGTCCATAGCCATAGACATTGTCCGGATGCTGGGAATTGTCACCCGAGCGACGTACAACGTCAATAAGCTCCCGCGCAGTGAGGTGGGGCAGTGCCTGCCACAGACAAGCCACCATGCCACAGGCTGTGGGCGACGAGAACGAGGTACCGTTGGCGCGGATAATCTCTCCTTCGCCATACATGAGGTACGACGGATTGCCAATGGCCATGATGTCGGGTTTGATGCGTCCGTCGTATGAAGGACCAAGGCTGCTGAAGTTGGCATTGACCAGCTGACGGTTCAGCGCGCCGACGGTAATCACATTGTCTGCATCGGCAGGCGGGGTGATAAGCTTCCAGACATCATCGCCGGAATTACCGGCACTGCAGACCAGCACCACGCCCTTGTCGGCCAGCATGGAGGCTGCCTTTGAGATAAAGGCGGTATGGCCGTCAAGGTCGCGATAGACATGACTGGTGACGTGGTCGTCAAAGTTGTTGTATCCCAAGGAGGTGTTGATGACATCAACGCCTACACTGTCGGCAAACTCGGCTGCCATGACCCAGTAGTCTTCCTCGACTTCCTGCTCCGTACGACCGTCTTCACTGCGCAGAAGCCAGAAACTGGCCTCGGGTGCCGTGCCTACAAAGACGTTGGGCTCGTTGAGTCCCATGCAGGACAGCACGCCCGTTCCATGACTGGTGTCAAAATAGATGTTCGGACGAGGCTCGCAGACGAAGTCACGGGTGCCCAGGATGTTGATTTTCTTGATGCTGGGGATGACATCGGCATTACAATAGCCACCGTCAATGACGGCAATGGTCATGCCTTGTCCTCGGAATCCTGCTGCATGCAGGCTGTCGCCTCCCATGACGCTGATCTGCCGGAAACCCTTGCCATAGTAGTTGTCGGTGGAATCACTCTCTGTGAAGGCTGTTGCGTATTTCCCGCGTTCGGGCAGTTCTTCTTCCTTGCCTGTGGAGGTCCATACCTTATGGGCTCCCGACACAAACTTCAGGTCCACAATCTTATCGACAACAGTGGTGTCAGTCACACGCACCAAAACAGTATTCATCCAACGGCTGGTACCGATGACCTGTGCGAGTTTCTGAATCTTCTTGACGTATTTGGGATTGACAGGACGGTCGCTCTCATCGAGCGTGAGGCCCTGTCGCTGCCTACGGTCAAGTGCTTTCTGGGAAAGCAGCTCCAGAGGATTATCCAGACCGATGGCACCGTTTTTGTCTGTGAGTGAGATACGATAGATGTAGGCAAATTCTTTTGCTTCTTCCTGCGCAAAGGCTGTCTGCAGGGTCATGACGAGCAGAGCAGCCAGAATAATGTTTCTTTTCATGTTCGTACTGTTTTTGTCTGCAAACTTACTGCAAATTTAGGAGATAACCAAAAAATTATTAATTTTTTATCTATAATCTTTATTCTTTAATCTTTAATCTATAATTTTGCACATTATTTATATAATGTATGTATGGACAATAAGCAAGCGACACTCGAATTGGGTCAGAAACCAGTCGGCAAACTGCTCATGCAGTATGCCCTGCCAGCCATCGTGGCCATGACCGCATCGAGCCTCTATAATATCATTGACCGCTCTGTCATCGGACAGGTGGTAGGCCCGGAAGCCATTGCCGGACTGGGCATTACCTTTCCCTTCATGAACCTGTCAGCCGCCTTTGGCGCAGCAGTGGGCGTTGGTGCTTCTACGTGCATCAGTGTCAAACTGGGACAGCGTGACTACAAGACAGCAGGTGACCTTCTGGGCAATACGGTAACACTGAACCTGGTCATCGGATTCCTCTTTATGGTCGTCTGTCTCATCTTTCTGGATCCAATCCTGCGTTTCTTCGGAGCCTCTGACGTCACACTGCCCTATGCCCGTGAGTTTATGGTGGTTATCCTCTTGGGCAACATGATTACCCACATGTATTTTGGCATGAATGCCGTACTGCGTGCAGCAGGAAAGCCGCGCCATGCCATGTATGCCACGCTTTTTACGGTTGCCTGTAACATTGTGCTGGTCATCTTGTTCGTCTGGTGGTTCCACTGGGGCATACGCGGAGCTGCCCTTTCTACCATCACCAGTCAGACGCTTGCCTTGTGCTGGCAGCTCTGGCTCTTCAGCAACAAGAAGGAGCTGCTACACCTGAAACGTGGCATCTATCGCCTGCGTGCTGACCTTGTCCGTAACATCATTGCTATCGGCATTTCCCCGTTCCTCATGAATGTCACTTCGTGCATCATCGTCATCTTTATGAACAACCAGTTTGTGCGCTACGGCGGTGACATGGCGGTAGGTGCCTATAGCATAGCTAACTCTGTGGTCATGGTGTTCTTCATGTTCGTGATGGGTATGAACCAGGGCATGCAGCCCATTGTGGGCTATAACTATGGGGCAGAACGCTACGATCGTATGTTGCGCTGCTTGTGGCTTACCATAGCTGCCGCTACAGTCATCCTTCTCATCGGATGGACGCTCTCCATGCTTTTCCCACGCGAGATAGCCCGTCTCTTTACCAGTGATGCCCACTTGCTTGACCTCGCTTCACGAGGCATTCAACTCGACATGCTGGTGTTCTTCGTCGTTGGCTCACAGGCGGTCATCACCAACTTCTTCCAGTGCATCGGAAAGGTCAAGATTTCCATCTTTCTTTCCCTTTCACGACAACTCTTCATGCTGCTGCCGCTGGCCTATATCCTGCCTCACTTCTTCCAACTGGACGGAGTATGGTTCTCCATGCCAGCCAGCGACTTCGCATCGTTCTCCATGACCATACCCATCCTGTTGTGGTATCTCCGTAAACTCAAGACATCAACAACCATTCAACTAAATAATAATATCCATGAATAAAATCATTATCTGCATCGGACGACAACTCGGCAGTGGCGGACATGACATCGGACGCATGCTGGCATTGGACTTTCAGGCTAAATACTACGACCGTGAAATCCTCAACCTCGCTGCCAAGGAAAGCGGGTTCAGCGAACGTTTCTTCGAACAGAACGACGAGCGAAAGGGCTTCTTGCGTTCGCTCTTTAACATACAGACTCCACACCTCGGAGGTGACGGCAGTATCTACCGTTCCAGCAATACGCAGGACAACCTCTTCCAGTTCCAGAGCGAGGCCATGAAGAAAGCAGCAGCCCAGGAGTCCTGCGTCTTCGTCGGAAGGTGCGCGGACTATATTCTGCGCGACCAGCCAAACCTTGTCACCGTGTTTATCACAGCTCCCCTTGAGTTCCGCATCCGCCAGGTCATGAATAAGGAAGGCATCACGGAAACCATGGCACTCAAGAAGATTCAACAGGGTGAAGACCAGCGGGCCAACTATTATAATTACTATACGGGAAAGAAGTGGGGGCATGCCACGGGCTATGACCTTTGCATCGACTCTTCCATCCTCGGACTGACTACTACCGAGAAGTTTATTGCCGATTTCATCCGGAAACGGTTTAACCTCTAATCTATAAGTGCTCTATGAAGAAAATCGGCATCATCAGCGATACCCATTCCTACTGGGACGACAAGTACCTCCATTACTTTGAACCCTGCGACGAGATATGGCATGCAGGCGACATTTGCTCCACTGAACTGGCAGAAAGACTGTCTGAGTTCCGGCCCTTACGTGCGGTCTGTGGCAATTGTGATGGGGGTGACCTCCGCCTCATGTATCCTGAGGTGCTTCGTTTCAAGTGTGAGGACGTCGAGGTGCTGATGAAACATATAGGAGGCTATCCGGGTAACTATGACCGTTCCATTGCCGCGCAGATTTATGCCCATCCGCCACAGCTCTTTATCAGCGGTCATTCCCACATACTGAAGGTGAAATACGACAAGACGCTCAATCTCCTGCATATCAACCCCGGGGCAGCAGGTCTTCAGGGATGGCAGAAGGAAAGAACTTTGGTAAGATTAACCATCGAAGGCAATAAATTCACCGATTGTGAAGTTATTACATTAGGGAAAATATAATAAATACAACAAGAATATGAAAAGAACAATTGTTATTACCGGTGGCGCAGGCTTTATAGGAAGCCATGTGCTGCGCCTTTTCGTCAACAAGTACCCCGAGTATCACATCATCAACCTGGACAAGCTGACGTATGCGGGTAACCTGGCGAACCTCAAGGACATAGAGAACCGTCCCAACTACGAGTTCGTCAAGATGGACATTTGCGACTTCGATGCTTTCTACCAGCTGATGCAGGACAAGAAGGTCGATGGTATCATCCATCTGGCAGCCGAGTCACATGTCGATCGCTCCATCAAGGACCCTTTCACCTTTGCCAAGACGAATGTGATGGGTACGCTCTCGCTCCTTCAGGCTGCCAAGCTCTATTGGGAGTCTCTGCCAACACCTTGGGTTCTTGCCCATGAAGAAATGGTCAATGGTCAATGGTCAATGGTCAATGTCCCTTGCCGTTTCTACCATATCTCTACCGACGAGGTATATGGTGCATTGGAACTGACGCATCCGGAGGGCATAGAGCCGCCGTTCACTACCACGGCATCCAGCGCGGAGCATCATCTGGCTTACGGTGACAAGTTCTTCCTGGAGACCACGAAGTACAACCCGCACTCACCGTATTCT
>JAILHP010000008.1 GCA_024695705.1 Prevotella sp. | reverse complement strand
TACCAGCACGACGACACTGAGTGTTATATAAAACCTACGAGAAATATACATAAACACCAGGTTTTAACCCCCTCTCCCTTTGGAGAGGGCGGGGGGTGAGGCTCCCTACTTCGGTACTTCCACTTTATCAATGAGACGCTGCGTCACCTTCAGTGGGGTGTGGCCCTCCATCTCAGCCTCAGCCGTGAGGATGAGTCGGTGTTGCAAGATGCTCGGTGTTACGAATTTGATATCCTCTGGCGTTACGAAGTCACGTCCGGAGAGCAGGGCAAAGGCCTTCGATGCCTGCAGCATTGCCACTGAGGCACGTGGCGATGCACCCAGGAACACGGCCTTCGACTGGCGCGTCTGCTGCACGATGGCCGCAATGTAGCGCAACAGCGACGGCTCCACAAACACCTTTGACAGCATGCTGCGCAACTGTAGCAGCTCATCATGCGACAGCACGGGTTCCACATCCTCCAGACGCGTCAGACGAGCATTTGTGTGGTGGCGTTCCAGCACCTGCACCTCCTCTTCTATCGTGGGGTAACCCATGGTGATCTTCATCAGGAAACGGTCCGTCTGCGCCTCGGGCAGCTTATAGGTACCCTCCTGCTCCACAGGGTTCTGCGTAGCCAAGATGGTATAGACGTCGCCCATGCGGTACGTGGTGCCGTCGATGGTGACTTGCCGCTCCTCCATCACTTCGAAGAGGGCAGCCTGCGTCTTGGCGGGAGCACGGTTAATCTCATCGACAAGCACGATGTCGGCAAACACCGGTCCCTGGTGAAACTCAAACTCGCTCGTCTTCATGTTGAACACCGTGGTACCCAGCACATCACTCGGCATGAGGTCAGGCGTGAACTGCACACGACTGAACTTGGTGTCGATGAGCTTGGCGATGGTACGTGCCAACAGCGTCTTGGCCACGCCGGGCACACCCTCAATGAGCACATGACCGTCGGCAAGGATGGCGGTGAGAATCAAATCGACGGTGAGCCTTTGTCCCACGATGACCTGTGAGATACGGTCGCGCAGCAGCTGTATCTTCTCTGCAAACTGCGTCAGGTCAGTACGTTGCTGTTGGGGGATGGGGGGAACATTCATTTCTTCCATAGCTTATATGTTTTTAATTATCCAGTTCATTTGGTCAATATACTGTTTCATCTGCTTCTTGCTAATCTCCGTCTCTTCGGCGGCGACAAGCTGGCGAAGCTGTAGGACGAGCGTTCGAATCTCCTGTTCGTCGATAGTCGTCAGTCGGGCCAGCGTAGGCAGCGTCACGTCATCTTCCGAGGCATCGGCCACGTCCAGATGGATGTTACGGCGCAGCTCCTCGGCAAAGTACGTCCATTTCCTTACCACCAGCGAACGGCGCTCACGGCTGTGGTAGTAGAGCGAGCCCACCAGATGGATGAACTCCAGCGAATGATTCTCGGGAGCCTTCTCTATCGGAATGACGCGCTGCCGCCTCCGTCCTTCGAAGATGAGAAACAGCAGGGCACCAACCATCAACGTATAAAGGGCCCACCGCAGGGGTGGCTGCGAGATGGCATAGCGCAGGGGCGACTGCTGCACCTCGTCACTGGTTTGGGGGCAATAGGCCTCAGTACGCACCACCGGCAGGTCTTTCATCAGCGTCAGCAGACGAAGGGAGAAGGTGGCGTTGTCCTGATCCACGATGCCGTAGTTGGTAAACAGGAGCGGCAGGCTACAGAAGGTGATGTAACCCTTGCCTTGCCTGAAGGTAGCCGAGACAGCATCGTGCCGCAGGGTAGCCTGCTGGTCCAGACAAGGCCTGATGACGTTGTCCAGCGAGTCGGTCTCAAAGTTGAACTTCCTTGTAATCAGCGGCTTGAACACCATGAATCGGCGCGGCTTGTAACCGTTCTCTTCGCTGACCCATTCGAAGCTTTCCCGTTCCTTGTTGTATTTCACGAAGTTCTGCAGGTCAAACGAATTGCCGTAGCCCCACATGCGGATTCCCAGTCTGTTACACATGAAGTCGCCCACCCCGTGAGCCACCAGCATGACGTGCGAACCGTTATTAGCCATACTGAATATGGCATTCACTTCGGCAGGAATCAAGTTCATCTCATCGGCCACCACCAGGATGCCACGCGGCTGCAGGCTGTCCTTCGCCAGCTGATAGAGTGAGCTGTCGGTGACGGTATAACCCTTCGGCATCGTCGAGCTCAGCAGACTGTCGAAGAGACAGCTGCCGAAGGGCTGCTTGTCGGTATGCCGGAAGGTGGGTGTCCAGGAGAAGTTCTTGGGCAGTTGCATCTCCAGGATGAACAACAGCACGAGGAACACCACGATGCTCACTACAAACCATCGGTTCGGCTTCATGCGTCACCTCCTTTCTCCTCGTAGTTGAGGGTTGAGAGATGAGGGTTGAGGGACAAATTGGCTGCCGCTATCTCCTCATAGATCTCAGGCGTAGCCTCGAAGTTGCCGTAGCGGATGCGCAGGAAGTGGCGTGTCATGCGCAGGAAGGGCTCGTCCGTACATTCATAGGTATATTGCGTCGGCGTCTTGTGCAGCTGCCAGTCTATCTGTCCGCTCTCCGTGAGCTGCTTCAGCGTCTGCAGGTATTTCAGTCTGATGGCCTCGCGGTAGTCCTTGCGGGCAAGGGCCTCACGAATGGCCTCGTTGAAGTCAATACCGTAGATGGTGTCTTCCTCCAGCTCATAGTCGAGTGCCTTCTCCTTCTTGCCGCCAAAGAGTCCTGGTCTGTACTTATAGATGAACCAACCGATAAAACATAGCAGCACCACCGTAGCCAGCGCCATGAGCATCCAAGACAGCTCCATCTGCATAGCGTCCTGGATCAACTTACCCAAAAAGCCAATGACGACCTCATAGAGCCACTGCCAGATGCTCTGCTGCGGCTCTATCAGTTCACGGTTGTAGTCGAACGCAGCATCCTGCTGCCACGCGGCTATGCGGGCAGTATCACAGACGAGCGTATCGACGGGGTAGTTCATGTTGAGAGTTAGGAGTTACGAGTTAGGAATTAGGAGTTATAAGTTCTCGAAGTTACGGATGTTGCTTTCCACTGTGATGCCGTCGAGCTTCTCGGCAGCATGGCCGTAGAGGTAGGCGGTGCCGATGACCAGTCCGGCCGAGGCGACATAGCCTCCGAAGCACTCCAGCACACCCGCCAGATAATAGACAAAGGTATAGAACACGTTTTCCGTCCACGAAGCGTCAAGGCCGTCTAAGCCTAGTCCGAACAGCGCCTTGACAAAGAACATGATAGCCCAGGGCATGGACACAAACTGCGTTACAATGTTGATGATGAAACCCAGTATCATAATTACGCCTACCGTTCCCCAATAGGTGCCAAAACCTAGACGCAGGCCTTTTCTGATGGATGCCATAAGCGTCGTCTGGTCCTCAAACACGTAGGCAGGGGTGATGAGCGACACTGGCGGTCCCACAAACACAAGCACTAAAATCAGCGCGAAGTAGGCCAGAATGGCAAGGGCAGGCGTCACCAGCACGGCCAGTCCTATGATGATGCTCAGCAACACCAACACCACGACGCCGAAGACGAAGCCCACCAGCATCAGGATAATGGAACGCTTCAAGGACAGCATGAAGTCGGGCTTCAGCACTTGCCACGTCATGGCCGACAGGTTACCGTCGCCTCGTTCGTAGAGTCGCATCAGTCCGAAGACCACGGCATACATCAACACGGCACCCACTATGTACAGTCCGAAGAAGGCTAACAGGTTCAACACAAACGCCACGATACTCGCCGTCGAGGGGTTTTCGGCATTCTGTGTCATGCCGCTTATCAGGTCCATGTATCCGCCCATAAAGCTGTTCAGGCTCAGGCCCTGCACCAGCGACAGGGGCAGCAGGAAATAGGTAAGATAGAGCAGCATGGGCTTCCAATTCTGTCTGGTGAAGTCCATAACGACGGTCAGGCGTTGCCCGAAGTCGCGTACCGCGTAGAGTTTTATCTTTTCATCATTCATCTCTAATCCTTTTTTAATGTTTAACGTTTAATCCTTTACTCCAATCTCTCTCATTTAATCTTTAATCCATTTTTCCACGGAAGATAAAAATAATAATACACAATGAACAGTACCGAGAAGCCGATGACGCAGAGTCTGGGAGCCGTTCCCCACTCAGTATGACGGGTGGCGAAGCCCTCGATAAAGGCCGCCATAATGAAGACCGGCACCGTACCCACAATGATTTTCAGTCCCCTGCGCGCAGCCTGCATGAACGACGTCATACGGCTGTACGTGCCAGGCATGAGCCAGCCGTTGCCCAACGTAATGCCTGCCGCACCTGCCACGATGATGGCCCAGATTTCCAGCGTGCCGTGCAGCCAGATGGCCAGCATCGACTCAAAGCCCAAGCCCTGCTGGAAAAAGAACGACTGGAACGAGCCAAGCATCACACCGTTCTGGAACAGCATGAAGCCCGTTCCCAGACTGGTGAACACGCCCATCACAAAGACAATAAACGACACCTTCACGTTGTTCAGCGTGATGCTGAGAAACATCTCCGTCTCGCCGCCGCTGTCATAGACAGCCATCGGTGCCCCCTTGCGGATGTTCTCCAGCGTCATATCCACATAGTCGTTGCCCAGTATGATGCGTGCAAAGCTGTCGTCACCCAACTGCGACACCGCACCTATCAGTACGCTGACGGCAAAGATGATGAACGAAGCCAGCAGCGCACGGCGGGCATCCCAGATGGTCTGCGGAATCTCCTGCGTCCAGAATGTGACGAGCCTTGACATGCTCTCGCGCTTGTTGCGGTATATCTGGTTATGGAGAGCGGAAGCCAGGTCGTTCAGGTAGAGCGTAATACGCGACTTGGGGTAGTGCGTCTGCGCAAAAGCAAGGTCAGTCGTCAAGTCGATATATGCATCGGCCTGACGGTCGGGAGTAACCTCAATGGAGCCTTCCACTATGAGTTCCATGTCGCGCCACTTCTCGATATTCTGACGAATAAACGTTACTTCCTTCATTTTTTTGAAAAAACTTTGGCAAAAGTAATAACTTTTTCTTACTTTTGCAAATTGTAAATCGTAAAAATATAAAAAATGGCCTCATCAAGCATCCTTACCGGACAGTTTGTCCGCATCAACCAGACACCTGCCAGCGTCGGCGAACGCCTGTTGGCACAGGTTATTGACTGGGCCATTCAGGGTGCTTACTTCTCTGGCCTGCTCTACCTTTACGTTGAAATTCTCGACAACTTCCTCGGCTTCTCCTCGGCGCTTCAGGTCATCTTCATCATCTTCGGCATCATACTGCCCACCGTCTTCTACGGCTTCCTCTTCGAGCTGTTCGGCAACGGACAGACCATCGGCAAGCGGATTATGAAGATGCGCGTGGTGAAGACCGACGGTTCCTTGCCGGGCATCGGTTCCTACCTCATGCGCTGGATGTTCATGCTGATTGACGGACCCCTGCTGAGCGGAATGGGCGTCATCGTCATGCTCATCAACAAGGACAACCGCCGCTTCGGCGACCTTGCCGCGGGCACTATGGTCATTAAGCAGGGCATCTACCGCCGCCTGCAGGTCAGTCTGGAGGAGTTTGAGCCTTTCTCGCGCAACTACCGTCCCACCTACCCTGCAGCCGAGAACCTTTCGCTGGAACAAGTCAGCCTCATCGATCAGACGCTTAGACTGAAAGAAAACGACCAGCGCATCCATGCACTGGCCGAACAAGTGAAGCATACGCTGGGCATTGAGCATGTCCATGAGTCTGACGACGCATCCTTCCTCTGGCACGTCAAGCGCGACTATCAATACTACGCGTTGGAGGAGATATGACATGACATTTTAAAGTGCCACCTTGAATGTTTGGCCACCAGCCTTTATCACGTAGATATTTTCAATTGGTAACGTTATATGCGCCTCACCACCCATGATGGTCTCTCTACCTACAACCTTACCATCTATGTTGTAGATGATGACGGGTATAGCAGAACTGTCGTCTGAGCTGATGACAATCTCACCATTACATGCCTTCACCTGTAC
>JAILHP010000176.1 GCA_024695705.1 Prevotella sp. | reverse complement strand
ATTTATGGTAAGTTTGTCCAGAAGACAAAGAAGTACCATGCTCACGATGAGAAGAATGAGGCCAACATCGGTGACACCGTCCTCATTATGGAAACCCGTCCTCTGTCGAAGACAAAGAGATGGAGATTAGTTCAAATTGTTGAAAAAGCTAAGTAATTATGATACAAGCAGAATCAAGACTTACAGTTGCTGATAACAGCGGTGCCCGCGAGGCTCTCTGCATTCGCGTGCTGGGCGGTACCCGCCGCCGCTATGCCAGCGTAGGTGACGTGATTGTCGTTGCTATCAAGAACGCAATCCCGACCAGTGACGTTAAAAAGGGTGCAGTATCAAAGGCTTTGGTTGTTCGTACCAAGAAGGAAATCCGCCGCGCTGATGGCTCGTACATCCGCTTCGACGACAATGCTTGCGTACTCCTGAACAATGCCGGTGAGCTTCGCGGCAGCCGTATCTTCGGCCCCGTTGCCCGTGAGCTCCGTGCTGTGAATATGAAAGTCGTTTCTTTGGCACCTGAGGTTCTTTAATATTTAAAAGAAAAGAGAAATGAATAAGTTGAAAATTAGGAAAAACGATACAGTTGTAGTCCTGGCCGGTGAGGACAAGGGCAAGACTGGTAAGGTGCTGAAGGTCTTAGTCGAGAAGCAGCGCGCCATTGTTGAGGGTGTGAACATCATCAACAAGAGCACGAAGCCCAACGCCAAGAATCCTCAAGGTGGTTTTGTGAAGCAGGAGGCTCCTATTCACATTTCTAATCTGAGTCTAATCGATCCTAAGAGCGGCAAGGCTACCCGTGTGGCTATCAAGCACGAAGGAAAGAATGTCATCCGTATCGCTAAAAAGTCAGGGGAGGAGATTAAGTAATGAATACAGCACAACTTAAGAAGACGTATAATGAGCAGATCGCTCCGTCATTGAAGAAGCAGTTCAACTACAGCTCTGCCATGCAGATTCCCGTGTTGAAGAAGATTGTCATCAACCAGGGTCTGGGTGATGCTACTCAGGACAAGAAGATCATTGATGTAGCCATCAACGAGATTACCGCCATTACGGGCCAGAAGGCCGTTGCCACTTACTCACGTAAGGACATCGCCAACTTCAAGCTCCGTAAGAAGATGCCCATCGGCGTCATGGTAACCCTGCGTCGTGAGCGTATGTATGAGTTCCTTGAGAAGCTCGTGCGTGTTGCCCTTCCCCGTATCCGTGACTTCAAGGGTATTGAGAGCAAGTTCGACGGTCGTGGCAACTACACCCTGGGTATTCAGGAGCAGATTATTTTCCCCGAGATTAACATCGATTCAGTAGATCGCATCCAGGGCATGAACATCACCTTTGTTACCTCTGCAAAGACTGACGAGGAAGGCTATGCACTGCTCAAGGCTTTCGGTCTGCCGTTTAAGAACGCTAAAAACGATTAAGAGATATGGCAAAAGAATCAATGAAAGCCCGTGAGGTGAAGCGTGCCAAGCTGGTAGCTCGCTACGCTGAGAAACGTGCCGCCCTGAAGAAGATCATCGCCACTGCCGACGTGACGACTGACGAGGGTGCCATGGCCGCTTATGAGGCAGCCCGCAAGCTGCAGAGCATTCCCCGCAACGCCAACCCCATCCGCCTGCACAACCGTTGCAAGCTGACCGGTCGTCCCAAGGGATACATGCGCCAGTTCGGTCTTAGCCGTATTCAGTTCCGTGAGATGGCATCAAGCGGTCTGATTCCCGGTGTGAAGAAGGCAAGCTGGTAAACCGAGAAGAGTATTTATTTTTTAATATTGTCGGGGGAGTCCCGATTAATTAAACATCATTTTTTTATGACAGATCCAATAGCAGATTATCTGACCAGACTCAGAAACGCCATCATGGCCAACCACCGTGTGGTTGAGGTTCCTGCGTCTAACTTGAAGAAGGAAATCACAAAGATCCTCTTTGAGAAGGGCTACATTCTGAACTACAAGTTCATCGAGGATGGCCCGCAAGGTACTATCAAGGTTGCTCTGAAGTATGATCCCGCTACGCGTGAGAATGCTATCAAGTGCCTGAAGAGAGTGTCCACTCCCGGTCTTCGCAAATATACCGGTTACAAGGACATGCCGAGAGTAATTAACGGATTAGGTATAGCCATCTTATCTACATCCCAAGGTGTAATGACAGACAAGGAGGCTTCGCAGCTGAAGATTGGCGGCGAGGTGCTTTGCTACGTTTATTAATTGGAGGACCTGAATTATGTCAAGAATAGGAAAATTGCCAATTAGTATTCCTGCCGGAGTGACAATCGCTCAGGACAAGGACGGTGTCGTTACAGTGAAAGGCCCGAAGGGAGAGCTTTCCCAGAAGGTAGATCCCTCCATCATCATGAAGGTGGAAGATGGTCAGGTAACGTTCGAGGTTGACGAGAAGAGCCCCGTGAACCAGAAGCAGAAGCAGGCCTTCCATGGTCTCTATCGTGCACTGGTCAACAACATGGTGGTAGGTGTCAGCGAGGGTTACAAGAAGGAGCTTGAGCTCATTGGTGTCGGTTACCGTGTCAGCAATCAGGGCAACCTCATTGAGTTCTCACTCGGTTATACGCACCCCATTTTCATCCAGCTTCCCCAGGAAGTGAAGGTTGAGACCAAGATGGAGCGTAACCAGAACCCGCAGATTATCCTGGAGTCGGCTGACAAGCAGCTGCTCGGTCTTATCTGCGCAAAAATTCGTTCTTTCCGCAAGCCGGAGCCTTATAAGGGCAAGGGTATTCTGTTCAAGGGTGAGGTTATCCGCCGCAAGTCGGGTAAGTCAGCCGCAGCGAAGTAATCTTGAAAATTAAACATTAAAGATTAAACATTAAAGATTATGACAACGAAGAAAGTAGAAAGACGAATTAAGATCAAATATAGAATTCGCAAGAACGTATTCGGCACAGCCGAGCGTCCCCGCATGAGCGTATTCCGCAGCAACAAGCAGATTTACGTTCAGATAATTAACGATTTGGAAGGTAAAACACTTGCATCCGCATCTTCCCTGGGTATGGAGGCTATGCCGAAGATCCAGCAGGCTGAGAAGGTAGGCGAGCTCGTTGCCCAGAAGGCCCAGGCAGCCGGTATCACGGCAGTCGTCTTCGACCGTAACGGCTATCTCTATCACGGCCGTGTGAAGTCACTTGCAGATGCAGCACGTAAAGGTGGACTTAAATTTTAAACGATTATGGCAATGAACAGAGTTAAAACAAATAGTGACGTTGAGTTAAAGGACAGACTGGTTGCCATCAACCGTGTTACTAAGGTAACTAAGGGAGGTCGCACCTTTACATTCGCAGCTATCGTTGTTGTCGGTGACGGCAATGGCGTAATCGGCTGGGGACTTGGCAAGGCTGGTGAAGTCACCGCTGCTATTGCAAAGGGTGTCGAGGCAGCCAAGAAGAACTTGGTTAAGGTTCCTGTACTGAAAGGAACGATTCCTCATGAGATGGAAGCTCACTTCGGTGGTGCTCAGGTATTCCTCCGTCCGGCTGCTGCCGGTACCGGACTGGTTGCCGGTGGTGCTATGCGTGCCGTATTGGAGAGCGTTGGTGTGAAGGATATCCTCGCAAAGTCGAAGGGTTCTTCTAACCCCCACAACCTGGTGAAGGCTACTATTCTGGCACTGAGCCAGATGCGCGATGCTTACACCGTGGCTGGAACTCGTGGTATCAGTATGGATAAAGTGTTTAATGGATAAAGGAGAAAAGAACTATGGCAACAATTAAGATTAAGCAGATTAAGAGCAAGATCGGTTATCCCGTAGATCAGAAGCGTACCCTCGAGGCTCTGGGCCTCCACAAGATTTCTCAGGTTGTTGAGAAGGAGGATACTCCCGTTATCCGTGGTATGATTCGCAAGGTTCACCATCTGGTGACGGTAATCGATTAATATTATAACTATTTAAAACGATACGATTATGAAACTACATACTTGAAAGCCAGCTGAGGGTTCAACTCACTCACGTCGTAGAATTGGCCGTGGTCCTGGTTCAGGTCTCGGTGGTACTTCTACCCGTGGTCACAAGGGTGCCAAGGCTCGCTCAGGTTACAAGAAGAAGATTGGTTTCGAAGGTGGTCAGATGCCTTTGCAGCGTCGTGTTCCGAAGTCTGGCTTCAAGAACATCAACCACAAGGAGTACTTCGCCGTCAACCTCTCTACTCTGCAGAAACTGGCAGAGGAGAAGAAGCTTACCAAGATTGGTATTGCAGAGCTGGTAGCTGCCGGCCTGACCAATGGTAAGGAACTGGTGAAAGTCCTCGGTAATGGTGAGTTGAAGGCTAAGGTCGATGTCGAGGCTAACGCTTTCTCAAAGACTGCCGAAGAGGCTATCAAGGCAGTTGGTGGTAATGCAACTATAATCTAAACAAGACAATGAAGAAGTTAATAGAGACACTGAAGAACATTTGGAAAATTGAGG
>JAILHP010000171.1 GCA_024695705.1 Prevotella sp. | reverse complement strand
AATTATGGGATTTACAAACTTCATAGCCGAAAACTTCAATGAGTTCCTGACCTACACGGGGTTTGCCAACGCTACGGCAGGAAACCTCATCATGATTGTCGTCGGAATGGTGCTGATCTATCTGGCTATCCGTAAAGACTTTGAGCCGCTCCTGCTCGTACCTATCGGCCTTGGTATCATCCTGGGCAACATTCCTTTCCGTGCAGACGCCGGTTTGGAAATCGGACTCTACGAGGACAACTCCGTGCTCAACTTCTTCTATCAGGGTGTGCGGTTAGGATGGTACCCGCCGCTGGTCTTCCTCGGCATCGGTGCCATGACAGACTTCTCCGCCCTCATCGCCAACCCCAAGCTGGTGCTCATCGGAGCTGCCGCTCAGTTCGGTATCTTCGGAGCCTACATGACGGCACTTGCCTTAGGTTTCGAGCCTAACCAGGCAGCAGGTATCGCCATCATCGGCGGTGCCGACGGACCGACGGCCATCTTCCTGTCGTCGAAGCTGTCGCCCAACCTCATGGGTGCTATCGCCGTCTGTGCCTATTCCTACATGGCCCTTGTGCCCCTGATCCAGCCGCCACTCATGCGTCTGCTCACCACCAAGAAGGAGCGTGTCATCAAGATGAAGCCTGCCCGTCAGGTTTCACAGACCGAGCGCATCCTCTTCCCCATCATCGGACTGCTGCTCACCACGTTCATCGTACCCAGCGGACTGCCGCTGCTCGGTATGCTGTTCTTCGGCAACCTGCTGAAGGAGAGTGGCAAGACCACCCGTCTGGCAAAGACCGCCGGAGCAGCCCTCAACGACATCGTCGTCATGCTTCTGGGACTTACCGTAGGCTGCTCCACGCAGGCCTCTGAGTTCCTGAGCATGAACACCATCTTCATCTTCTTCATCGGAGCCTGTGCCTTCATCGTTGCCACGATGAGCGGCGTCTGCTTCGTCAAGTTGATGAACCTCTTCCTGCCGAAAGACAAGAAGCTCAATCCGCTCATTGGCAATGCCGGCGTATCGGCAGTGCCCATGGCAGCCCGCATCTCCAACAACCTCGGACTGGAGTACGACCGCCACAACTTCCTGCTCATGCATGCCATGGGTCCGAACGTGGCCGGTGTCATCGGCTCTGCCGTGGCAGCAGGAGCGCTGTTAGGCTTCCTTTCGTGAGCATTGAATCACATAGCCTATGAAATTTCCTAAACCGAACATATCACAATCGTTTTCCCGGCGCCTTACATTTAAGGTGCTGGTGACGGTGTTTTTTATCTATGCAACTCTTCTGGCCGTGATTTTCTGCTTCACCAGTCTCGTTCTTATGGTAGAAGAAGGCAGGCGTTTAGGAACGTATATTGACGTTATTGAGATGCGTCTCAAAGGAGATTTGCATGTCGTAGAGGCCGTTGTCCACAACAACACGCCGGATGTCGCAGAGAATCTTGATGATCCGCAGGTCATGTACGAGCTGACATCTTACATTGTCGAGCTCAACCCCTTGATTTCCGGTTCTGCCATCGCCTTCGAGCCTAACTACTTCAAGAATAAGGGCAAGTACTACGCAGCCTATGCCTACCGCGACAGTACGGGAACCATCCAAGCAAAGCAGTTAGGACAAAAGGACTATGACTATTTCCAGATGGACTGGTACAAGAAGCCGAAAGAAACTGGCGAGCCCTGCTGGAGCGAGCCCTACTTCGACCAGGGAGGTGGCGAGATGGCGATGGTCACCTACTCCTATCCGCTAAAGGATGCAAAAGGTGAAGTGTATGCCGTTATCACAGCTGATATGACACTCGACCAGTTGACACAGTCTATCGATATCGAACCCCTCAGAGATGACGTTTCTGACAGAGCCTACTTTTTCATCATCTCGAAAAAAGGGACCATTATCTCCCACCCCAATAAAGACTATGTGCTAACCCAAAATATTGCGGATTTAGTCAAACAGACGGAAACAGAGCGTGATAACATGATCATCAAGGAGATGATGGAGGGGAAAAGCAAATGGAGGACCATCAAAAAAGACGGTGAAATCAAATTTGTCAGCTTTGATTCTCTTCATGATGTCAACGGCTGGTCGATGGCCGTGGTCTGCCCTCTTGTAGACATCTTGGCACCGGCACTTGCTACGGGCATTATTATTCTTATCATCATGGCTGTGGGTGTGATTCTCCTCTTTGTCTTTACCCACGGCACCATCAAGTCGGTAACACGACCGTTGGAGTTGTTCGCACAGTCGGCCGACGAGGTGGCCAAAGGTAATTTCCAGGCGAAGTTGCCCATCATCATTACCAAGGACGAGATGCGCCGTCTGCATGACTCGTTCAAAGCCATGCAGATGTCGCTGACCAGCCACATGGAGCAACTGAAGACTGTCAACGAAGCGAAAGGTCGCATAGAGAGCGAGTTGCAGATTGCCCACAGCATCCAGATGTCTATGCTGCCCAAGACCTTCCCGCCCTATCCCGAGCGTAACGACATTGACATCTACGGTGCCCTGACCCCTGCCAAAGAGGTTGGCGGCGACTTGTACGACTTCTTCCTGCGTGACGAGAAGCTGTTCTTCTGCATCGGCGACGTGTCAGGCAAGGGCGTTCCCGCCTCTTTGGTCATGGCAGTCAGCCGCACACTCTTCCGTAACATTGCTGCCCACACCACAGCACCTGACCGCATTGTCTATGCCCTCAATAACGCCATTTCCGACGGCAACGAGTCAAATATGTTCGTCACGTTTTTCGTGGGCGTGCTAGACCTGCCTACCGGACGTCTGCGTTTCTGCAATGCCGGTCACGAATCGCCGCTGCTCATCGGCGACGAAGGCATCGGCTATCTGCCCTGCGAGCCGAACCTGCCCGTCGGCATTGAGGCCGACTGGAAATTCGTGCCTCAGGAAGTGGTAATCCATCCCAATACTACCATCTTCCTCTATACCGACGGACTGACCGAGGCCGAGAACATCAGTCATGAGCAGTTCCAGGAACAGCGGATTATTGACGCAGCCCAACAGGCGGACCGCCATCCCAAGGAACTGCTGGAGCAGATGACCACCGCTGTCCATCAGTTCGTGGGCGGTGCAGAGCAGAGCGACGACCTCACCATGCTGGCCATCCAATATACCCATGAACAGGACAAGAACCTCATTCTGCAACGCGACCTCTCACTGCCCAACGATGTGGAACAGGTACCTCGTCTGGCTGCTTTCGTCGAGGAGGTGTGCGAGACCGTGGGCTTCGACATGAGTACAACGATGAGCCTCAACCTGGCGCTTGAGGAAGCGGTGGTCAATGTCATGGACTACGCTTATCCCATGGGTACGGTCGGTGAAATCAACGTCTCAGCCAACTGTAATGTGGAGCGTCTGAAGTTCACCATTACTGACTGGGGCATACCTTTTGACCCGACGGCCAAGCAGGAGGTAGATACCACCTTGTCGTTAGAGGAACGGCCTGTCGGCGGTCTGGGCATCCATCTGGTGCGTCAGATCATGGACAGCATCAATTACGAACGCGTCAACAACAAGAATGTGCTGACGCTTAGGAAGTATTTGGCGGGCTTTGCCCTAAATGAGAAATAAGCGGGCTTCGCCCTAAATGATAAATGATAAATGATAAATGATAAATGAGAAATGATAAATGATAAATGATAAAGATGAGTGCGATGAAGAATAAATGTTTAATGTTTAATGTTAAATGTTTAATGTTTAATGTTAAATGTTTAATGGTAAATGTTAGATGGTTAATGGTAATTGGTTTATCATTTATCATTTATCATATATCATTTAGCCACGCAGCGGCGCAAGAAAAGTTCATCTTCACGCCCCAATGGACGGCACAAGCTCAGTTTGCCGGTTACTATGTTGCTCAGGAGAAAGGGTTTTATAAGGAGTCAGGGATTAATGTTGAGATTGTCCATCCGTCAGTCACCCAGCCGGCCATGAGACGTGTTCAAAACAACGAGAGCCATGCGACAACGCTGCAACTGGCTCAGGCATTGGACATCATGGACTACGGTGTTCCCCTGGTCAACATTCTCCAGACCTCGATGAACAATGGTCTGATCATTGTGTCACGCAAGAACAAGAATCCCCTTCAGCAAAAAGGCGAGAAGGTGGGCATCTGGAGTTCCGGCTTCGGTCAGATAGCCATCTGCATGAGCATGAAGGAAGGCCTGAACTATCAGTGGGTACCCTTTGCCAGCAATATCAACCTGTTTGTGTCTGGGGCCATCGACGCCACGCTGGCCATGAGCTATAACGAGTACTACCAGCTGTTGCAGACGGGCATCACGCTGAACGAAAGCAACGTCTATCGTTTCTGTGACCACGGCTACAACATCCAGGAAGACGGTGTCTATATGACCCGTTCCTATTATGAGAGCCACCGTGAACAGGCCCGTCGTTTTGCCGCTGCCAGCAAGAAAGGTTGGGAATGGGCAGCTGCCCATCCTAAAGAAGCGCTCGACATTGTGATGAGCTATGTGCAGAAAGAGCATATTGCCACTAACCGTATCTTGCAGAAGCTCATGCTCGACGAGATACTCAGGTTACAAGTTAACCGTGAGACAGGAAAACGAGAGTTCCGTCTGCGCCCCGACATGGTGAAACAAGCCAACACACTGATGTATGAAAATAACATGTTGTCGCGGGAAATCTCCTACGACGAACTAATAGCCAAATAATCCAAGCCTATGAAAAATCCTATCAAGCATTCCCAGCAGTCGCTTTCCACACGTCTTAGTCTGTGGATAGTGTTTTTCGCAGCCTTCATCTTTTTGGTTGCCATCGGCTTTATGTTCATTCAGTCGGTTAAGGCCGTGCGACAGGAAGCCATCAACCACGCCACTCAGATATTGGAGAACACCGCTGAGCGCGTCAATACCATCCTAACGAAGGTGGAGGTGGCCACCAACAATACCGACTGGCTGGTGGCACGCCATCTGGATGCGCCCGACTCTATGTTTGTCTATAGCTACCGCATCCTGCAGAACAATCCCGACCTGAACGGCTGTTCCATTGCGTTCGAACCCTACTACTTCAAGGACCGTGGACGTTATTTCTCCGCCTACTCCATCAACAAGAACGGCGAAATCACCACAACGCAAGAAGGTGACGAGTACTATGAGTATTTCTCCATGGACTGGTATCAGTTGCCCAAGCTGCTTGACCGTCCATGCTGGACAGAACCTTTCACGGACTTGAGCATTGACGAAGAATTCAACCCCGAGCGTATCATTTCCTATTGCAAGCCGCTGAAGGATGGAAAAGGCAATTACGTGGGGACCATCTCTGTTGACCTGTCGCTGGACTGGCTGTCAAACACCATCTCTGCCGTCAAGCCCTATCCCCATTCCTACAGCATGATGATTGGGCAGAGCGGCACGTTCTTCGTACACCCTGACACCACCAAGCTGTTCTATCAGTCCATCTTCACGGAGACCTTGCTGGAACCCGATTCCGCCATTACCAATCTCGGACACGCCATGCAGGCCGGTGAGGAAGGCATGCGTCAGATGAAGATTGACGGTCAGGACTGCTACGTATTCTACAAACCATTGGGAACCACGGGATGGAGCGTAGCCATCGTCTGCAGCGAGAGCGACATCTTCGGCAGCTACCTAAGGCTGGTGAACACCGTTATCGCCATCCTGATTATCGGACTGGGCATCATGCTCTTTGTCTTCAGAAGCATCATCAAGAAACAACTGAAACCTCTGAGGTCACTGGCTCTTCAGGCTGAGACCATCGCCTCCGGACAGTTTGACCAGACCCTGACACCAACAAACAAAGAAGACGAGATTGGCAAGCTCAGCCAGTCGTTCACCAATATGCAGCTCTCGCTCACCCAATATATTGAGGAGCTCAAGGATACCACGGCATCCAAGGCCCAGATAGAGAATGAGCTGCAGATTGCCAGCAATATCCAGATGTCGATGCTGCCCAAGATCTTCCCGCCCTACCCTGACCGCAATGAGATTGACATCTTCGGTCTGCTGACCCCGGCCAAAGAAGTGGGTGGTGACCTCTACGACTTCTACATCCGCGACGAGAAGCTCTTCTTCTGCATCGGCGACGTCAGCGGCAAGGGTGTGCCGGCTTCACTCGTCATGGCCGTTACCCGTACGCTGTTCCGTACCGTCTCGTCCCATGAGTCACAGCCAGACCGTATCATGAGCATCATCAACCGTGCCATTTCACAGGACAATGAGTCGAACATGTTTGTCACGCTGTTCCTCGGTGTGCTTGACCTGCCCACCGGCCGACTGCGTTACTGCAACGGCGGCCATGATGCACCACTGCTCCACGGTGACAGCGGCATCGGGATCCTGCCCTGCCAGTCGAATCTGCCCGTAGGCGTTGTGGATGAATGGAAGTTTGTTGCCCAGGAAACCATGATTGACCCGCTGACCACCATCTTCCTATACACCGACGGACTGACCGAGGCCGAGAACACCCGCCATGAGCAGTTCCAGGAAGACAGAATCATTGAGGTGGCAAGGCAAAGTGAACGTAACCCCAAACTGTTCATAGAAAAGATGGCCGATGCCGTCAACCACTTCGTTGGCAATGCCGACCAGAGCGACGACCTCACCATGCTCGCCATCCAATATACCCGTCTGAAAGACCAGAACATCCGTCTGCAGCGTACGATGACCCTGCCTAACAACATTGACCAGGTCCCACAGCTGGAGTCGTTCGTCAGCGAGGTATGCGAGACCTTAGGACTGGACATGAGCACAACGATGAGTCTGAACCTGGCACTTGAGGAGGCGGTGGTCAACGTCATGAGCTATGCCTATGCTGCCGGCACACGAGGAAATGTGGATATCGAGGCACAGGCCAACGAGCGACGTCTGAAGTTCACCATCAGCGACTGGGGCATACCCTTCGACCCGACGGCGAAGACCGCGGTCGATACGACTATGAGTGCGGAAGAGAGGCCCATCGGCGGCCTCGGCATCCATCTGATGCGCCAGATCATGGACAGCATCAACTACGAGCGCATTGACGGCAAGAACGTGCTGACGCTACGAAAGAAACTTGTCTAAAAGGCGTTTTAATGATTTTTAACTGCATCTATAGAGGTGTACTCATAGTTTTTTAATACATTTGCAATTTGAAATAAAGAAATGACTGACGTCATATTATCCAGTTTCATCAGTCTGTTTGCTTTGTTTGGTAAGGAAGAGCAGGTAGATGAGACACGGGCAAAGGAAATGCTCGTGAGCTATTTACGTCATCATTTCGGAATCCGCAACATTGACCTTTATCTCGACCTGTACAGCGACATGCGCATGGCGTACGAGATGACGGATGACCTGAACAGTGAGGAGACGGTGAATAGCATCTGCTCCACCCTGCACGGAAAGATCCGCAGGAACGAAGAGGCCCTGCTGCTGCTGCGTCTCATGGAGTTCTGCAGCGACGACGGTCTGCAGGCCGTCACCATGTTCGACACCATGGCCCGGCAGTTCCATATCCCTGACAGTCAGTACAAAGCCTTTGCCGACTTCGTCAGCAACCGTCCGACGGAGCGTGTCATGATGCACCACATTGACGGCATCTCAGGCACCCTGAAGACTTTGGCCGACCCCCACTCCGGACTTCTCATCTTCAGTTATCTGAAGGGAACTGATCAGAAGGCAGAATCCTCTAAATCACAATCCGACATCGTTCTCCTGAACGACGTACCGGTGCTGCCCGGCACCTACCAGGTATGGCAGCAGAGCAGCGTGCTGAAGAGTGCCTATGCGCAGCCCGTCTATTACTCGTCCATCATCAGGGCATACGAGAACCGGGGCGAGAACAAAGGAATCAAACACCCCGTGACGTTCTGCGGCAACAACATCAACTTCCGTTTCCCGAACAGCGACAACGGCATGCACGACATGAGCTTTACGCTCGTCAGCGGAGAGCTGTTGGCTATCATGGGCGGTTCGGGTACCGGTAAGACCACCCT
>JAILHP010000033.1 GCA_024695705.1 Prevotella sp. | reverse complement strand
GGGACGCCCCATTGACTATTCAGCAGGCCCCGGCCTGAAGGATGCCTACAAGGATTATTTCACCATTGGCGTTGCCGTCAACCAGCGGAACATCACTGATCCTGCTCAGATTGAGATTATCAAGAAGCAGTTCAACAGCGTGACAGCCGAGAACGACTGGAAGCCCGGTGAGATTCATCCGCAGGAAGGCGTATGGAACTTCGAGAAGGCCGACAAGATTGCCGACTTCTGCCGTCAGAACGGCATCAAGATGCGCGGCCACTGCCTCTGCTGGCACTCTCAGTTTGCTGACTGGATGTTTGTTGACAAGAAGGGCAAACCCGTGAAGAAAGAGGTGTTCTACGAGCGTCTGCGCGAGCACATCCATACTGTGGTTAACCGCTACAAGGACGTGGTGTATGCTTGGGACGTAGTAAACGAGGCCATGGCCGACGACAACATGATGTTCCGTTCGTTCCGTCCAGGTGCTGCTGCTCCCAGTCCTTATCGTCAGAGCAAACACTTCCAGCTTTGCGGCGACGAGTTCATTGCCAAAGCCTTCGAATTTGCACGTGAGGCCGACCCAACAGGTGTGCTGATTTACAACGACTACAGCTGCGTGGATGAGGGCAAGCGCGAGCGTATCTACAACATGGTGAAGAAGATGAAGGATGCCGGTGTGCCCATCGACGGTATCGGAATGCAGGGCCACTACAACATCTACTTCCCCGACGAGGATCAGTTGGAAAAGGCCATCAACCGTTTCAGCGAGATTGTCAATATCATCCATATCACCGAGCTTGACCTGCGTACCAACACTGAAAGCGGTGGTCAGCTGATGTTTGCCCGCGGCGAGGTAAAGCCCCAGCCCGCCTACATGGCCACCCTGCAGGAAGACCAGTACAACCGTCTCTTCAAGGTTTTCCGCAAGCATAAGGACGTCATCAAGAACGTAACGTTCTGGAACCTCAGCGATAAGGACTCCTGGCTCGGTACGGGCAACCACCCGCTGCCGTTCGATGAGAACTTCAAGGCCAAGCGCTCGCTGCAGATTATCCGTGACTTCGATGCCAGAAACGACAACCGCGTACCGAAGGAAGACTTCGTTCCCAACCCCATGAACCAGCCTGGTCAGGAGTATCCCATGGTCAACAGCGAGGGTTATGCCCGCTTCCGCGTGGAGGCTCCCGATGCCAAGTCGGTGATCGTCAGCCTCGGACTCGGCGGACGTGGCGGCACGGTACTTCGCAAGGACAAGGACGGTATATGGACCGGCACCACGGAAGGCCCGATGGATCCTGGTTTCCACTACTATCACCTGACCATTGACGGTGGTGTGTTCAACGACCCCGGAACCCACAACTACTTCGGTTCCTGCCGTTGGGAGAGCGGTATCGAGATCCCTGCTCCCGACCAGGACTTCTATGCCATGCGTACCGACATTCCTCACGGAAACATTCAGGAAGTGCAGTTCTACTCACCGAGCCTCGGCAAGATGCAGACCGCTATGGTCTATCTGCCTCCCACGTACGGCAAGCTCATTGGCAAGGGCGCCAAGGCTACTCAGGAGCGCTTCCCCGTGCTCTATCTGCAGCACGGCTGGGGTGAGAATGAGACCAGCTGGGGCAAGCAGGGTCATGCCGGTCTCATCATGGACAACATGATTGCCGACGGCACCATCAAGCCCTTCATCATCGTGATGGCATACGGTCTGACCAACGACTTCAAGTTCGGCACCATCGGTCAGTTCACCGCCAAGGAGTTTGAGACAGTGCTCGTTGACGAGCTCGTTCCCTTCATCGATGCCAACTTCCTGACCAAGGCCGACAAGTGGAACCGCGCTATGGCCGGTCTCTCAATGGGCGGTATGGAGACGAAGCTCATCACCCTGCGCCGTCCCGAGGTGTTCGGCTACTGGGGTCTGCTGAGCGGCGGCACCTATATGCCCGACGAGATTAAAGACCCGAACGTGGTACGCGTTATCTTCGAGAGCTGCGGCTCAAAGGAGAATCCTGACGGCATCAATCAGTCGGTTGAGGCCCTGAAGGCTGCCGGCTACAATGCCCATGGCTTAATCTCCGAAGGCACAGCCCACGAGTTCCTCACCTGGCGTCGTAGCCTGCGTGAGATGGCTCCGCTACTGTTTAAGAAGTAAGAAAAAGACTCTCCCCCTACCCCTCCCTGGAGGGAGGGGAGAGGTTACCAATGAAAGATGAATAATAAAAATGAAATTATAAAATGAAGTTAAAAAGAATATTGCATAAGGTATTATCTCCCCTCCCTCACAGGGAGGGGCTGGGGGAGAGTCTGCTGTTTGGCATTCTTCTTTTGTCTGTTTTACCATTAGCTGCGCTCGCGCAGAACCCGGTGATTCGGCATATCTTCTCCGCCGACCCTACCGCGCGCGTATTTAATGATAAGGTGTATGTCTATCCTTCGCACGACATCTTCCCGCCCGAAGGACAGCGACAGGACTGGTTCTGCATGGCCGACTACCACGTTTTCTCTTCGGAGAACCTTACCGACTGGACCGACCATGGTGTCATCGTCTCTCAGGAGAAAGTGCCCTGGGGCAACCCCACCGGCTACTCCATGTGGGCACCGGAATGTGTTACGAAGAACGGAAAGTACTACTTCTACTTCCCCAATGCTCCGAAATCAGGCCGTGGATTTGCCATCGGCGTGGCTACGGCTACCCGTCCGGAGGGTCCCTTCACACTGGAACAGGAACCCATCAAGGGCGTGACGGGCATCGACCCCACCGTCCTGGTTGACAACGACGGCAAGGCCTACATCTATTGGAGTGGCATGGGCATCCGCGGCGCCAAGCTGAAGGACAACATGCTGGAGATTGACGGCGAGCTGCAGGAAGTGAAGATGCCCAGACGCGACGGCATGCCCGAAATGCCGCCCATGAAGGTGGCCGGCGAGGAGATGAAAGGTCTGCCCGACGGTTTCAAGGAAGGTCCCCACGTCTTCCGTCGCGGCGATTGGTACTACCTGACGTTCCCCTGGGTACGCGGCGATACCAGCGACGGCAAGAACCCCACTGAGACGCTGGCCTACGCCATGTCCAAGTCGCCCCTCGGTCCCTGGGACTTCAAGGGCATCATCATGGCAGAACATGCCAACGGCTGCTGGACCAACCACCACAGTTTCGTGGAGTACAAGGGCCAGTGGTACCTCTTCTACCATCACAACGACTTCTCGCCCCGCGACGACAAGCGCCGCTCGGTATGCGCTGAGAAGGTGACCTTCAATGCTGACGGCACCATTCAGGAGGTGAAGCCCACCATGCGTGGCGTAGGCATAAATCCTGCCACCTCTCGCATTGACGTTGACCGCTACAGCAGCGCCAGTGCCGACGTGACGACGGCACTCATCGACACAGTCAACACTTTCCGCAGCTATCAGGCCACCCTGCCTGCTAAGGGCAGCTGGATCTGCTACAAAGACGTGGACTTCAGCAGCCTGAAGAGCGCAGCCTACGTCACGGTATGTGCCTCGGCTATGGCCAACACCCAGTTCTACCTGCGTGAGAAGAATGCCAATGGCAAGGTCCTCGCCAAGTTCACCATGACGGTTATCACGGAAATGGGTCCGTTCCGCCGCGACCAGAGCGGCCAGTGGCTCACCATGACGGCTCCGCTGGAGTATGTGCCACAGGGTGTTTCTGACCTCGTCGTGACCTGCGAAGGCGAAGGCGTCAGCATTGACTGGGTACAGTTTAAGAACCGCCTCAACTACTTCTCTGCCGTAGCTCCCAATGCGGCTCCCGCCCAGCCCGACGACAACGGATTCATCCGCCGTTGGATGCTGTTGGAGCCTGTCAGCTACAATGTGCGTTCCAACATCATCCTCACCGAGAGCTATCTCAACGAGAACCTCAACAAGGAGTACTTCAAGGGACAGTTCGACGACAAACGTCTGCCCCGCGACGGTGAGAAGGTGACGGCGACCGGTACGGAACTGGCTGCCGGACCTACCGACATGAGAAGGTCAACAGGTCAGGAGACGGTCAAGACCGTCAAGCAGAACCTGCGCTGGCACGCCATCAATAGCGAGACCTATAACGTCAAGGTGTTCCGCTTTGCCGAGCTGAACGGCTGTCAGCCCTACAACTCCCTGTTCTGGGGCGTCACTGTCATCGACAGTCCTGAGGATATGACCAACGTCCGTCTGGCCGTAGGTTCCAACGGAGCTTCCATGTGGTGGCTCAACGGAGAACGCGTGCTCACGCTCGACGGCGACCGCCGTATGGTGGAAGACGACTGCGTCTCTCCGCGCATCAACCTGAAGAAGGGCCGCAACGTGCTGCGCTTCGCCCTGATCAACGGTCCCGGTCTCAGCGACTTCTGTGTCCGTTTCATCGACAACGACGGCAAACCGGTTAAGGGTTATACAGTGAAGGTTAAGGATTAGAGATTACGGATTACAGATTAAGCATATAGCATTATGAAAACAAAATATTTGTTTGGTTTATCATTTATCGTATTTCATTTGTCATTTAGCAGCGTAGCTGCGCAAACGGGTGCCCCCTACATTCACGACCCCTCAACCATTGTGGAGAGTGAAGGCAAGTACTTCACCTTCGGCACGGGCGGCGGCGGACTGATGTCTGACGACGGATGGTCGTGGAAGAGCGGTGCCGACCGTCCCGGCGGTGGCGCAGCCCCTGACATCATGAAGATTGGCGACCGTTACCTCTGCATCTACGGTGCTACGGGCGGCGGACTCTTCGGAGGCCACAACGGACGCATCCTCACCATGTGGAACGATGCCCTCGACCCGAAGTCACCCAAGTTCAAGTGGACCACCGCCATTGAGGTGGCATCCAGCGACGGCATGGAAGACTGCGACGCCATCGACCCCTCGCTGCTGCTCGACCCCACCACAGGACGCCTCTGGGCTTCCTACGGTACCTACTTCGGCAATATCCGCCTCATCGAGCTGGACCCCACTACGGGTGAGCGCGTGAAGGGCAACGTCGAGAAGGACATCGCCATCGACTGCGAGGCATCAGCTCTCATCTTCAACAACGGATGGTACTACCTGCTGGGCACCCACGGCACCTGCTGCGACGGCGTCAACTCCACCTACAACATCGTGGTGGGCCGTTCACGTTCCGTCGAGGGACCCTATGTCGATAACGTAGGCCGTGACATGTTCCACGGCGGCGGACGTCTGGTTATCACAGCCGGCGACCGTGTCTGCGGACCTGGTCACTTCGGACGTACCATCATCGACGAAGGTGTGGAAATCATGTCATGCCACTATGAGGCCGACTTCGACATGGGCGGACGTTCCGTACTCGGTATCCGTCCTCTGCTGTGGAAGAACGACTGGCCCATTGCTGCTGACCGTTTCAAGGGCGGCAAGCTGGCCATCCTCTCCGAGCGTCGCGGCTACTCACTGGAGATGGCTGTCGATTTCCAGCGCATTGACCTGCCCCGTCGCGGCGGCTGGCGCACCGACCCCAACGAGCCCATCGTGCCCGTGGCCGACCAGAAGCTGGAAGATGTCAGCACCACATGGCCTGCCGGTAGCGTTGCCGTACGCTGTGCCGACTATATGTTCCGTCCCCACCAGCTGTGGGACGTGAAGCCCATCACTAAGGAGCAGGCACCCAAGGGCAAGAACGACGAGCCCATCATGGGTACGCTGTGCGGACCGCTCTTCACCATCTGCATCGCAGGTACCGACCGTGCCCTCACGGCTACTGAAGGCCTCGAGGTGATTACCCGTCCGCTGGACAATAGTGCAGAACAGTTCTGGCGTGTTGAGCAGCTCACAGACGGCACCTTCCGCATCATGCCTTACAGCATTCCCGGACAGGACGGCCCCAACCAGTGCTACTGTCTCTACTCCATAGCTGACTCTACTCCCACCCTGGCCAAGTACGACTTCAAGAGTGACAACTCGAAGTGGAACCTCCGCCAGCCGTAAAAGGCCCCACCAGACCTTTAAATATCATTAGCATTATGAAGAAAACAATGATAACACTTCTTGCAGCCATGACGCTGATGCTGTCGAGCTGCATGACAACGGGAATGGGCACTACCTCCACCACCGGTTCAACCGGCAATGTGTGGGGTGATGTGCTTGGCAGTGTATTGGGTAATGTGCTGTTCGGCGGCTCGCTATTTGATCAGTCGGGCATTCTGGGCAGCTGGAACTACAATGCTCCTGGTGTTGCCTTTACTACAGAACAGACGCTGACAAGGGCTGGAGGTACTACTACCATCAACAACATGTCTTCGTCGCTGGCCAGCAACTACAACACAATCGGCATCAATCGCAGCAACACTTCTTTCTCGTTCCTTGACGCAAACAAGTTCTCGGCTAAGGTAAACGGCATCCCATTCAGCGGAACCTATACTTATAACTCCCAGAACGGTGAAATCGTCCTCAATACTGCTACAGAATCCATTAAGGGAAACGTCACAAGGACAGCGAATGGAATGGGTCTGATGTTTGACTCCAAGCAGATGACCAACCTCCTTCAGAAAGAAGGTAAGGTCAGCAACACGACTGCTGTTCAGGCAGTCAGCAAGCTTGCCAAGAGTGCCGACGGTGCTCGTGTAGGCTTTGAGCTTACAAAATAAGGGGTCTTTCCCTTAGTTTTTATCGCACGTATTTATCTTTTCAGCGTCCGCTCCTCTACTTGGCTGCGGGCGCTGATTTTTTACCTCACCCACCTTCCCCGCCCCTATAATCTCTCAAAAGTGCTTCGGTATTAGCATTTTTTAACGCACCTGCTCGAAAATGTCAAATTTTTGCTCGAAAATGTCAACTGTTTTTCACAAAAAGTTCGTATCTTTGCAGCGAGAAACATACTCAAAATGATAATCAAGAGACAATATATATATAATAATGTGTATAACTTAAAACTTTACAATTATGAAAAAAGTATTTACCAGTCTTTTCCTCCTCATGTTAGGAGTGATGGCAACTTACGCAACAGACTACGGTCTAACGGTTGCAGGTGTAAATGTTACCTCTACAGGTAATGTAAGTGCTGGTCAGAGCAGTGGTACCATTAACTGGGACGGTTCTACGCTGACGTTTACCGATGTTACCCTCAGTTCTTCGTCAAGTGTGGTTTATTACACTGGTACGAGTGCTATTACCGTTAAATTTATTGGAAACAACACGCTTACCTCAACATCTGAAACCGTGTTCTTCTCCTATCATGCTGACATGACTCTACGTGGCAGGTTTAATACAGGTGACAGGGCTACGATAAAATATACCGGTTCAGTGGATGGTAGAGCCGGTGTCTATGTCCGAGACGGTAAGAATCTGAAGATTATTGACCTGTATCTGACAGTAAGCGGCAGGAACGCTGGTCTTGTGGCAGAGACAGGTGATAGTTATGCCTCTAAGCTGAGTGTTACCACAGCTGTGTTAGATATATCAACTACTTCTTCTGGCACCGCTGCTGTTAGAGGTTTTAGTTCTGCCTCCTTCGACAGCAGCGATGCTTACCTGACTGATGGTCGCTATTATGATACCACTAACAAACGGGTTGTTAATTCAGATGGAACTGTTGCCTCTGTCGTGAGGACCGATGCTCCTCTTTTTGTCGGTGGTGCCATAGTGGGTATTGGTTACACCAGCGAGTTGGCAATTACACCTGCCGGTGTGACGGAAGGTTCTATCAAGTATAACCACAACGACAAGACACTGACTTTTAACGCAGTGAAGATGACGACCGAAGTTGCTGGTGACTTGATGAACGTGGTGTGGAACAAAAACCTGGACGGTCTGAATATTCAGTTCAATGGCATGAACACGCTGGCTCTCTCTACTAACGCCAGGGGCTCTGTCATAAAGACTGAAAAGAAAACTACCATCAAGGGTGAAGGCGTTGATATAACCAAGTTGACCACTCTTTCAGGAAATATCGGTATCTATGGTCCTAACGGTGAAGTTATCATTGATAATGCATCCGTCTTTGCAAACGGTAATTACGGAGTCATTGGCACATCTGGTAGTACCCTTAACCTGACCGTTAAAAACTCATGGTTGGCAGCAAAAGGAACGGAAGGTTCTATACAGAATGTTGAGAACTGTGTGCTTGACGGAGTGCAGTCAGCAACAGATATTGCTTCCGGAGTGTGCTATCGTAAGGCGCTGAAAGGCTTTGGTACTGCTACAGAGATATATAAGGATGTCATCTGGATTCT
>JAILHP010000195.1 GCA_024695705.1 Prevotella sp. | reverse complement strand
ACAGAAAAGCTGCCGCAGTTGAAGGTGATGCCTTTGGAAGGCACCTACTTGGCATGGGTGGATATCCGTGCGACGGGCATGAGCAGCGATGAGCTGGCCGACCGTCTCTACAACGAGGCAGGGGTATGGGTGTCGAGTGGCACCATGTACAGTCCTACTTGGGGCGAGGGTTTCATCCGCATCAACATGGCGTGTCCTCGTTCGCAACTCATGGAAGGTTTGGAGCGAATAGAAAAAACTATCAATAAGAAATAATATGGAAGAAAAAGAAAGAATGGAACTGCCAGAGAGTGCGTTCCGCGAATTGAAAGAAGGTGAGGAATACCAGCCGGTGATGCCGGCCAATAAGGTGTTCCCCGAAGTGAATGTATGGACTGTTTCATGGGGTATTGTGATGGCCATTGTGTTCTCTGCGGCCGCTGCCTACCTCGGTCTGAAAGTCGGACAGGTGTTTGAGGCCGCCATCCCCATTGCCATTATCGCTGTGGGCGTCTCAGCAGCCGTCAAGCGTAAGAATGCCCTGGGTGAGAATGTCATTATCCAGTCCATTGGTGCCTGTTCGGGTGCTGTGGTGGCAGGTGCCATCTTCACGCTGCCTGCTATCTACATCCTGCAGGCCAAGTACCAGTTTGACGATGTGTCGTTCTTTAAGATGTTCCTGGCTTCATTGCTGGGTGGCATCCTGGGTATCCTGTTCCTCATTCCGTTCCGTAAGTACTTTGTGAAGGACATGCACGGCAAGTATCCTTTCCCAGAGGCTACAGCCACCACACAGGTGCTGATGAGCGGAGAGAAGGGCGGCAGTCAGGCCAAGCCCCTGCTCATAGCAGGTCTGGTGGGTGGACTCTACGACTTCGTGGTTTCTACCTTCGGCCTGTGGAACGAGGTGTTCACCTCACGCATGGTGGCTGGCGGACAGTGGCTGGCTGAAAAGGCCAAGCTGGTGTTCTCCCTCAACACGGGTGCTGCCGTTCTGGGTCTGGGTTACATCATCGGTCTACGCTATACCTTAATTATATGTATCGGCTCGCTGGCTGTATGGTGGCTGTTGGTACCAGGCATGGCGCTGCTGTTTGGTGACACGGTGCTCAACACGTGGGACCCGTCTATCACGACAGCTGTCGGCGATATGTCGCCAGAGGAGATCTTCAAGGCTTACGGAAAGAGCATCGGCATCGGTGCCATTGCCATGTCGGGCATCATCGGCATCATCAAGTCGTGGGGCATCATCAAGAGTGCCGTCGGTCTGGCTGCCAAGGAGATGAAAGGCAGCGGCGGTAATGCTGAAATGGCATCGAAGCGTACCGATAAGGACCTGAGCTTTAAGTTCATTGGTACGGCAGCCGTCACCGCTATCATCTGTACGTTCCTCTTCTTCTGGTTTGGCGTCATGGAAGGTAACATGCTCTTTGCTGCCGTTGCCATCGTGCTGACCGTCATTATTGCGTTCCTCTTCACTACCGTGGCTGCCAACGCCATCGCCATCGTAGGCTCCAACCCCGTCAGCGGCATGACGCTGATGACGCTCATCCTTGCCTCCGTGGTCATGGTAGCCGTAGGACTGAAGGGCGTGAGCGGCATGATTGCCGCCCTCATCATGGGTGGTGTAGTCTGCACGGCACTCTCTGTTGCCGGCTCGTTCATTACCGACCTGAAGATTGGTTACTGGCTGGGTACAACACCCAAGAAGCAGGAGACGTGGAAGTTCCTCGGCACGCTGGTCAGCGCTGCTACCGTGGTAGGTGTGATGATTGTGCTGAACGAGGCTTACGGCTTTGCCTCTGGTAAGCTGGCCGCTCCTCAGGCTAACGCCATGGCAGCCGTTATTGACCCGCTGATGAACGGTGTGGGAGCTCCCTGGCTGCTCTATGGCATCGGTGCTGCGCTGGCTGTCATTCTGACGCTCTGTAAGGTGCCCGCCCTGCCGTTTGCACTGGGTATGTTCATCCCCCTGCCGCTCAACACCCCGCTGGTGGTCGGCGGACTCATCAACTGGTTTGTCACTACCCGTTCGAAGGACGAGGCTGTCAACAAGGAACGTGGCGAGAAGGGTAACCTCATTGCTTCCGGTTTTATTGCCGGTGGTGCCCTGATGGGTGTGGTCAGTGCCATCCTGCGCTTTGCCGACGTGAAGTTTGACTTCGAGGCCTGGTGGCAGAATCCGCTGTCCGAGTGGCTGTCATTGGCAGCCTACCTGCTCATCATCTGCTACTTCATCGTGGCAACGAGGAAGAAAAGAAATGATTGATAATTAAACCTTTTATCGTCTAAGACGTCAAACATTCGATAAATATTCATCATTAAACCAAAAAGCAATGAAAAAAACAATGAAAAAGGCATTATTAATGCTTGCTTTGCTGGCTGTTCCTTTCGCCATGCAGGCTCAAAAGTATCATGATGTAGAATTCAACGAGGCTAAAGGCCCCGTGAAGTCAATCAAGTCTTCTGTCATGGGACAGATGCAGGTTACCAACTTCACTCCCGACGGCAAGATGACACGTGAGGGTATGACCGACGTTGTCTATGATGCCAACGGCTACGTCCAGTCTGCCAAGATGGAGATGCAGGGCCAGCAGATGGCCATCAGCTACAAGTGGCAGGACGGTCATGTTGTCAGCCAGAAGATGAACATGATGGGTAACGACGTGGAAATCAAGCGTACCTACAATGCTCAGGGTGCTCCCGCTGCTGACTCGTTCGATATGGGTGGCCAGACCATGGAGATGCCTTACACTGATTACAAATACGATGACCATGGCAACTGGATCAGCCGCAAGACTTCCATGATGGGTCAGGACATTGAGCAGACCCGTACCATTGAGTACTTCGAGTAAGCAAACACGTTAATGTATGCATAACATAAAGACGGCTGCCTTATCGGGTAGCCGCCTTTTTTAGTTATACGATATAGGCCTTGATGGCTTCAATGAGCTGGTTGTCTTCAGAAGGCGTCTGGGCGGTGATGCGGAAGAACTGGTTGGTAAGTCCCGTAAAGCTGCTGCAGTCACGGATGAGGATGCTATGCTCCTGAAGGAGATAATGACGGAGCTCGTTAGCGGTACTGCCTTCTATCTGACCGAGCATGAAGCAGCTCTTTGTATCGAAAATACGGATGCTGGCAATCTGGTTTAACTCGTTGCGCAGACGGTCGGCCTCTACCAAGTAACTGTCCAGTTCGGGCAGTCCGCTGGTGCCATGTTCCACCAGCCAGCAGCCGGCCTCAATGGCCATGTTGCTAACGGCATAGGGCTGACGTATTTCACGCAGACGGTGGATGATGGAAGGGTTGGCGGTGATGTAGCCCAGGCGCAGGCCAGGTACGGCGTATTGCTTGGACAGGGAGTGCAGCAGGATGACATGCGGCAGGTCGATCACCTCACGCGGCACCAGAAGAGGCGCATTGGTATAGAACTCGTACGACTGGTCAATAATGAAGATGTGTTGCTGTTGCTGACGTATCGTATAATCCATGAATCCCTTCATGAGCACATTGCCCGTAGGGTTGTTGGGGTTACAGATCCAGTAGAGACGATCGTCTGACAAGTGTTCCACCTCATCGTTGTTCTCGTAGCTGATGATGTGGCAATGGACGCGGCAGGCATTGGCATACTCATGGAACGTGGGTTGCGGAATGATGCTGGTGTATCCTCGGAAGAGCTGTGCCAGCAGGTAGATGGCCTCCGTGCAGCCGTTGGTCACCATCACGTTGTCAGGTGAGATGCCTAACTGATCGGCTATCATCTCTTCCAACCGGAAAGGCTCGGGCTCGGGATACTGGCGGATACACTCCATGCGTTCGGCCATAAACATCTTCAGCCACGTCAGGTTGGCGTGGTTGTAGCAGTTGGAACTGAAGTCCAGCCGTACTTGACCGCTATACTTGTAAGCGTCATTCAGATGTCCGAGTATCATGTGCGCATATTGTCATGTTCTGTGGGTCGAAGGTGGTACCGTCACGTTCTATGAAACGGCTCAGCGTACCGTCGTCAGCCAACTCGCTGGGCGTTCCTGTCGAGAGGCGTCCAGGCTCCATCAGCCAGAGACGGTCAGACAGCTGCAACGCCAGTTCCACGTCGTGGGAAGAGAGGAAGATGGTCTTCTGCTGTTCGTGAGCCAGACGACTCAGCAACTGCATGGTTTCCACCTTGCTGGGGAAGTCAAGAAAAGCCGTGGGCTCGTCCAGGAAGATAATGGGTGTCTGCTGGGCCAGCGCCTTGGCAATCATCACCTTTTGCCGCTCACCGTCAGACAGGGTGTGAACAGGTCGTTCTGCTAACGACTGGATGCCGACAAGCGCCAACGACTCTTCCACCACCTGATGGTCTTCCGGTTTCAGATGTCCCCAGAAGCCGGTATAGGGCGAGCGTCCCAGTTCCACCAGTTCACGGGCCGTCATGTTCTGCAGGTCAGGGCGTTCAGTAAGCACCACGCCGATGAGGCGGCTGAACTCCTTTGTATCTCCTGAAAACGACGAGGTCTGCCGTCCCTCTATCAGTATCTCACCACCCAACGGAGGCTGGAAGGCTGACAAGGTGCGCAGCAATGTCGATTTGCCGATGCCGTTCTGTCCCAACAGACAGGTCAGTTCACCACTATGGATGGAAGCGGTGATAGGTCCGGCTACAACTTTTCCGTTGCTTTTCGACTTGTAACCGATGGTGAGATTCAGCAATTCTATCATTTTGTTCGCAAAGGTACAAAAAAGATTAACGATTAAAGATGAAAGAGTAAATTTTTTACCACCTCCATGTAAAAAAAGCAAAAAAACTCCTAACTTCACTCCTAACTCCTAACTTTTTATTACCTTTGCACCAAAAGAACATAAAAATCATTAATCATTTAATTATGGAAGCTTTAGTTATTATCGTAATCCTCCTTATTTTAGGACTGGTTGTGCTGGCCATTGCCATTGCAGCCTACTTTGTGATGACTCAGCGCAAGCTGGTAAGCCTTGATGAGCTTTGTAAGAACGCACTAAGCCAGATTGAGGTACAGTTGAATTCACGTTTCGACGTCGTCCTCTCTATGGCCAAGACGGCAGCCAAGTATGCCGCCCACGAGTCGGAGACCATTATCAAGGCCGTTGAGGCCCGTGGCGGTGGCGGTGGGGCTGCAACACCCGGTGCCATCAATCAGCAGAACGACCTGCTCGGCCAGTTGATGGGTCGCATGAACGTTGTGTTTGAGCGTTATCCCGAACTGAAGGCCTCTGAGCTCTATGTCAATGCACAGCAGGGCCAGAAGGAGTACGAGGAGAACGTTCGCATGAGCCGTATGGTCTATAACGACACCGCTACGAAGATGAACCGCATGGTACGCCAGTGGCCGTCGTCCATCGTAGCCAGCATGCTCCACTTCGGCGAGAAGGAATACCTCAAGGTGGATGATGAGAAGAAGCGTAACTATCCTGACCTTGACGCTGCCTTTGCAAAGTAATGAGAAAGATTCTTCTTTATCTCTTTACCTTTTTACCTCTATCGCTCCTCGCAGGCCCTACGCTTGATGATCTGGACATCCGGGTGGAGCTGATGGACAATGGTAATGCCCGCATCACCGAGGTGCGCCGCATGGCGATTGACTATGAGGGAACGGAGTGCTACATCGTCATGGGCAACTTGAACGGCAGCACCATACGCGACTTCAGCGTCAGCGACGAGACGGGACTCATGTTCACCAACGTGGGTGAGTGGGACGTTGACCGTAGCCGCAGCTACAAGGAAGGCAAGTGTGGCATTGTGACCAAGAGCAATGGCTATGAGCTGTGCTGGGGACTGGGCGATGTGGGTAATCGTGTCTATACCGTCAGCTACACGGTGACCGACCTGGTGCGTGCCTACGACGATGCCGACGGCTTCAACTTCATGTTTGTGGCCATGAACATCAAGCCGGCTGCCGAGCATGCCCGCATTACCTTTGTAGGTGAGGACGGCAAGGAGATTCCTCAGGACGTGGTGAAGATGTGGGCCTTCCGCTACGACGGTGAAGTCAACTGGAGAGACGGTACCGTGGTGGCTGAAACGGCATCGTACATGAGTGGCGACGAGGCCATGATTGTCATGCTGCGTTTTGAAAAGGACTTCCTGCATCCCGATAAGACAGAGTCGGGCAGTTTCGACCAGCTCAAGGACCGTGCCTTCGAGGGCAGTGACTATGGCAATGACGACGACTGGGATTTCTCGGCAGAGGACTGGCTCTACATCATCGGCTTTCTCTTCCTGATTATCCTCTCCCCCGTCTTGTTCGTCTATCACTTGGTCAAGACCTGGCTGTGGCGGCGTAAGGCTACTGAGAACCTGCTCTGGTTCCGCGGACTGCCCTACAACGGAAGCCTGCACAAGAGCTATGAGGCGCTCAATGCCTATTCCTATGGCAGCTATGAAAACAAGAACCTGATCAGCGCTTTGGTGCTGAGGCTCATCAGTATGGGCGCTGTGGCTATCGAGGAGCACATGGTGGCTCCCAGTGGCTTCCGCAAGGTGACGGGTGCTGCACCCAAACGCATGCAGCTGCTGGCCATCAAGGAACTGAAGGTTGGTGCCAATACGCCTGACCGTTTTGCGCTGAGCAAGCTGTTCCACATGTTCTCTGAGGCTGCCGGCGACGACAACCTGTTGCAGCCGAACGAACTAAAGAGCTGGATGACGAGACACTCCAGCAGCGTGGAGGCGTTCCTGAACAATATCAAGCCTATACGCTCAAAGTCAACCGTCAGAAAAGACCTGAAGAACGTTCGCGACGTGCTGGGCATGAAGCTCTTCCTGGAAGACTTCACGCTGGCCAACGAACGTCATGCCACTGAGGTGGGCCTGTGGAAGGAATACCTGATCTATGCCGAGCTGTTTGGCATTGCCAAGCAGGTGCGTAAGGACATGATGCGCGCCAATAGCGAGTTCCTGAAGATGGACGAGGTATGCCGTCAGTTGAGCAACGACAGCGTTGTACCGATGTTTACGGCAGCCACTCTGTCAGGCATCAGCAGCATTCAGCGTGCCAGCTCTTCCAGCTCTTTCCGCTCTTCCGGCGGTGGCGGCTGGTCGTCCTTCGGTGGAGGCGGAGGCTTCTCCGGCGGCGGTTCTGGCGGTGGCGTGAGATAATTTACTCGTCCATACCCAGGACGATTTTTCCAGCCATCCTCGTGATGGCCTGAGCGGTGACCTCGGCAGTGTTGATCTGCTGTTGGTCACCGTTTATATTGAACTGCAGGGTGGAGCCGTCGGCGCGTACGTCAATGGTGACGTTAGCTCCCATCACCAGTGGCAGGTTCACGTCACCATGTCCGCCAGGGAATCCGCAAAGCACGGGGATGTGGTACTCTTTCAGCAGCTCATGGAGCATCTCCTCCACACTCTCATAGGTAAACTCATTTCCACAGTTGGTGAACTCGCCCAAGATGATGCCCTTGCAGCGGTCGAGCACACCGTGCATCTGGAGAATCCTCATCTGACGGTCAATGTTGTGCATCGACTCCTCCACTTCCTCAATGAAGAGGATGATGTCTTTGCCCTTCGTGGCATCGGCCTGGGAACCGACGTTGGGAACGAAGGTGCAGAGGTTACCGCCTACCAGCACGCCACTGGCCTTGCCCACGATGTTCTGCTTGTGTGCAGGCACCTCGTAGCGTGGCACCTTGCCCAGCAGCAGGTCGCGCATCAGCGTGCTGGTCTCATCGGTACCGCCCTTGGCCAGAAACGAACTCATGGTGCCTTGTATGCTCATCACGCCGGCACGTGTCAGCAGTCCGTGCAGGGTGGTGATGTCGCTAAAGCCCACCAGCCACTTGGGCGAGGCCTTCAGCTCTGCCAGCGTAAACTGGTCAATCAACTGTATCGTGCCGTAGCCCCCACGGTTGCAGATAATCGCCTTGATTGAGGGGTCGTTCAGTGCCCAGCGGATGTCGCTCATTCGCTCTGCCACTGTGCCGGCATACTGTCCGTCAACTATCTTGCCCACATTGGGCCCCACGACAGGTACCAGGCCCCAGCCGCGCAACACGTCGGCCGTCTTCTCCACGTTCTCCATCGGTGTGAAGTACGAGGGCGATATCAGCGCCACCTTGTCGCCTGCCTGCAGATAATCGGGCTGCTCGCAGTTCAGCACTACCGGCTCCTCGGGTTCCACCACTACGGTTCCGTCATCGTCACTACATGATGCCAATGCAACCGATGTTACCCCCATCAGCAGGGCTGTGAACATCAAAAGTCTTAATTGTCTTACCATGATATTCCATCATTTGTATAGTTGCAAAATGAGCCGCCAACCTCGCGAAGAGTGTTGGCGACTCTCTTTATGTTTCTGTTTCGGAGCGCTTCTTTAGTTGAAGAAGTACTTCACACCGACCTGGAGCTTCCAGCACTGTGCGTTGGAGTTGCTGTACTCGTAGCTGCTGGCGCCCTTGGCAACGTTGGTCTTGAAGACGGGAACGCCGTCCTCGATGGCCTTCACGCTGAGAATCTTACCGGCATTGCAGGAGTTGACGGTCATCACCTTCTCCACACCGAACTTGGAGTTGAAGAGGTTGCCGATGTTCTGGATGTCGGCAGAGAGCTGCAGCTTGTGCTTGGTCTTGCCCACCTTCAGGTCGAAGTCGTGAGCCCAGCGGAAGTCAATCTTGTGAACCCAGGGTGCGTATGCGCTGAAGGCCTCGGCATACTCGCCCTTGTGATTCTTCAGATAGTCGTCCTGTTCAACAAACTCCCAGAAAGCGATGCGGTCATCGTCGCTGGCGAATCTGATTTCGCTGTCGTCGCGAGGGATGTACATCAGGTCGTAGGCGCAGTTGTCGCCGTTGATGTCAGAGCCATAGTAGAAGCTATAGCCACCGGGACGATAGCCCTGATAGAATACGGAGAAGTGGTCCTTGCCGTACTTGTAGCTGACGTTGGCAATGAAGCGGTCAGGAATGACGGTAGTAACGTTCTGAACGTCGGGGTTGTTAGGACCGTTGATGGTGTAGAGGTTGGTCCATGCCGACGAAGCGTTAGAGCCCGGCATGCCGCTGACGCGCTTGTTGACGGTGTGGGTGTAGGCTCCCATCAGTCGCAGGTTCTCAATGGGCTCTGCGTTGATGGTGATGTTGGCTGTCCATCCGTAACCACGGCTGGTGTTGGTCAGCACGGCAGCCATACCTGTGAAGGTCTTGGTATTGCCGTTGGCATCGGTATAGGTGGGAGCATACTTGTAGTCGGAAGGATAGAGCACGCGGTTGTCGGCACCTCTCAGACGGGCCCAGCTCTCGTCAATGGGCTTGATGTTGTAGTTGTCGAGCATGATGTCGTTGATGCGCTTCGAGTAGGTGAACTCACCCGTTACTGACAGCGGGAAGCTGACGGGAATCTGGTAGTCGATGGCAATGCTGGTCTTCCAGTCCTGCGGCATCTTGAAGTTGTTGTCAACACCGGCAAAGTCACCTGACACGATACCCTGGTCGGGCGTGATGGTGGTGGGTACACCCAGCAACTCACGAATCTTATCCACATCGGTCACCAGACCGCCTGCGAAGTTGGCCAGACGGGGGTCAACGGTATTCACTACACCATTCTTATAGGTGGTGGTAGCAGTAGCAAGGTTCTGGATCATACCTGAGTTCTGCGGCATGTTGGTGAAGAACACCAGGGGGATACGTCCTGCAAAGAGACCCGTACCTCCACGTACCTTCAGCGAGTGGTCGCCCAAGACATCCCACGTGAAGCCCAGACGCGGTGAAATCTGAATGTTGTTCTTAGGCCATGCACCGGTGTCGATGTGGCGTCCGCCGAAGTCGAGGTTGTAGATGGCGTTGTTACGCATGATGTCAGAATTGTCGTACATCAGGTCGTCGAAGCGGATACCATAGGTAAGCTTCAGGTTGTCCACGACGTTCCACTCATCCTGCAGATAGAGTCCCCACTGGTTGAAGCTGACGCGTGAGCCCGGCTCGTTGTTGCCGTTGTAGCCATACTGCAGGGCGACTGACTCAGGAGCAGCGCCTGTGAGGAAGTCGTCCAGCGAACGATAACGGTAGTAGCCCGTACCGCCGCGCTGGTAGTTGTTGAGTGCCAGCTGGTGCTCGAAGCTCAGACCTGCGGTGAACTTGTGGGCACCGAGGTAGTAGGTCAGGTTGTCGGTAACGGTGGTCACCTTGTTCTGTACCTTGTTGTTCCAGGTAAAGAGCTCGTAGCCGAACGACATGTAGGGCTCCAGTGTCTGCGTATTGGTCTGTTCGTTGAAATCGTACATGATATCAACGAAGGGGAAGGGCGACGAGTTGCTGCCGCGCACGTCCTGAATATCAGAATAGGTGAAGAGCAGCTGGTTGGAGAAGTGCTCGCCGAAGCGGCTGTTCAGGTCGGCACTGATGGTGGTCACCTTGTTGTCTGCGGAGTACATGGAATTGGAGAATGCCATGGACTGCTCACCCATACGGTTGGAGCTGAGGCGGTAGCCTACGTCGGCCGATGAGCCGTTGGGGTTGGTCCACGTCTTGTTGATGGTATGGTTGAAACGTACTGCCAGATGGTGGTTCTGCGTGATGTTCCAGTCCAAGCGACCCAGGTACTTGTTGTTGGTGATGTCAGCAGGATAGCTGGTGTAGGAACCCGGATCGTAGCCGTAGTTCTTGATGAGGTACTGGCGGGTGCGCTCCAGGTCGGAGAGCTTTGTACGTGAGATGTACAGCTTGTTGTCGCCTACGCCGTCCTCAGAGCCACGCCAGCGGTTCACCTCGCGGGGAGCCTTCGAGCCTTCGTAGTTGAAGAAGAAGAACAGCTTGTCCTTGATGATGGGTCCGCCCAGGGTAAATCCGTAGGTGGTCAGGCGGTCACGCTCACGGGCAGCCAGCTCGGCATTGTCGATGCGGTTACCGCGCATGTTCTCATTGTTATAGTAGATGTAGGCCGTTCCCTTGAAGGTGTTGGTACCCGACTTGGTGATGGCGTTGATACCACCGCCGATGAAGTTCGACTGGCGAACATCATAAGGAGCCACAACAACCTGTACTTCCTCAATGGCATCCATAGAAACAGGAGTACCGCCACCAGGCAAGTTGGTGGAGAGTCCGAAGTTGTTGTTCAGGTTGGCACCGTCCAGCGTGAAGTTGGTAGAACGTCCGTCACCTCCGGCAAATCCCATACCGTTGGCGTATGGCGACAGGCGGGCAATGTCTGTGATGGAACGGTTGATGGTCGGCAACTCCTGAATGATGGAGTTGTTGATGTTAGTTGTGGCACCCGTCTTCTCAGCTGCAAACTTAGAGCCTTTGCCGATAACGACGACTTCGGCTATTTCGTTGGCATCTTCTGCGAGCCACACGTTGAGGTTGTACGTCTCACCCAGCTGCAGGGTGATGTCGGTCAGCTGCTTGCTCTGATAGCCGATGTAAGAAACGGTGACCGTGTAGGGACCGCCCGTACGCATACCCTGAATGGCAAAGCGTCCGTCAATGTTAGTAATCGTGGCATAGCGCGTGCCCGAAGGTTCGTGTATGGCCACAACCGATGCACCGATAACCTCTTCTTTCGTATCGGTGGTTGTAACACTACCGGCAAGTGATGCCGTTGTTACCTGGGCCATGATGCTGACCGTGCATGTCAGCAACAGCGCCAAAAGCGAGAAAAATCTTTTCTGCATAGTCATTATGTTTAAGTGTTTTCAAATTTATGCTGCAAAATTAAATAAAAATTTTGATAATTGTATTAAAATTCTCATCTTTTTTTTCATAATCTGAGCATTTACTGACGGGTGTCAGCAAATTGACCTCGTCGATACAGCTTTCAAACCTCTTTCTGCCTTGTTCCCATGCGGGCCTCCACCACGTTCACCACGTAGTCGGCCAGCTTCTCACATTCGCCGATGATGTCCATATACATCGTGCCGATGGCGTAGGTGTAGGCGTGCTTGTTCACGTCGTTGATGTTCTGTGACTTCAGCTGGTTGCGGTAGTTGTTGATCTCATTCTCAATGTTGAACGAGCGGTTGACGTCGTTCTGCTCACGGTAACCCACCAGCGTGGCGTTCATCTGCGTCAGGGCCTGATTCACCAGCCCCATCATCTGGTGCATGTGTTCGTACTGCGACTCCGTGAAGTCCTCCTTGCCCTTGATGCGGCGGTTCAGCGTGCGGGCAATGTTGTAGCAGGCGTCGCCGATGCTCTCCAGCTCAGAAATCTCACGCAGCATGGCACGCATCTTGGCCTTTGTCTCATCCGACAGATGGGCGTCGCTCACATCGTTCAGGTAGCGGGCAATTTCTATCTCCATGCTGTCGCTGAAAGCTTCGTACTTCTCAATGCGGGCGAAGCCTTTGGCAAAGGCATTCTCGTCGTTCTCCGTCACCAGGTCACGTACCATGCCGAACATCTGCTGCATTCGCTCGGCAAAGGAGCGAATCTCCTTCTGTGCCTCGAGCACCGAGAGTTCGGGCGTCTTCATGATACCGGTGGTAATGAACTGCAGGCGGAATTCCTCCTCGTCATCGGTCTGTTTGGGCTGGATGACCCAGCAGACAAAGCGCTCAATCAGCGGCACGAACCCAAGCATCAGCAGCGTGTTCAGAATATTGAAAGCCGAGTGGAACGTAGCCAGTACAATGGCCGACAGGAAAGCAAAACCCTCTGTCTGGGGATTCATGGCAGGGTCGAAACCTGTAATCTGGCAAATGATGCCGAAGAACGGCCTGAGCAGAAGCAGTCCCAAGATAACACCCACCATGTTGATGGTGAAATGGGCAAAGGCTGCCCGTCGGGCCGACGTGTTGGCATTGAAGGCGGCAATGTTCGCCGTGATGGTGGTTCCGATGTTCTGACCCATCACCAGCAAGATGCCCTGGTCAATGTGCAGTATGCCTGTGGCACAGAGCACCATGGTGATAGCCATGATGGCTGCCGACGACTGTACGCAGAGCGTCAGCACGGTACCTATCATAAGAAAGAGAAACGAGTTCCAGAACGTCAGGTCGTTGAAACTGATGAAGAAGCCCTTGATGGCATCATAGGTCTGCGCATCTTCCATCAGCGACAGGCTGGTGTTCTTCAGGGTCATCAGTCCCAGGAAGAGGAATGCCGCTCCAAAGAGGAAATCACCCACAATGCGCCGTTTCTTCCGGTATATCAGGATAATGCCGACTAACAAGGCCGGATAGATGACAGCTGCCACGTTAAAGCTGAACACCAGCGACATGATCCAGGCTGTCACCGTGGTACCGATGTGGGCACCCATGATGACCGCAATGGCCTGCATCAGCGTCAGCAACCCCGCATTCACAAACGATACCGTCATCAGCGTCGTAGCTGTTGAACTCTGAACGGCGGCTGTGACAAACAGTCCTGTCAGCACACCGGTAAAGCGGTTGGTGGTCATGGTGCTCAGGATGTAACGCAACTGCGGACCTGCCATCTTCTGCAAAGCCTCACTCATTGACTTCATACCGAACATCAACAGGGCAAGAGAGCCCAACAACTTAAATATTACCCAAATTGACATTTTTCTTTACATTTTTCTTTGTTTTGCTCTCGACTTTTTGTCTTCACTTTGGCTTCGCCGAACTTACTTTGTCTCGGAAATGAAAAGAAATCTAAATTTCTTTTGCATTTCTCTCGATTATTCGTAACTTTGTCCCGTAAAAACCTAAGCTTATGGAACGACAAGTCAAAATCCGTTGCAAAAATAATAAAAAAACTTTAAACGTCAGCATCGGGACGACACTTTCTGAGATTTTTTCTATGTCCGGGCTCGAAATGAAGCACGGACCTATTAGTGCACGTGTGAATAATAAGGTAGAAGGAATGCACTATCGCGTCTATAAACAGAAGGACGTGGAGTTCCTCGACATCACTTCGCCCAGCGGTCTGCGAGCTTACACCCGCTCACTCTTCTTCGTGCTCTGCAAGGCCGTATACGATCTGTACGAACAGTGTAAGGTGGCTATCGACATCCCCGTCAGCAATGGCTACTACGTCGATTTGAACATTGGACGGCCCGTCACCCTTGACGATGCCGGACGCATACGACGCCGCATGCAGGAGATTATCGATGCCGCCATGCCCATCCACCGGCACGAGACCACTACCGAGGAGGCCATCAAGATGTTCGACATCCTCCACAACAAGTCGAAGGTGAAGCTCCTGGAAAGCAGCGGACGACTCTACACCACGTTCTACGATATCGACGGTTACATAGACTATTACTACGGGGCGCTGCTCACCAACACGTCGCAGCTCTATCTCTTCGGACTGGAGAAGTATTACGACGGACTGCTGCTGCGCATCCCCTCGGCTGACCATCCCGACGAGCTGGGCGAGATTATCCATCAGGACAAGATGTTCAGTATCTTCAAGGAGCACCACCAGTGGCAGGAAATCCTGGGCATGCGTACCGTGGGCGACCTCAACGGAGCCATCGTACAGGGCTATGCCAACAACCTGATACAGGTGAGCGAGGCCCTCCAGGAGAAGAAGATAGCCCAGATAGCCGACGAGATCAAGCGCCGCAAAGGTGTGAAGCTGGTGCTCATTGCCGGCCCGTCAAGCAGCGGAAAGACCACCACCTGCAAGCGTCTCAGCGTACAGCTGGCCGTCAACAGCATCAAGCCCATCGGCATCTCGCTCGATGACTATTTCCTCAACCGCGACGAGACGCCACGCGATGCCTCCGGCGACTACGACTTCGAACACCTGCATGCCCTCAACATCCCGCTGCTCAACCAGCAGATGAACGCCCTCTTCCGTGGCGAGGAGGTGGAGCTGCCTCACTACAACTTCCAAGAGGGACGCAGCGAGTGGAGCGGACGGAAGATTCAGCTGCACGAGGGAGAGATTCTTGTCGTGGAAGGCATCCATGCCCTCAACCCCGAACTGACGGCCGACAT
>JAILHP010000188.1 GCA_024695705.1 Prevotella sp. | reverse complement strand
ATCGTCCGGACCAACATAGACGCTTACCTTATTCGACTTCTGTCCGTCGCCGCTGGCGTTAGCAGCAACCACATAATAAGTATAGGTCTGATGAGTTGCCACATCAGTATCGGTCCAATTCTGTGCAGAACCTGTAGCAACACCGGTCAGTGTCTCCACCAGAGCATCGTCACGATAGATCTTTATATCCACAGCGTCAGTCAGCGGATTACCGTTAACGGCAAAGCTAGGAGCCGTGAAGCTCAGGTTAACCTCAGCAGCGCCCTGTGCACCAGGCTCAGCTGTCAGTTCAATAGCAGCAGGAGCAGCGGGATCAGCACCCATTACAACAGAAAGCTGACTTACAATGAGACGCCACATATTTGCAGCACTGGTGGCGTGAATAGCTACGTAGTAGTTACCATCTTCAGCAACCGAGAACTCACCCTCAAATTCTTCAGCTTCAGTACTTGTAACATCTGTTGAAGCAATCACAGTCTGGGTGAGACCAGCAACAGTTGCTTCCTTACCAATCAGGACTTCGAACTGTTCAGGATAGCTTGCATTGTAAGCCCTTGCAGTAACGGCAACAACATAACTCTTACCTGTCTCCAGTGCAATAGGCATACTGATAAGGTAGTCGTCAGCAGCATTGGAGTTATTGTAAGAATAGTTTGTACCATAGTCTTCTGACCACTTCCATGTAGTATTGTCTTCATTAGCATCTATCACCTGGAAGAGGTCGATAACGTTCTGTGTCATATCCTGAGTATAAGGTACAGAAAGAACTCCGCTCAGGAAGACAGAGAGAATCTCACTCTTGCCGCCAATGCCAGAAGCACCGTAGGTGATGACCTGATAGTTGTAAATACCTGCGTTCATGCCAGTGTCTGTATAAGACTGATTAGAACCAGGAGCTGGCGTATTGATGGTTTCAATCACTTCACCGTCGCGCAGAATCTCAATCTTCGTGATGTCGCCAGCAGCCAGGTCAGTGCCGTCAAGTGCCGTGGTAGGAGCATCGAAGGTAATCGTTGCACCAATGGTTCCGTCACTGAACGGAGTAACAGCAAAGTTATCAACAGCTGCAGGAGCAGTACCCTCAGCACCAACCTCGATGGAGAACGTCTGAACCTTCAAATAGTACTTATCTGCATCAGAGATGGCATGGATAGCTACATAGTAGGTACCAGCTGCGGCAACAGAGAAGCTACCGCTATAGTCTGCAAACGTAGTTGTTGTAAGATCTGTAGCACCTATAATGGTGTTCGTCATCGCAGCCGCAGTGGGCTCCGTGCCATAAACCACCTCGAAGCGCTCAGCCCAAGTGCTACTATTTGCTGCAGCATTGACCGTGACGTCATAGCTCTTGTCAGCTTCCAGATTAACAGGCAGAATCAGGTAGTCATCAGCTGCATTGCTGGAATTCCATTTATAGTTTGCATAATAGGTGCTAGACCAGCTCCATGTACTTCCGTCATTGTTGGCATCAAGAATGCTGAAGTTATCCATCGGGGCTTCTGAAGTGAAGTCAGCGGTGTAAGGAACATCAACCGGCTCTGCTACAGGAACAGGAGGTTCGGGAGGAAGTTCTCCGTCAATATAGAGTGTTACAGCGTCATTAGAACCACCCAGTGCAACACTAAATTCATAGACATGACCTTTCTCGAATACATAGTCGTCATAACGACCGGGAATTGATCCATTCGCAGATGCTATCCACACGCGGTCGCCAGGTGTCGGGTTGGTGATGCACCAGTCGTAAGTGCCTTCAGGAATCGTAATGCTAATGCTGTTATTGAGAACAATATTCTCTGTTGTCAATGAGCCATCGGCATTCTCGGGAATCTTGTACTCAAACTCTGCATAGACTAAAGCATCAGCATCGCCACTTGTGGTCAAACCACCAGTTTCTGGAATAATAGTACCATACGCATTTGCGTCAGCATCTAAAAGCATCTGATAGCCAGAACCATCTTGCCAAACGTCACCTGCAGTCAGAATAACGATTACGTTATCGGGATCGGGGGTAACATCCCTGGCAACTTTGCGAGGCTGTGAAGCTAAACCTTCATTCACCAGTCCGCTTGTGGAAACGAAACGGGCGGAGTTTTGCCACTTGAACGTTTCTGCTTTCTTGAGTTCAGCATCCTTCTCGGCCTGAGCCAACAGGAATGCATCCTTGGTTAAAACATTAGCAACCTTGCCACGGAAGGCGATACCAGTTGCCTGGTCCTGAGCCTTCAAGACAGCATCCTTGCTCATGAATTTTGCTCTTGGACTCTCAAACTTCTGCACCTTCGGCTTAGCCGAGTTACGAAGCTGATTGTTCTGAGCTTGAGACGGCAAAGCAAGCAGCACCGCTGCTGTCAAAGCCAAAAGAAATGTAATTTTCTTTCTCATAATTGAAACAATTTAGTTAATAAAACAATATTAAATACATATAAAATGAATTCTTTTTTTAAGTTTACAGATGGCAAAGGTAGAAAACTTTTCGATATTAACCAAAAAAGTTTATCTTTTTTTTCAAAAAAAAAACCTTTTACTTACTTTTTGCAACAGAACATAGGCTTTTCGTTGCAAGAAGAAAGCAAACTGAAGCAAGCGAGCTTGCTTCAGTATAATATATATATAATAAGGTACGCGCGAGCATCATGGCTTCAGGAGCAGCTCCACGGGACAATGGTCGCTACCGAGAATGTCGGTATGGATGCGGGCATCGGCAACGCGGTCACGCAGGTGGTTCGACGTGAGGAAGTAGTCAATGCGCCAGCCGGCATTCTTCTGTCGGGCCTGGAATCGGTAAGACCACCAGGAGTAGGTCACCTGCTCTGGGTAGAGCCAGCGGAAGGTGTCAGTAAAACCACTGTCAAGCAGCGTGGTGAACTTCTCGCGCTCCTCATCAGTAAAACCGGCATTGCGGCGGTTGCTCTTGGGGTTCTTCAGGTCTATCTCCTCGTGTGCCACGTTCATGTCGCCACAGACTATGACGGGTTTCTCCTGATCCAATGCCAGCAGATAGCGGCGGAAGGCATCCTCCCACGTCATGCGGAAATCCAGGCGCCGCAGCTCGTCCTGTGAGTTGGGCGTATAGACGGTGACCAGGAAGAAGTCGGGCATCTCCAAAGTGATGATACGTCCCTCAATGTCGAGTATTGTTGCGCAGTCTTCCAGCTTCCACCCTCCGCCGTAGTTGACGCTCAGAGGTTCATGGCGGGAGAAGATTGCCGTTCCGGAATAGCCTTTCTTCTCGGCGTAGTTCCAATAGGAGCGGTAGCCCTCATAGTCGAGGTCAAGCTGTCCAGCCTGCATCTTGGTTTCCTGCAGACAGAAGAAGTCTGCGTCCAACTGTTTAAATGTCTCACTGAAGCCCTTGCCTTCGCAAGCCCTCAGTCCGTTTACGTTCCATGAAATCAGTTTCATTGTATTGTTTTCGTTATGTCGGCATTACGGTATTACGTCTTGGCGATTGCCCCTCAAGAACACCTCACGGATAATCGGTTGCGTGTAGGCATAGGGGATGTAGTCGATGGAGGGGATGTGCTCCGTGATGAAGAAGTTCGCCACTTTGCCACGGGCGATGGAGCCATAGTCATGGCTCAGTCCCATGGCATAGGCGCTGTTCAGCGTGGCAGTGTTCAGAGCCTCGGCAGGCAGCAGTCGCATTTTGATGCACGCCAAGGATACGGCAAACTTCATGTCGCCCGAAGGGGTAGAGCCAGGGTTATAGTCGGAGGCTATGGCCACGCCCAGTCCACTGTCAATCATCTTTCGGGCAGGGGCAAAGGGCATGTTCAGGAAGAACGACGTGCCAGGCAGGCAGGTCGGCATGACATCGGTGCCCTGCAGCAGACGGATGTCGTCGTCGGTCATGCTCTCCAGGTGATCCACCGAGAGGGCGCCACACCCGACGGCCACCTCCACCCCACCCGACGGAGCCAGTTCCTGACCGTGTATCTTACCCCGCAGGCCATACTTCATACCAGCCTCCAGGATGCGGCGCGTTTCGTCAGGCGTGAAGAACCCTCGGTCACAGAACACGTCAACGTAGTCAGCCAGTCCCTCAGCCGCCACGGCGGGTAGCATTTCGTGGATAACCTGTTCCACATAGAGTTCCTTCTTATACCCCCCCGGCACCGCATGCGCCCCCAGGAAGGTGCTGACCACAGGGAGAGGAGCCGTTTCCTTGATACGACGGATGACACGGAGCATCTTCAGTTCATCGGCCGTGTTCAGGCCGTAGCCGCTCTTGATCTCCACAGCACCAGTGCCCTTGCGGATGATTTCGTCGATGCGGAACATCGACGCACTGTAAAGGTCGTCTTCACTCATGGCATGCAGGCGGGCTGCAGAGTTGAGAATGCCACCCCCGCGACGGGCTATCTCCTCGTAGGAAAGGCCTTGTATCTTATCCACGAACTCCCCCTCACGGCTGTCGGCATACACCAGATGGGTGTGACTGTCACAGAACGAGGGCAGCACGGCACCGCCGTGAGCAGAGACCTCGGCGGCAAAACCGCCGAGCACTGTGCGGGGAGGTTCGCTCTCCCCGAAATCCGCGAAGCGGCCATCCTCCACGAGGAGCCAGGCATCATGAAGCACCTCCAGGCGCTTCATCTCGGCGCCCTGCAGGCGGTCCTTGCCGTGGTTATCTACCACTAAGAGACCTATATCAGTTATTAATAAACGTTCCACGTATTCAGTTAGGAGTTAGGAGTTAGGAATTAGGAGTCAGGAGTTACTCATAGCTGTTCTGCTGCAGGAATTCCACGCTGCGGGCGATGTGCGGGTACATCACCTCGTCATCCTCAATGAAGGGAACTACCTTGCGGTAGTCGGCATAGACACGCTCAATAGCTGGCGATGACTTCAGCGGCCGACGGAACTCCAGTGCCTGGGCGGCATTGAACAGTTCGATGGCCAACACACGTTCTGTATTCTGCACGATGCGGTAGAGCTTCGTGCCGCCATTGGCACCCATGCTGACATGGTCTTCCTGTCCCTGCGATGTGGGGATGGAGTCGGCCGACGAAGGCATACAGAGCGTCTTGTTCTGGCTGACGATGGCGGCAGCAGTGTATTGAGGAATCATGAAACCGCTGTTCAGTCCCGGCTTGGCAACAAGGAAACTGGGCAGTCCGCGAGTGCCGGACACCAGCTGATAGATGCGTCGCTCAGAGATGCTGCTCAACTCTGAGAGTGCCAATGCCAGGAAGTCGATGGGCAGGGCGATGGGCTCGCCGTGGAAGTTTCCGGCAGAGATGATCAGGTCTTCGTCAGGGCAGACGGTGGGGTTGTCAGTGGTGGCGTTGATCTCCACGTCGATGACCGTCTTGACGTAGGAAACGGTATCCTTCACGGCACCGTGCACCTGCGGAATACAGCGGAAGGAATAGGGATCCTGCACGTTCTTCTTTGGCTGGGCAATCATCTCGCTACCGCGCAGCAGCTCGTTCATGTGACGGGCGGTGGCAATCTGTCCGGCATGGGGGCGTACCATGTGGACGGCCAACGTAAACGGCGTGGCGCTGCCCTCGAAAGCCTCGAGCGACATGGCGGCAATGACATCTGCCCACTGGCTAAGGTACTTGGCCTTGATACAGGCCCATGAGGCAAAGGCCGCCATGTTCTGCGTACCGTTAAGTAGTGCCAGACCTTCCTTCGAGCCTAAGCGGATGGGCTCCCACCCCATGCGGCGGTTCAGCTCGCTGCCGGAGATGATCTCACCCTGATACTCCACCTCACCCAACCCCACGAGGGGCAGGCAGAGGTGAGCCAGGGGCACGAGGTCGCCACTGGCACCTACGGAGCCTTGCATATAGACCACGGGGCAGACGTTGTTGTTGAAGAAATCGATAAGCCGCTCCACGGTATCAAGCTTACAACCCGAGAAACCGTAGCTCAGGGACTGTATCTTGAGCAGAATCATGATTTTCACAATGTCGTTGGGCACACGGTCGCCACAGCCACAGGCATGTGACATCATGAGGTTGACTTGCAGCTGCGCCAGCTGGTCCTGGTCGATACTGATGTTACAGAGTGAGCCGAAACCAGTGGTCACGCCATAGATAGGCTCCTTGCTTTCAGCTACTTTCCTGTCAAGGTACTCACGACAGCTGATGATGCGCTGGCGGGTGTCTTCACTGAGTGCCAGATGGTAGCCTTCGATGATGATGCGTTCTATTTTGTCGAGGGTCAGGTGACCCGCAGAGATTTGATGAATCTTCATGTTCTTTGAGCTTTAGTTAGTGTGCGTTGATGATTTCGTCATCAACGAGGTTAGGCAGGGTTACCACGAGGCCGGGGGTGCGCTCCATCTCACGGCGGATGGCCATGATGGAGCCTTCGTTACGGGCCCACGAACGACGGGCAATGCCGTTGTTGACATCCCATAAGAGCATCTCACGGATGTGGCGGGCACTTTCGTCAGAACCGTCAATCACCATGCCAAAGCCTCCGTTGATGACTTCGCCCCAGCCAACGCCGCCGCCGTTATGGATGCTCACCCACGTGGCACCGCGGAAGGCATCGCCAATGACGTTTTGCACCGCCATATCAGCACAGAACTGCGAGCCGTCATAGATGTTGGAAGTCTCACGGAAGGGAGAGTCCGTACCGCTGACATCGTGATGGTCACGTCCCAGCACGACCGGCGCCGACAGTTCCCCACGACGGATGGCATCGTTGAAGGCCAAGGCTATCTTGGTACGTCCCTCAGCATCGGCATAGAGGATACGGGCCTGCGAACCCACGACGAGGTGGTTTCGCCCTGCCTCACGAATCCAGTGGAGGTTGTCGGCCAGCTGTCCCTGGATTTCCCGGGGTGCATCCTTCAGCATCTGCTCCAGCACCTCGGCGGCCAAGCGGTCGGTGGTTTCCAGGTCCTTGGGGTCACACGATGTGCATACCCAGCGGAAGGGGCCGAAGCCGTAGTCAAAGAACATGGGACCCATGATGTCCTGAACGTAGGAAGGGTAGCGGAAGCGACCAGCGGGAGAACCGCTGGGCACAGTGACGGCGGCTCCAGCACGGCTGGCCTCCAGGAGGAAGGCGTTGCCATAGTCAAAGAAGTACATGCCCTTGTCAGCCAAGCGGTTGATGGCTGCCACCTGACGGCGAAGCGATGCCTGCACCTTCTCCTTGAACTGGGCGGGATCCTCGGCCATCATCTGCTTGCTTTCCTCCAGCGTCAGCCCGACGGGGTAGTAACCACCAGCCCAAGGATTATGGAGAGAGGTCTGGTCACTACCCAGATCCACATGGATGTCCTCGTCGGCCAGGCGTTCCCAGAGGTCAACGACATTGCCAACGTAAGCGAGGGAAACAGGGGAGGGGTTGGAGGAGAGTCTCCTTATCTCAGCGATGACCTCATCCAGGTCATAGCAGAGGCGATCCACCCAGCCCTGCTCATAGCGTTTGAGGGCAGCCTTGGGGTTAATCTCTGCTGTCACGCTGAGCACACCGGCGATGTTGGCGGCCTTGGGCTGAGCGCCTGACATGCCGCCCAAACCAGCCGTCACAAAAAGCGGGGGCCTTTTGGGGGCGACTGAGTCGCCACATACTGAGCCGGAGGCGTTGCCGCAGACCTTACGAGCGGCATTGAGCACGGTGATGGTTGTGCCGTGCACGATGCCCTGCGGGCCTATGTACATATAGGAACCGGCTGTCATCTGTCCGTACTGCGTCACGCCCAGGGCATTGCCACGCTCCCAGTCGTCGGGCTTCGAGTAGTTGGGAATGACCATGCCATTGGTTACCACGACGCGAGGTGCATTCTTATGCGAGGGGAAGAGTCCGAGGGGATGGCCGGAATACATGACCAGTGTCTGCTCGTCGGTCATCTCCGAAAGATACTTCATCACCAGTCGGTACTGTGCCCAATTCTGGAAGATGGCACCGTTGCCGCCATAGATTATCAGCTCATGGGGATGCTGCGCCACTCGCGGGTCGAGGTTGTTCTGAATCATGAGCATGATGGCAGCCGCCTGACGAGAGCGGTGCGGGTATTCATCAATTGGACGGGCCTTCATCTCGTACTGCGGACGATACCTATACATATAGATACGTCCATACTTCCTCAGCTCCTCGGCAAATTCAGGTGCCAAGGCGGCATGAAGATGCGGTGGGAAGTAGCGCAGGGCATTACGCAACGCCAGCTTCTTCTGTTCAGGCGTGAGGATGTCCTTGCGCTTGGGGGCGTGGTTGATTTCAGAGTCATACTGCGGCATTTCGGGCAGGGTGTCGGGAATGCCAAGTCGGATTTCTTGTTGGAACTGTTCTGTAGTCATAGGGTTAATGGGACTTATAGGGCCTAATGGGCTCATGGGGCCTTATAATTTTTGGTTAACGATTTCTAAGATTTCACGTTCGGCCTCGTTGGCTTTGGCAATGAGAATGTTAGCCTCGTCGATGAGCGACTCGGCACACTGCCTGTCCTTGAGAGAAGCGGCATTGATCTTCACGTTCAAGCCAGCGCCTAACACAGCGGCACGGGCAGCCAAGGCACCCACACCGGCATCGCTCACGCTGTTGGGATTGCCGTTCTCGGCCATGGCACGGCAGATGGCGAACGCATCGAACGAGGCACGCATGGTAGTCAGGGGTACCTGGGCGGCATAGAGCGTTGCCTCCTGGATGGCCTCAGAGCGGGCTGCCTTTTCGGCGTCGGTGCCTTTGGGTAAACCAAAGGCCGCCATGATGCCGTTGAAGGCCTGCGTGTCTTCATCAACCAGGTGGAGCAGATGGGTCATGAGCTTCTGTCCCTTGTCAGCCCAAACGGAGAACTCCTCCCAACGGTCGTCCCATCCGGCTTTATGGGCAGAGAGGTTTGCCACCATCGTACCGAGGGCTGCACCCAAGGCACCCATATAGGCAGCGATAGTGCCACCACCAGGGGCGGGGCTCTCACGGGAGGTCTCCTCTGCAAAGGCTTTTACGGTAAGCGCGTTAAGATTGGCTGAAGCGGGGGAACCGCTTCCCACGGTGGCGTCCTCTAAGAGGAACTCAATCACTTTTTCGCGGGGATTGAAGGGACGCAGGTCGTCAAGCCCCATGGACTTGATGGCTATCTGGATGATGTCGGCTTCGGGAATACCTGTTGAGCGGTGCTGCTTCTCCAAGAAGTAACATCCTGCCTCGATGAGTACCCGTTTGGGAACAAGGCCGACAATCTCAGTACCCGTGACGCGGATGCCACGGTTCTGGGCACAACGGCAAACTTCGTCGAAAGCTTTGTGCAAGGGCGTCGCATTGATATCGGTGATGTTCATAGACACCTGGGCGATGCCGTATTCATCAATATACCAACCGATGGCCTTCGTTCCTTTCAGCGTACCCGGCTGCATGATGGGGTTGCCATCAGCATCGCGCTTGGGTTTGCCAGTGATAGGATTGCCCTCACGGACGGGACGGCCCTTCTCACGCACATCGAAGGCAATGGCATTGGCCCTGCGGGTAGAGGTGGTGTTGAGGTTGAAGTTCACAGCAATGAGGAAGTCGCGGGCACCCACGACGGTGCAGCCCGAGCGGGCAACCTGCTCAGTGAGTGGTGACGGGTGAGTGGTGACGGGAGGCATGAAGTCGGGAGCCTCCTTCGGGTCGTTGATACGGGCGGGGATGCCCTCGTACTCCCCACGACGACAGACGGCCAGGTTCTTCCGTTCAGGACGGAAGGCGGCTGCCTCATAGGCGTAGCAGGGAATCAACAGCTCCTTGGCGATGCGCTCTGCCAATTGACGGGCCAGCGTGGCACACTCCTCCAAGGTAATGCCGCTGACGGGAATGAGCGGCAACACGTCGGTAGCACCGATGCGCGGATGGGCACCATGGTGCTTGCGCATGTCAATCAGTTCACCTGCAGTCCTGACGGCACGGAAAGCGGCCTCGCATACGGCATCCGGTTCACCCACAAAGGTAATGACGGTACGGTTGGTAGCCTCTCCGGGGTCAACGTTCAACAATAGCACACCATCGACACTTTCCACCGCAGCTGCAATCTGACGAATCACCGCCTGGTCGCGTCCCTCACTGAAGTTTGGAACGCACTCCACAAGTTTCTTGAGGTTAGTTTTCATTTCTTTTTCGATTTAAGTAGTAATTTGACCGCAAAGTTAATAAATAATTGACAAATGACAATTGATAATTGATATTTTTTTCATAATTTTGCACCGGCATAAAGCCAAAAGAACATGTTTTACTAAAAAGAAAGAGTTATGAGAAAGTTAATTTTAGCAGTGATGGCTGTTGCTGCCATCGGTTTCACCTCATGTAACAACAAGGCCAACAAGGACAATCCCGCCATTGATTCTACCAGCTTGGTACAGGACATGAGTCCTGCAGAACTGGCAGGTCTGGACGCTGACAACCTGATCAAGGACCTGACCGAGAAGATTGCTGCCAACAACCCCGAGGCTGTACAGGCCGTGATTGAGAAAGCCAAGGAGAAGATTGCCGAGCTGTTAGCCCGTGGCGACCAGGAGGCTGCCAAGATTTATCAGGAGAAGATCAGCACCTTCCTGACCGAGAATGCCGAGAAGATCAAGGCCGTTGTTGGCGAGGAGAATGCTGCCGTAAGCTCACTCATCACCGCCATTACCACTGCTCCCGTTGATGTAGCCAATGCTGCCGAGGGTGCCGTTAATGCCGTTGAGGGTGCCGCTGAGGACCTGAAGAACGACGCGAAGAAGAAGGTTGACGAGACCGTTGATGCACAGAAGAAGAAGGCTGGCGAAGCTATTGACGATGCAGCTGCCGATGCCAAGAAGAAATTAGGACTCTAATAAAGTGAAGAGTGAAGTTCACATAACGATTCGGGGCGTTTGTTGAAAAGATTTGCTGTTCCCCGAGGTAATTACTATCTTTGTAACGTAAAAATCGACAGCACAATAATTGTCAAGATGCATACGTTATTAAGTATAGTGAAAAGTCAAAATAAACATGAGAACCTGACGTACCTGGTGCTATGGAGCATACTCTTCATGGCACCAGTACTCAGTCTCTATATCCGTTCCACAACCGACACCTTCTTCACGTTCCACTGGAGCGAGGTGTTTGCCGTATGGATGGAGCTGTTGTTCTTCCTCGGAGCCTTTCTGTTGCATAACTTCCTGATAGCACCCCTGCTGGTCTATCGGGGAAAGCGCTGGAGCTACCTCGCACTGGTGGCTGTCATCGTGGCGGTCTTCACGTTCTGGCAGTGCAGCCATCGGCCCGACAATCACCCAGGTCCTGCCCCCATCGAACAAGGGCCGCCCCCCCGCCCCTTCGAGGACGAGGCACCCGGTCTGAGACCATTCGACGACAGGAAGCCGCCCGTCATCATGGGCGAGCACGACATTGTGGCCGTCATCGTGCTGATTCTCATGCTCGGCATGAACCTCGGCATCAAGTTCTACTTCAAGCAGCGAAGCGACCAGCAGCAGCTGAAGAACCTGGAGAAGCAGAACCTGGAGCAGCAGTTAGCCTACCTGCGCTACCAGATTAATCCGCACTTCTTCATGAACACGCTGAACAACATCCACGCCCTGGTGGATATTGACTCGGAGATGGCGAAAGACACCATTCTGGAACTGTCAAAGTTGATGCGCTTTGTGCTTTACGAAGGCAACAAGCAGCTGGTTCCGCTGAACAGCGAACTGGACTTCCTCCGCAGCTATATCTCGCTGATGAGTCTGCGCTATACCGACAAGGTGAAGATTAGTGTTGACCTGCCAACGGCACCTGCTGTCATGGTGCCCCCGCTGCTGTTTGTTACCTTCGTGGAAAATGCCTTCAAGCACGGCGTCAGCTATCAGCAGCAGTCCTTCGTCGAGGTCAGCGCCGCCATCATAGACGGAACACTCTCCTTCCACTGCCGTAACAGCAAGAAAACCGAGAGCAGCGAGCGGAATATGGAGAATGAAGAGAAGGAGGGCGGCGTAGGACTGCGGAACGTCCGCGAACGACTGAACCTTATCTATGACAGCCGTTACACGCTGGACATCAGCGACACGCCCAGCACCTATGCTGTCGAACTCGTGATACCCTTAGATAATCAATTGAAAATCGAAAATGATACGTTGTCTTGCCGTTGACGACGAGCCGTTGGCACTGAAGCAACTCGTCACCTACATTGAGAAAGTGCCCTTCCTGGAGTTGGCTGCACAAGCCAGCAACGCCCTTGAGGCACGTGCCTTCCTGCAACATGAGGCGGTCGATGTGATGTTCTGCGACATCAACATGCCCGACCTGAACGGCATGGACTTCGTCAAGTCCTTAGCCGCACCACCCCTTGTGGTCTTTACCACGGCCTATGCCGACTATGCTGTGGAGGGCTTCCGTGTCAATGCCGTTGATTACCTGCTCAAGCCCTTCGGTCTTGATGAGTTCCGACGGGCGGCAGAAAGAGTAAGGGAAAGGAGCCTCCCCCCTACCCCCTCCCAAGGAGAGGGAACTCAAAGCGCACAGACCTCCTCGGGAGGGGGTGATTCGCTCTTCGTCAAGAGTGACTACCGCGTGATACGTATTGACATTAGCAAGATACGCTATGTGGAGGCCATGTCAGAGTACCTGCGCATCTATTTGGAGGGCGAGGCAAAACCCATCATCACGCTGCTGTCAATGAAGAAGATAGAAGAACGGCTACCCGATTCCTTCATGCGCATCCACCGTTCGTACATCGTGAACTTGGACAAGGTGCAGGAGGTTAACAAGAACCGCGTCATCCTGGATCAGGATACGTACCTGCCTATCGGTGACATGTACCGTGAAGCGTTCCAGCAATACCTGGACCAGAGGTTCTTGGGAAGATAAAGGATATATATAATATTAAAGCCCCGCAGTTTGCGGGGCTTTAATATTATTAATACGTTTACTTATTCATAAACTTG
>JAILHP010000173.1 GCA_024695705.1 Prevotella sp. | reverse complement strand
GCCACTCGACACCCATACCCCTGCCTCGTTGTAGAGACGGTCGGCCAGCTCATCGCTGCTCATGCCCGTCGCACGGATATCCACCCATGCCAAGTAGGTGCCTTCCAAAGGCATCACCTTCAACTGCGGCAGCTTTTCTGTGAAGAAGCGGCAGAGGGCATCGTAGTTCCCCTTCAGATAGAGACACAGCTCGTCAAGCCATTCCTCACTCTCGTTGTAGGCGGCCATCAGCGCCTCGACGCCAAAGGGGTTCAGGTCGCACACCTCATTGATGTTGATAGCGCGGTTGATACGTCGGCGCAGCTCTGGGTCGTGACAGATGATGTTGGCCGTTTGCAAGCCCGCAATGTTAAATGCCTTGCTGGGTGAGTTGCATACAACAGCGTCATTGCTTATGGTTCCAAAGGGTACAAACTTGTGTCCTGGCATGACGAGTTCACAGTGAATCTCGTCGCTGACCACCCGTACCCCATGACGCTGGCAGATGTCGTTCATGCGCTCCAGTTCCTCACGGGTCCATACCTTTCCGCCTGGGTTGTGGGGGTTACAGAGCAGGAACGCCGTGGTCTTCTCGTCGCTGCACATGGCTTCGAAGTCCTTAAAGATTAGTGGGACCTCCACCACCTCACAACCATTGTTCCTGATACTGGAGAAGAAACAGTTATAGACGGGCGAGAGAATGAGCACTTTCTCGCCTGGCATGGTGATGGCCTTCAAGCAACAGCTGATGGCAGGCACCACGCCCGTCGTATAGAGGATGTCCTCGCGTTCAATCTCCCACTGGTGACGCCGCTTGAACCACGAGATGATGGCCTCGTAGTAGGCCTCCGGCACGTGGGTATAGCCGAACACGCCATGTGCTGCACGACGCTCAATGGCCTGCTGAATGGCTGGTGCCACACGGAAGTCCATGTCTGCCACCCAGAGGGGGATGATGTCCTCTTCCGGCTTTTCATCCCACTTCACGCAATTCGTACCGCGCCGGTTGACAGGTTCGTCAAAGAGACTCTCCCCCTGCCCCTCCCTGCCAGGGAGGGGGGCAGATACCTTTACTGATTGCTTATTTCTTTTATCCATATCGTATAGTCATTTTGCTCCCCGCCCTTCAGGGAGGGGCTGGGGGCGGGTCTCTATCACGCAGTTATTCGGCTCCCTAACATGCTCGTCTATTGTCACGCTGCCGATGGAGTCGGCCGTAATGTGTCCGCTTGTCGGGTTCTTGATGTTCTCGATGTGTCCACGGATGTCCGCCTCCACCGTTGAATACTCAAACATACGGTCGCAGGCCTTGTCAATGGTACAGTTCTCCAGCACCAGGTTCTCTGTATAGCACAGCAACTGCTCACCTGCCAGGTGGCAGTTCACCAACCTGACGTTCTTCGAGTGCCACGCCAGGTATTCCCCGTCAAGCACCGAGTCGTAAATGGTGACATTTTCGCACTCCCAGAAGGAGTCCTTTGTCAATATCTTGGCGTTGTGTATCTCAACGTTTTTGCAGTATTGGAACACGTACTTGGCATCGCTCATGAGCCCATCGACAAAGATGTTCTCGCTGAACATAAACGGATAAGTGCCGCCATGCAACTGCACGTCCTTGATTCTCACGTTTTTGCAACGCCAGAAGGTTTCGTCGGCATCGGTAATGTTGACGCGTTCCAGTTCCAGTCCGTCCATCTCACGGAAGAATTTTGGTCCGTCAATGCGACAGTTCTTCATCTTCAGCCGGTTGGTGTACCAGACGGCAGAGCGCGAGCCCTCTGCAAAGTAGCAGTTCTCAATATAGGCACCCTCCACATGCCACCACGGGTATTTTCCGTAGAAGCGGCATTCATAGGCTTCCATGTTACGGCATTGCTTGATGCCACTCTCACCATCGGTAATGGTCACCTGTTCCAGTCGCAGGTCGCTGGAAGCAAAAAGTGGTCGTTCGCCTCCAAATTCTTGGTTCTTAATCGTCTGTTTCAAGCTTTCTTTCATTATAGTTTAGTTATGGGTTTTCTTCAGACCTCCACCCCCTGACTCAGGAAACGAGAATAGATGTCAATGACCTGGCGTGCCACGTCCTGACCTTCGAATCGGCGGATGTAGTCACGACTGGCGGCAATGCGTTCCTCACGACCTGATGCGCCACGCAGCACCTGACGCACGGCGGCAGCCAGTGCCTCGGCATCGTCAGGGCCGACATAGAGCGAATGAGGACCACCTGCTTCCTCTAAGCAGGAACCTGTAGCAGCCACGACAGGCAGCCCCATGGCAATGGCTTCGATGATGGGGATGCCGAATCCCTCGTAGCGGGAGGGATAGACAAACGCCTCTGCATCGGCATAGAGCTGTGGCAGCTGTTCGTCGGTGACGTTATGCAGCATCACCACGCGCTCTCCTAACCCGTGACTGTCAGCATATTGACGCACCTTACGGGCATAGTCGGTAGCGCGTCCCACCAGCACGAGCGAGAGGTTTTCGGGCAGGTAATGCAACGCCTGGACGGCAAGCAAGGCATTCTTCCGTTCCTCAATAGTGCCGACGGAGAGGATGTAGAGCCCCCCTTTCGTCCCCCGAGGGGGACACAAAAGCCTCCCCTCGGGGAGGATTGGAGGGGGCTGGCCAAACCGCGGCGCATAGCCCTGGTAGATGACGGTAATCTTCTCTTCCGGCACATGACCCAGCTCCATGATGTCACGCTTGGTACACTCACTGATGGCAATGATATGGTCTGCCTCGCGCACCGTACGGCGGAACTTCCATTCGTAAAGCTTCGCGTCTATCCATGAGTAGTACTCCGGATGACGCATGAAGATCAGGTCGTGAATGGTCACCACGCTGCGGATACCCTCCTTGCGCAGTCCCGTCGGCAGTTCCCCTGAAAGACCGTGATACACTTGCACACCGTCTCTCACAAGGTCTTTCACGATACCCCATGAGCGCCAGTAGAGGGCTTTGAGCTTTGAAGTTTGAGGTTTGAGCTTTGGATAGCACCACTTGATGTTCGGACGCTGCGCTATCTGACAGCGTAAGTCGTCACGACCCGCATCGGGAGCATAGAGCCTCAATTCGAGGCTGTCGGCACCCGTCTCAGCCAGATTATTCACCAGCGTACGGCTGTAGCTGCCCAGTCCCGTTCCATTGCGCACAATGCGCTTTGCGTCGTATCCTACTATCATCCTCTCTCTTTGGTTAGCGCATGCAAAGTTACGAAAAAAGGAGAAAAGGTGAGAAAGTGAAAAGGTTAAAAAGTTATAAGCTGTAGCAAAAAGCTCTCCACTCACCACTCACCACTCACCATTTTTTACTACCTTTGCACCCAGAATAATATAACAAACAAAGAATATGAATTATCTTGACAGAAATGAATTTAACTTCGAGCCCAGTCAGAAGGTGGCTGAAGCTGTAAAGAATTTTGATCCCAAGACGTTGTGTTTCTATACCCGCATCTATGACCAGGGCAAAAAAAGTGTGATTTCCGTACGCCTCAGTGAGATATACGGCATTCCAGAAGAGCAGGTGCTGCTGACCTACGGCGGCGAGGACATGTTGAAGAACGCCATACACTATTTCCTCATGGTGGGCGACAACAAGAAGATTCTCATTCCTGAGTTCTCCTGGTGGTATTATAACAAGGTGGCCAACGAGTGTGGCGGCACCTTCGAGATGTACCCCCTGCATGAGCAGGACGACACCTTTGCCTACGACGTGGATGAGGTCATTGAATACACCAACCGCGTGCATCCCCGCATGCTGCTGCTGGCATCGCCCAACAACCCCACGGGCAACGGTCTGACGCCTGACGAGATTGGACGTATCATGGAGAACATCCCCGGCGACACCATGGTGCTCATCGACGAGGCATACGCCAGCTTCATCTCTACCGACACGGCCTACATCGCTCCGCTGGTCGAGAAGTACTCGAACCTCATCATCTCGCGTACCCTGTCGAAGTTCTACGGACTGCCCGGCTTGCGCTGTGGCTTCGGATTCATCGGCAAGGGACACGACCAGTTCCTCAGCTGGGTCAACAAGTACCTGGGCTACAACCGCTTCTCAGAGGCCGTAGCACTGGCTGCACTCGACAGCGATGAGCACTACCGCCACGTGGCCGACGACATGGAATGGGGACGCCAGCTCTTCAAGAAGGAACTGGGACACCTGCCCGGCTTTAAAGTGTATAAGTCGGTGGCCAACTTTATCCTGATCAAGTATCCCCTTGAAATCAAGGAGCGCCTCATGGAGGCCCTGAAGGTTCAGGACTACAAGATTAAGTTCATGGGCGACAAGGGTCTGGAGTCGTGCCTGCGCATCACGCTCGGTCGCAAGGAGCAGACGCAGACGGTCGTGGATACAATACTGAAAGTGTATTCAAGCCCCCTAAGTTAGGGGGATGGGGGTAAGAACAAACGAAGACCTCCATATTAAAAAGAAACGAAAATGAATAGACCCTGTTCAGACCCCCTGCCCCCTAACTTAGGGGGTGTAGTGGGAGTAATCTTAGCAGCGGGCATGGCCAAGCGCCTTCGCCCGCTTACTGATAAGTGCCCGAAGTGTCTGCTGAAGGTGGGTGAGCGTACGCTGTTGCAGCGTACTGTTGATGCACAGCTGGCAGCAGGGATTACGGAGCTGGTGGTTGTTACCGGCTATCGTGGGGAAATGATTCGTGACTTCCTGACAGAACATTACATTGAAAGCTCAAAGCTCAAAGCTCAAAACTCAAAGCTTACCATCCACTTTATCCACAACGCTGACTACGAGCACAACAACAATATCTTCTCCTTGTGGATGACGCGTCCCTATACCGACGGCAAGGACTTTCTGCTCATGGACAGCGACATTCTCTGTGACCCGCAGATCATCAAAAGGGTGATGCAGGAAGAGGATTCCGTGCTGGCCCTGAACCGTCACGAGTTAGGCGAGGAGGAAATCAAGGTCATCGTCGATGAGGAAAACCGCGTGCTGGAAATCAGCAAGGTGTGCAGCATCCAACAGGCCATCGGCGAGAGCGTGGGCATTGAGAAGATGACGGCTGAATACTCCACGGCGCTGTTCCGTGAACTGGAGCAGATGATTGAAGGCGAGGGCCTCATCGACATCTTCTACGAGCGTGCCTTCGAACGGCTCATCCCACAAGGTCATACCTTCCGCATCGTCGATACCACCGACTACTTCTCCTACGAGCTCGACACTCCCGAGGACTTCGAGCGGGCTCAGCACGACATTCCCCAGGCATTGTTGTAGGGTATGAGATAATGAAGAATGTCCTTGTAGATTTTTCCCATTTGGCCGATATGAACGGGTTTGGTGAGATAGCCCGTAACTATGCGCCGTTGCTGGCCAAGGCTTCCCTACCCGACATACATCTTATCTTTATTGTTCCCGATGAAAAGGTGGGGGCTTTCGGTCCTCACATTGACTATATCCGTCGCAGCAGGAAACGCGAAGACTTGAGGAAGCTGGAGTGTCTCATCGACCTCTGGCACGCTACTGACCAGCAGTATCATCTCCGAGGAGGCGACAAGAAGACCATACAGCTGTTAACCGTCCACGACTTGAATTTCCTGCGTGAGAAGAGCGGTCTGCACCGCTGGCGCCACATCATACAGCTGAACTGGCGTATGCGTCACAGCGACCACCTGACCTGCATCTCACAGTATGTGAAGGACGATATCCTGAAGCATTATCATATCGGCCAGAAACCCCTTGATGTAATCTATAATGGCATTGGTGCCCCACCAAACCTCCCCGAAAGGGGAGGCTTACCTACGGAATCCCTTGCGGGTCCTTTCTTCTTCACTATCGGGCAGATTCGTGAGAAGAAGAACTTTCAAACCCTGGTGCCGATGATGAAATACCTGCCTGGCTACCGGCTTTACATCTGCGGAGACGACCATTTTGCCTTCGCCAAGGAGTTGCGTGCGCTGATAGAAAAAGAGGGTGACGGACGGGTGTTCCTGATGGGGAAGATTAGCGACGAGGAGAAACGCTGGTTCTATAGTCATGCCGAGGCATTCCTCTTCCCCAGCCGTCTGGAGGGTTTCGGCATCCCCGTGCTGGAGGCCATGCGTTATCGCTGTAAGGTGTTCTCTTCACGGCTGAGCAGCCTGCCTGAGGTCTGCGGTGAACATGCCACTTACTGGGACAGCTTCGAGCCAGAATCCATGGCAGACGTAGTCCGTCAGGGAATAGCAGCATGGAAAAAGGACGGTCCGCAAGCTACGGCCGCCCTTAACCATTCGTTAAGCTTCAACTATGAAGCCTACACAGATTCATACATCCGTCTGTATCGCCAGCTCCTTGCTGCGTGCAAGTAACTGACGATATAGACTCATCACTTAAATGGTGCTCAACCAGAACGTCCTCATGTCATGGGGCAGCTGGTAGAACGCATCACGGAAGGCCGATTCCGTGAGCGGATAGCGCGACTCCACCATGCACATGCCTGCGGCCAGCTTGCGGAGCCAGTAGGGGTTGCGCATCACATGGGGGTGAAGCGCCTGCCCCTTCACAACCTGCTCCACGTAGGCAGCCTCGTTGTTCCCTCCGTCGCCGTTGGGTGCCCAACGGTGGATAATCTTCTCCACCGTGTCCAGACCGTAGTCGCGCACGTACCGCGTCAGCAGGTAGAGGCCTGCACGGATGCCCCAGCGCATCTGCCCGAACTGCTCAAACAACGGGTCGGTGCCAGGCTCCACCTTTCCCGTCCACTTCGACTTCGACTTGCGAACGTTCATGGGGTTGTTGTTGCGAATGCCGCGAGGCAGAATCTTACTGTTCTTCATCGTCCTCGTCTTTCTTAAAGATGTCAATCACTTCCTTTACTAACTCAATGATGGGTTTGAGAAGTCCCACCAGCTTCAGCAGCTGTTCCCAGCTGAACAAAAAAATCTTTTTCATAGTTTTTATTAGTCGTTTAGTTGTTTGGTCGTTTAGTCGTTAGGAACGACGCTCGACACTAATGTTTAATGTTTTCGTTCTTCACAAAACTGACATCTGACATCTGACAGATGTAGCCCCTACTTTTCCATGTGCTAATCATCGCAGCCGTCCTTGCTGTATTCATTCCCATCTGCTGGCGCACGCGCTTGGCATCGTCAATGGTGAACTCGTCAGGCAGCAGTTCCAGCAGGTTCTGAGGGCCGCGCTTGTTGGTGCGCTCCGTGTCGGTACTGGCAGCCTCGATGGCGGCTCCGAAGAACTACCTCAGTTCGGGATAAGAAAATGGTCAAAAAATTTGGTAATCTGAGATATTTTTTGTACCTTTATAGGTGATTTCCAGTTACTTATAAAGTCAAACAAAAGAATATACTCATGATTACCGATTACAAAGTTACAGAAA
>JAILHP010000147.1 GCA_024695705.1 Prevotella sp. | reverse complement strand
TACGTAGGTATGGAGACGCTGGAGGTGAGCGCCCGTCCGCAGATGCGTATTGTATTGCGCAGTGGCGACACCAACCTCGACGAGATCGTGGTTACTGCCATGGGTATCTCGCGCCAGCAGAAGACGCTGGGTTACTCGGCTCAGACCCTTGACAACGAGGATCTGACCTTGGGTAAGCTCAATGATGTCACCTCGGCTCTCGCCGGTAAGGTAGCTGGTGTGCAGATCAGTTCTAACTCATCCGACCCTGGTTCTGCCAACTCGGTCTTTATCCGCGGTATCAGTTCTATTAACGGTAACAACCAGCCACTCTACGTTGTGGACGGTGTGCCCCTCGTGAACTCCGTGACCACGCTGATGCAGCACACCATGTCAATGGGTGGTATTTCCAATCTGAACCCCAACGACATTGAGTCGATGACCGTGCTGAAGGGTGCCGCTGCTACTGCCATCTACGGTAGCCGTGCCGCCAACGGTGTCATCGTAATCACCACAAAAAGCGGTAAGAAGGGCGATGCACGCAACTTCACCATTTCATACGACGGTGGCGTTCAGGCTCGTACGGTCAGCATACTGCCTGAGTTCCAGAACAAGTACGGACAGGGATGGAACGGAACGCAGACCTTCATTGAGAACGGTTCGTGGGGTTCTGAAATGGACGGTTCCTACCAGACTTTTGGCCCTATCTGGGACTATCAGCAGTTGGCTCACAAGTACTCACCCGTTGAAGACAACGTGAAGGACTTCTTCAAGACAGGTGTTAACACCAACCACAGCGTCTCACTGAGTGGCATGAGCGACGATACCAAGATGACTTATTACCTGAGCTACGGTTATACCTATGACAACGGTATCCTGCCTGGCGATAATGACACTTACAATCGTAATACCATTGCCTATCGTGGCAGCTATCAGGCTACTGACTGGTTCAAACTCTCATCGAATGTGAACTTTGCAACGGCAAGCACAAACACCGTCGGCTCGTTCCAGGGTGCTTCGTTCATTGACGGTATTCTTGAGTTCCCGCGCGACATGTCGCTTGTTGACCACAAGGATTTGAGCAATGCTTTCAACACCCCTGAGGCTTGGCTGACGCCTTACGGCATTACCAACCCCTACTGGGCTATTGAGAACAACTACAATCATAATGATACCAAGCAAGTGAACGGTAAGATTCAGGCTGACATCAATCCTATAAAGAATGTGACTCTGACCTATCGCTTCGGTTTCGACTATACCGACTACGATGTCAAGATGGGTGAGCCACGCATCAACCTTGACGATGCCAAGATTATCGACGACATGGGTTATCCCCCCTCGAGCATGAACCAGGACGGTTACGTTTGGTCGCGCTACCTGCGCCGCTACGAGCTCAACCACGACTTCCTGGTCAACTGGCACGACAAGTTCATTGACCAGAAGCTTGATGTGAACCTCAATGCCGGTGTGAATATGTGTGAGCGCTATCAGACCTATCAGACCAGCGAGACCGACAAGCTGACCTTTGAGACCGGCTTCTGGGACCTCTCCAATGGTGCCACGAAGACCACGCTTGCTGAGAGCCAGTGGAAGCGCCGTCTCGTAGGTCTCTTTGGCGACGTCACCTTCGGTTGGGACGAAATGCTCTATCTCGACCTGACGGCACGTAATGACTGGTCGTCAACCCTTCCCTTAGAGAAGAACAATTATTTTTATGCTGGTGCCACGCTGAGCTGGATCTTCACGAAGCTCATCCCCAAGAACAACATTCTGAACTTTGGTAAGGTGCGTCTGGCTTATGGTAAGACTGGTAACGATGCCAGCGTCTACCTGACCAGCGCCAAGTATGAGCAGGCTTTCTCGTCTGGCTATTACAGCGGCTCGGGTATCAACTTCCCGCTCTCGGGTGTCAACGCTTTCCAGGCTACGAGCACCATCGGCAGTTCCAGCCTGAAGCCAGAGATGACCACTGAGTTTGAGGTGGGTACAAACCTCTCGTTCTTCGACAATCGCATCAACGTTGACTTCTCGTTCTACAACCGCGTGACCAAGGACCAGATCTTTGAACTGCCTGTTGACCCCGCCACAGGTTATCAGCGCATGGTGACCAACTTTGGTGAGGTTCGCAACCGTGGTATTGAGTTGCTTGTCAACACGACTCCCGTCCGTACCAAGGACTTCCGCTGGGATTTGGGCTTCAACTTCTCAAAGAACGACAACAAGGTCCTCTCCATGCCCGAGGGACTTGATGGTGGCAAGACCACTATCCAACGCTTCTCGGCTGGTAGCGATGCTATCTACGCATACGCCGAAGAGGGTAAGCCCATGGGTGAATTCTACACCTATCTTCCCCAGTACACCAGCGACGGTAAGATTATCGTTGACGGTAATGGCCAGCCCGTGCTGAGCACGCAGGTGGAAGACACCGGCAAGAACTTCAACAACGATTGGACTGGCGGTGTTACCACAGCCGTCTCTTATAAGGGTGTTTCACTGAGCGCTGCCCTCGATATCCGTAAGGGCGGTTATATGTTCTCACGTACGAAGAACCTGATGCAGTTCACTGGTAACGGCAACGTGACCACCTATAACGACCGTCGTCCGTTCATCATCCCCAACTCTGTTGTGGAGGTAGAAGAGGGTAAGTATGTAGAGAATACGACTCCTATCTATCTGAACAACAGCAGCTATCAGGACTGGTGCAACGATTACGGATTCAGCCAGGGTGGCGAGTTCTACCTGTTGGACCGTTCGTTCGTAAAGCTTCGTAACATTACGCTCAGCTACGCATTCCCGAAGGCCATTGCTAGCAAGCTCTACCTGAGCGACCTGACCCTCTCGCTGTTCTGCAACAACGTGTTCACTTGGACAGCCAGCGACAACTATTACATTGATCCTGAGACCAACTCTTACGGCAACGACCTGACCGGTCTGTTTGGCGAGCTTTACTCAAATCCCGCCTGCCGCACGTTCGGTTTCAACGTAGGTGTTAAATTCTAATTGAGAAGGAGGACAAACGTATGAAGAAATTAGCAATTATATCTGCAATCATCCTGGGACTGGGTACAACGTCATGCGACAGCTATCTGGACATCAACCAGGATCCTAACTCGCCGGCCGAGAAGGACGTTACCTCGTCTATGCTGCTGCCGGCAGCCGAAATGAACCTGGCCGACAGCTATGGCAACTACTTGCGCATTGTCGGCGGCTACCTTTCCGAGCACTATGCACAGTACTTTGGTACGAGCAACTACATTGACTACTCCCAGTTCCAGATGAAGGCCACACGTCCAAGCAGCTGCTACCAACAGTTGAACAGTCGTGCGCTGAAGAGTCTGGAGAGCATTCGCCAGAAGAGCGAGACTGCCGAGGACTGGGGCTCTTACCTGGCAGCTACGACACTGCGCGCCTTTATCTATCAGGCGCTGGTCGATGCTTTCGGCGAACTGCCTTATACTGAGGCCATGGATGCCAGCATCCCGCAGCCCAAGTACGATGAGGGTAATGTCATCTATGCCGGCATCCTGAAAGAACTGGACGACGCTCTGGCTAAGGTCAGCCCCACCGATGCCGTCGCTCAGAACTTCCTGTTCCCGGGCGAAAATGCCACGGCATGGATTCAGTTCGCCAAGGCTCTGAAGCTGAAAATACTGACTCGTGAGAGTGGTGTGGTGAGCGAGGCTAACAGCCAGATTGCTGCTCTTGTCAGCGAGAACGATTTCCCTGCTGGCGATGTGGCTTTCGCAGGCTGCTGGGCCAACGAGCAGTATCAGGCCAACCCCTTCTACTCTGAGGAGCTGTCGCCCTGGAAGAGTCAGGATAACGTCATCGCCAACCTGGCCATCGTCGGAACGATGCAGACCTCTGCCTACACTGACCCCCGCCTGGCAGCATGGTTCAAGCCCAATGACAAGGGTGAATACACCGGCGGTATCTCTGGCACGAATTTCTCTACCTCGACAGCCTATAAGGCTGCTTACTGGTGTCGTCCCGCTGATACGTACAACACCCCCGTCCAGCTGCTGAGCCGTGCCGAAGTGGAGTTCTTCATTGCCGAGTACTATGCCAAGCAGAACAACGCTGCCCAGGCTCAGGCTCACTACAATGCTGCCATCGAGGCCAGCTTTGCTACAGCCGGCGTAAGCGGTGCTGAGGGCTACCTTGCCCAGCGTCCTTACAACCAGAGCAACTGGAAGGAGTGCATTGGTATCTCCAAGTGGATTGCCCTGGCAGGCATCAACGGCTACGAGGCTTGGTGCGAGATGCGCCGTCTGGACTATCCCGCCTTCAGCGAAACCAACGACAAGGCTTTCTACGATGGTGAGAAGGATTCTTCTTACGCCCCGGATAACTATAAGCCTGGTACGCTTTATACTCCCTATATGGTGGATGGCGGCGTAGGTCCCGGCAAGCTGTTGGAGCGCTGGCCCTATGCAGAGAGTTCTTCAGCTCGCAACTCTAATACTCCTAAGTTCAAGGGCTTCCTCACACCCATATTCTGGGCTGCAAACTAAATGGTTCAACATTTAAAACAGAAGAGACAATGAAAAAGATATTCTATTTTGTAATGATGGCCTTGTCAGCAGTGACGCTGACGAGCTGCGGTGATGACGAGTCGGAAGGACTGACCGATGTCATCTACTATCCGCACCTGACCATCACTGGCGACGAGTTCTATATCTCGCCCATTGGCCAGGCTTATAAAGATGAAGGCTGCAAGGCTACCTTGAATAGCAAGGACTTCACCTCCAACGTGCGCGTGACTGGTCTTGACGCTATTGACATCAACACTGCAGGACTCTACACCGTCACCTATACAGCTACCAGCCCCGACGGCTATACCATGTCTACCAAGCGTACAGTGGCTGTCTGCGACCCCACAATTACGACTGATATTACAGGTTCCTACACCACACAGGCAGGTACCTATCGTCTGAGACAGGGAGCAGAGGTTCCATACGTCGGCTTTACCTGCTCTTTCCGTAAGGCAGCTCCTGGCATCTTCTACTGCTCCGATATGCTGGCTGGTTACTACGACCAGCGTGCAGGATATGGTAAAAACTATGCCCTTGCTGGTTACGTACAGCTCCTGGCTGACGGTACGATAAAGGCTCTTAGCGGCAAAGTACCCGGCTGGAATGACTCTTACGATGATTTCGTTGATGGAAAGTATGATGCTGAGACTGGCACCATTTCCTTCGACTGCGTCTACGCTGGCATGGATTTCTTTGTTGTATTGCAATAAAACTATTAAAACAGATTTCAAAATGAAGAAAATAGCATATTTCATTTGCTCGCTCCTCGTTGGTGTGGCTCTAACCTCATGCGAGAAGGACGAGATAGGTGGAACAGAGACTGAGGCTACTGCCGGACAGTGGTACGTCACCGTCGACGGTGCCGATGAGAATGGCAATGTCGTCGAGAAATTTAAAGACCTCTATGGATTAGGGCGTGTACTGATGCTCACCACCAATACGGCTGCTAACACCCCCAACGAGATGATAGTAACCGACCTGGGCAACTTCTGGGATTTCAAGGTGAAGGTTAGCTGCGACCAGCAGGCAAAGACCTTCAAGACCAATACCACCGAGAATAACAACCTGGTTGAGGACTACGAGGACATCAATGTCAGCATCTCGGGCGGTAAGATTCTGCCGAAGGCCGGTCACCAAAACAATGGCACACTCGCCGACAGCATCGTGTTCTACGTAACGTTCAGCGATGATCTTACCGATGAGGGGGTACCCACTCCCCAGGCCAATGGATTTGCCACGTACAAGGTGAGTGGAATCCGCTACAGCGGACTTGTTGAGAACGATTAATTCCCTATTGAGGAATCTATAACCAATCGGGAGGCGTGCCTAGCGGCATCGCCTCCCGATTTTTCGTTGTTTTCCATGCTTATATATAGCACATAAGCCTAAAAAGAACCTGCACTTGACGATGATGGGCACGTCTTGTTCAAATCCCGTCGGGTTTTGCGCAAAAAGCGCTGGTTTATGAGCAAAAGGCGGCGGGTTTTGCGCAAAAGGCATCGCCTTTCAGACGTTCCAACGGCTTTGGAACGTTTGTTCCACGCCGTAGGAACGCTCTTTTGGCGCCGCCAATCTCCGGGGGGGTGTGCGCTATTCCGTTAGGTGTAGGTTCCAGTGCAGGTTTCAGTGCAGGAGCAAGAGACCGACATACCGCGTAACTGGCTGGCAGTTGATGGCAAGAAGGACAACAACTTCAGGGAAGTCGAGGCTGATGCCAACAGCGACGGCCAGATCAATATCCTTGACATAGTGGAGGTCATCCATTCACTGACGGCCAAAGAGTGACTTGCCCGTCAACGCTGAAACATGAAAAATCCGCAGAAACCCTGGGTTCTGCGGATTTTCGTATTGTATGCTCTTGACCAGAATCAGTTGATCAGGAAGATCTTGGTCTGACCGTTGTAGGTGGCCTTGATGGTGGCACGGCCCTCAATGATGGGGCTCACCTCGAACTTCACGCCGGGCACGTCGGCAGTGGCCTCCAGCTTGCTGCCCTTCAGCAGACGGCCGTAGACCTGATAGCGGTTCTGCTCGGCAAAGCCGTTCTGGGCGTTGAAGCGGACGGGCGTCGTGGGGATGTTCAGCTTCTGACCGTCGGCGGTAATGGTGACCTGCGGCACCGTGGGAACAAATGCAGTAATACTGGCGGCTCCCTTGGAGAAGCCGATGCCGTGGAGGTCGAAGAGTCCCTGCGGACGCTGCGGGCCCTGCTGGGGGCGACGCCCGCCAAACTGTCCGCGCTGCGGCTGTTCGGG
>JAILHP010000125.1 GCA_024695705.1 Prevotella sp. | reverse complement strand
AAGGAAAGATGCTTAACGACTCCATCGCCGTCTTCTACACCTTCGGCATTCATGGCAAACAGCCGTTGGTGCTCTCTGCCATGTCATCTACTGGCGTGAGTCTGCCAATCGAGATGATGAGTCCGTTTGCAGCCCTGATTCCGAAGCAGCTCCCGCATCTCGTATTCCATTACAAGCGCAGCGAGGTGGAAGCCCGCTCTCTTGACATGCAGCGGCACCAGATAGCCATTGCACCTGCCAAGCGTGAGCTGCAGCTCGGTGACTATGCTGATGACACGGCAGAAGAGGGAGTCCCCTTGGACTATGACGAAACAGTATATGGCACGAAACCCGATTTGACCTATAATCTTGACGAGTACCGCCAGTTTCTTACCATCAGGGAGGTGCTGCTTGAATATGTACTCTGCGTCAGCAAAATTAATCAAAATGGTACGCCTCGGCTGATTGTCCGTAGAGAACAGGACTTCTACAACAGTTCTTTACCGACGTTGGTGCTGATTGACGGTATGCCTGTCATCGACACCGAGCGACTCTTGAACTATGATGCCCGCCGCATTCACTATATCAACATCTACGGCGGTCAGTACACCTTCGGTAACGGAGTATATAACGGCATCCTGTCGTTTATTACCCGCTCCGGACGACTCACCAACTATCCTACGGAACGCAACGTTCAGTATCTGGTGTACGAATTTCCTGAATGAATAGTATTCCCCTTTTCTGAGGTTCAGAATCAGAAAAAAGAAAACGGGATGCCTGAATAGTTTCGAGGCATCCCGATGTTTTTATGCAGTGGAGGGAAGGGCTACTTGATGTTGGGCTCTTCCAGTCCGATGCCCTTCTTCTTGTCAACAACCTTGAGGATGAAACCAAGGATGAGGGCGGCTACGCCGAGGGCTGCCAGCATGAGCAGCGGTGCGGTGTAGTTGAGCTTGGTGGGGTCTTCTACGCCGGGGTTCGTCTGGTCGAGCACCTTGCCGATGAGCAGGGGGAAAAGCCACAGGCCGATGTTCTGAATCCAGAAGATAAGGGCATAGGCAGAACCGATGACCTTGGCATCGACCAGCTTTGGCACAGAGGGCCACAGCGATGCAGGTACCAACGAGAACGAGGCGCCAAGCACGAGGATGGTGAGGTAGGCTATGGCCACACCGCCTACTGCGCTGCCCTTGAAGAGAGGAAGCACGAAGGCAAACGTGAGGTGACAGCCGATGAGCAACAGCGAACCCAGCACGAGCATGGAGGCTGCCTTACCCTTATGATCGACGTAAGAGCCGAGGATGGGCGTGATGAGCACAGCCAACAGGGGGAATACGGCGAAGATAGCTTCGGCCGACTGACGCATGAAGCCCATGTAGCAATAGGTAACGAGGGCTACGATAGAGAGTCCTAAGAGACCGTATTTCGTAGCAGGCTTCTTCTGGAAGTTAGAGGCGAAGCCAGCTGCAGCTACAACGAGCATGATGACATACTGCACGATGGTGACCTGGTCGCCTGCCCAGAAGCTGCCTTCGGCGGGAGCCGTCAGGTCGAGGTTACACTGGAGCATGTTCACGGCATACTTTTGGAAGGGGAAGATGGCTGAGTAGTACAGCACACAAAGCAGGGCAACAAGCCAGAAACCGCTGGACGTGAGAATCTGTCCGAGGTCGCTGATGCGGAAGGGATCGTCTTTCTCTTCGGCCTCGCCTGTCTGACTGTCAAGCTTGCGGTCCATGAAGAAATAAACAATGGTCATGATGAGGGCAATGCACATGAGCACCACGCCGAAGGCTACTGAACGGCTGACGCTGATTTCACCACCCAAGCGGGCAAAGTAGGGTGAGAAAATCATACACGTAGCCACACCGAGACGGGCCAGTGCCATCTCGCTGCCCATAGCGAGCGCCATCTCGCGGCCCTTGAACCACTTGACGATACCACGGGAAACGGTGATGCCTGCCATCTCACAGCCACAACCAAAGATCATGAAACCGCAGGCTGCAAACTTAGCCGAGGCGGGCATGCCTTCGTAGAACGGGCTGACGCCCAGTTCGTCGAACACGGGGATGTAGTTGAGGTTATTGGTGAACCATGTCTCCAGTCCGCTGCCCATGAAGGACTCGCTCACGGCATACCACTTGATGACGGCACCGATGAGCATCACGATGGCGGAAAGCACGGCGGTGAAGCGTACGCCCATCTTGTCGAGGATGATACCGGCAAAGATGAGGAAGAACGCAAAGACATTGAGGAACACCTCGGAGCCCTGCATGGTGCCGAAGGCCAGTGAGTCCCAACCACGGGTCTCCTGCATGAGGTCCTTGATGGGCGAGAGGATGTCCATGAAGATGTAGCTGCAGAACATGGCGAGTGCCAGGAGCAGCAAGGCGGTCCACCGCATGCCGGCGGAGTCGCGAAGGGTCTTTTGAATTGCTTGTGACATTGTTATTTTTGTTTTATTTGAATCTTATAGGGCTAATGGGCCTTATTGGGCTTATTATTTCAGCCAGCGGTCAAGCCAGTTAAAGTAGGTGCGCTGCCAGAGTATGCCGTTCTGGGGCTTGAGCACCCAGTGGTTCTCGTCGGGGAAGATGAGCAGCTGCGCCTCGATGCCACGCATGCGGGCAGCGTTGAAGGCCGACATGCCCTGGGTGTAGTTAATGCGGTAGTCCTTCTCGCCATGGATGCAGAGGATGGGCGTGTCCCACTTGTCAACGAACTGGTGGGGCGAGTTCTTATAGGTCTTGTCGGCATTGGCCGTGCGGTCGCGGTTCCAGTAGGCATCGTCGTACTCCCAGTTGGAGAACCAGTTTTCCTCGGTCTCGGTGTACATGGCCTCCAGGTTGAAGGCACCGTCGTGGGCAATGAAACACTTGAAGCGCTTGTCGTGATGGCCTGCCAGATAATAGACGCTGAAACCACCGAACGAGGCACCCACGGCACCCAGGCGGTCCTTGTCAACATAAGGCAGGTTTTGGGCAGCATCGTCGATGGCTGCCAGATAGTCCTGCATGCACTGGCCTGTCCAGTCGCCGCTGATCTCTTCCAGCCACTCCTGTCCGAAGCCCGGCAGTCCGTGACGGTTGGGGGCTACGATGATGTAACCCTGTGATGCCATGATCATGAAGTTCCAACGGTAGCTCCAGAACTGGCTGACGGGACTCTGTGGACCGCCCTCGCAGAAGAGCAGGGTGGGGTACTTCTTCGTCTCGTCGAAGTTCGGCGGCAGGATAATCCATACGAGCATCTGCTTGCCGTCGGTGGTGTTGACCCAGCGCTGTTGTACGGTGGGCTTGTTGAGCTGGTCAAGTATGTGCTTGTTCTCCTCTGTCAGTTGGGCAATGACAGTCTTCTCGGGCTTCTTCAGGTTGGGCGTCACGATGTAGAGGTCGGCAGGAGCCGTGTAGCAATGACGCTCCATGAGCAGCTGCTTGCCATTGTTCAACAGTTGCAGACTGCCAAAGTCTGCCCAGTTGTCGGTGAGCTGTATAACGTCGCCCTTCTTGGTGATAGCATAGAGATTCTCCGTAGCATGCCATACGCCGATGAAATAAATCATGGCATCCTTGTTGTCGCTCCACACGAAGTCATCGACGTTCGAATCGAACGACTCCGTCAGATACTGTTTCTCACCAGTCTGCAGGTCGTAGAGGCAGAGACGCTGGCGGTCTGCCTCATAGCCGTTGCGTTCCATTGAGAGCCAGGCCACGTACTTGCCGTCGGGCGAGAACTTGGGGTTCTGGTCGTAACCTACATTGTTGACCAGGTTCTCAGGAGCATTCACCTTCTGATACTTCATGGTCTTGGTGGGGTCAATCTCCGGTTCCACATAGCCAGCGGGCTTGCAGAGGTTGCGGGTCGCGCGCGTTCCTATATTATATATATAGATGTCGGAGTCGGTGGAGATGGAGTAGGCCAGGCCTGTGCTCTTGCGGCAGGTATAGGCTATCTCCTTGGAGTCGGTGCTCCAGTCGAGCTGCTCAATGCCGCCGAAGGGTTCCATGGGGCATTCGAAGGGCTCGCCCTCGAGGATGTCAATGCCAGTAGCGGCAACGGCAAAACCGTCGCCCACACTATAGACGAAGGGGTGCTGGATGCTTTCCACGTAGTGGTCCCAATGGCGGTACATCAGGTCGGTAACCAGACGGCCGGTAGCCTTGGGCAGGTCGGCGGGATTCTCCTTGATGGACTCGTGGAAGGGGATGCTCTTGAGGATGATGACCTTCTGACGGTCAGGCGAGAACTTGAAACCCTCGACGTTACCGTCGGTCTGCGACAGCTGGCGGCGCTCTGTACCGTCGGCCTTCATTGACCATATCTCACCGCCCGTGATGAAGGCGATGGTCTCGTTATCGAGCCAGACAGGGTCGGTCTCGTTCTTGTCACTCTTCGTGAGCAAGACTCCTCCCCCTTGGGGAGAGGTTGGGAGGGGGCTATTCATCACGTAGAGCACGTGATGGCTCTTGTTATGCTTCACGCTATAGTAGCCTACCTGATAGACGATGCGCTGACCGTCGGGTGAGGCAGCATAGGCTGAGATACGTCCCATGGCCCAGAGGGCTTCGGGCGTCATACGGCCGTCCTGAACGGTGATGTGTTGTCTTCCGATTTTCACGTCTTCTTGTGCTTGAATTGATAATGGGGCCAATAGGGCCGATAGGGCAAATAGGACAAATAGGTTTTTCTTCATGTTATTACCTTTTTTCATTGTTATTATTCCGTAGGTAAGCCTCCCCTTTCGGGGAGGTGTGGTGGGGCCATTACTTCTTTCTTACCGGATCGCAGGTCAGTCCGCAGCCCAGCTTCTTGAATATCTTTCGGTCCACCTCCGAGAGCATCACGGTAGAGTGTACCTGACAGTCACGCAGCTTGGGCAGCTGCTCAAGGGCACGCTGGCAGCGCTCGTCGCTCTCGCTGAGTACAGAGAGGGCCACCAGCACCTCGTCGGTATGCAGTCTGGGATTGCGTGCTCCGAGGTATTCGGTCTTTGTCTTCTGAATCGGCTCAATCATGCTCTGCGGTATCAGCTTGGCTTCATGAGAGATGCCGGCCAGATGCTTCGTGGCGTTTATCAACAGGGCGGCTGAGCAGCCGAGCAGGGGCGATGACTTGGCAGTGATGATGGTGCCGTCTTCCAGTTCGATGGCTGCTGCGGTATGTCCGCTCAGTTCCTGTTTGGCCGCTGCGGCTACGGTCACCCGACGGTAGGCCGTGGTAATCTTCGCCTGATTGAAGAGCATGAGAATCTTGTTAATCTCGCTCTCGCTGTCCATTCCTTTAGCCAGCTTATTGGTGGCATCGTAGTAACGGCGGATAATCTCCTCGCGGCTGGCGTTGCAGCATACCTCGTCGTCGCAGATGCAGAAGCCCACCATGTTGACGCCCATGTCGGTGGGCGACTTGTAGGGGTTCTCGCCATAGATGCCTTCGAACAGGGCGTTGAGCACAGGGAATATCTCGATGTCGCGGTTGTAGTTGACGGCAATCTTGTCGTAGGCCTCCAGGTGGAAGGGGTCAATCATGTTGACGTCGTTGAGGTCGGCGGTAGCTGCCTCGTAGGCAATGTTGACCGGATGCTTCAGCGGCAGGCTCCACACCGGGAAGGTCTCGAACTTGGCGTAGCCGGCACGGATGCCGCGCTTGTTCTCATTGTATAGCTGGGAGAGGCAGACGGCCATCTTGCCGCTGCCGGGACCGGGAGCCGTAATGATGACCAGCTCACGTGAGGTCTCCACGTAGTCGTTCTTGCCGAAGCCCTCGTCCGAGGCTATCAGCTCCACGTTGTGGGGGTAGCCGTCGATGAGGTAATGGATGTACGACTTGATGCCCATGCGCTCCAGACGGTGGCGGAACTGGTCGGCGGTGCGCTGTCCGTCGTAATGGGTGATGACGACGGAGCCCACCATGAAGTCGCGCTCCATGAACTCGTCGCGCAGTCGTAGCACGTCCTCGTCGTAGGTGATGCCCAGGTCGGCGCGTACCTTGTTCTTCTCAATGTCGTCGGCGCTGACCACGATGACGATTTCTATGCTGTCGCGCAGCTGAGCTAGCATGCGCAGCTTGGAGTCGGGCTTGAAGCCAGGGAGAACACGTGAGGCGTGATGGTCGTCGAACAGCTTACCGCCTAACTCCATATAGAGCTTGCCGTCGAACTGTGCAATGCGCTCGCGGATATGCTCTGACTGTATCTTGAGATACTTGTCGTTGTCGAAACCTATCTTCATAGCTTATTTCTTGAATCCGTTCTCACGCTGCTTCTTCAGTTCATCTGCCTTCTGCTGCATGGCTTCGAGACGGGCGGCCAGTCCGCTGGTTTTCTTCGGGTTGTTCTTATTCTCCTGATAACGGGCCTCAAGAATGGCCAGCAGCTTCGCATCGTTCGTGGTCTTGCGGAGCGTCCACATAATGGCAGCCGAGAAGAAGAGTGAGATGAAGTAGTAGAAGTTCAGACCGGCTGAGTAGTCGTTGAACATGAAGAAGAACATGAGCGGCATGAGGTACATCATCCACTGCATCATCTTCATCTGCTCGGCCTGCTGACCTACCATCTGGTCGCGCTGCTGACGCATGGTCATGAACGAATAGGCGAGGTTGGCCACGCAGAACAGGATACACGTCAACGACAGGTGGTCGCCGATACCCCAGATATGGCTGCCCCACTCAATGATGGGATCGTAGGTCGAGAGATCTTCAATCCAGAGGAACGACTGTCCGCGCAGCTGGATGGCGTTCGGCACGAAGTTGAACATGGCAATCCAGATAGGCATCTGAATCAGCATGGGCAGACAGCCTGAGAGGGGCGACACGCCATAGCGCGAGTACATCTCCATCATCTTCTGCTGCTTCTTCATGGCGTCCTCGGGCTTGTCGTATTCCTTGGTCAGCGCATCGAGTTTCGGCTTCAGTACGCGCATCTTGGCTGACGACATGTAGCTCTTCTTCACCAGCGGATAGGTAATGGCCTTCAGCAACAAGGTGATGAGAATGAGCACAATACCCATGGGCAGTCCCCAGCTGGTGAGCCAGTCGAAGACGTAGATGGTAAAGAAGCGGTTGATGTAACGGAACAGCGGCCAGCCGAGATAGACGAGCTGCTGCAGGTCGAGGTCTTTGCCAAACTGGCTCTTATCCTCAATGTGCTGAAGCAGACGGTAGTTGTTGGGGCCGATGTAGAACTCAAACTCCGAAGCCTTTTGGCCTGTGGGGTCGAAGGCAGTCTTCAGCTTGGCCTTGTAGTTCTTCAGGTAGCCCGTCTCCTTTTCCTGCGGAATGCTGGTCAGCAGGGAGCCGCCGGCGAAGTTGTCTTTCGAGATGAGCACGATGGAGAAGAACTGGTTCTTGAAGGCTACCCAGTCCAGCTGCTCCTCAATCTTCTCGTCTTCCTTGGCCGAGGTCTCGCTCAGGTAGTCGGTGCCGCCCTTTGACTCTTTATAAGTCAATGTGGCATAGCGGTTTTCAAACGTAAAGCCCTTCTCCTGCTGACGTGCACGGCCGTCCCACTCCAAGTCCATCTGGGTGTAGTTGGGGGCGAACATGCCGCTCAGTCCCTCAACCCGTACCTGCATGGAGAGCAGGTAGTCCTCATTCAGCTTGTAGTCGATGATGAGCGAACCGCCACCGGCTGCCGGAAGCGTCATGGTGACGGTGGAGTCGGTGACGTTGGAAGGAGTGAAGAACATCTCCTTCGTGATGATGTTGTCAGCTTTGCCTGCCAACAGGAAGTTCAAACTCTGGTCCTGGCCTTCAAACAGCGTCAGGTCCTGGGTGTCTAGGGCGGGGTCGTACTTGCCCTCCTGGTTCTTGTGGTGGCCGGTGAAGTCCTTGATGACAGCCTTGCTCAGCATACCACCCTTGGTTGAAATGGTCAGTTCCAGCTTCTGGTTCTTCAGTACGATGTCCTGGTTCTCACCGTTCAGGGCAGCATGGAAGACGTTGGTTGTGTCACCCTTGGCAGCTGCTTCAGCCTCTGCCTTACGTGTCTGTTCTGCCAGTTTTTGAGCTTGCTGGGCTTTCAGCTGCTGGGCATGCTCAATAGAGTCCTGTTTCATTTGGGCTTCTATCTGCTCAGCCGAAGGCTGGTTAAACCAGCTGAAAGCAATCAGTACAACGGCAATAAGCGAGAAGCCGATAATGTTGTTCTTGTTCATATTTTAATTTAGTTGATTTCTTACTCATTATATATAACAAGGTGCAAAGGTACAAATAAGTGAGCGGAATACAAAATAAAAACTCAAGTTTTTTATTTTATTCCCGAACGAGCGTACATTCGACACAGTCAAAGGTACAAAAAAAATATGAATTATGAGATATGAATTATGAAATTTTTATTACCTTTGCAAAAACAATTTAAATCAACAAGCGTATGAAGAAGAGAATAACGTTTTTTTTCCTATTGTCCGTGATGGCTGTCAGCGCCTCCGCACAACATCATAACGGTCGTTTCTATCGACTGTTCGTACCTCCGACGTTCTATCATTCTGTAGCTAATAAGCATCTGTCGCTCAATTCGTTCGACGAGAACTATGCAGCAATGGATGAGGTGGATCATGCCCTGATGAGCATCTACCTGAAGCGTCCGGATCTGTTGGTCAACAGCGAGAATCAGCTGCGTGCCGCAGGCTCCATCCGCAACGATGTGGAAGTGCCTCATACACAGGACGTCGAACTGGCTGAGCAGGTATCACCCGTGCCCGATGATACCCCTGACGTGCCGCCTGAGGAGGGCGTCATGATTAAAAAGCCCAACTTCTGGGAGTTCAAGGGCGATTACTACCTGCAGTTCCTGCAGAACTACATCTCCAGCAATTGGCACAAGGGCGGCGAGAGCAACTACTCCATGCTGGGCAGCCTGACGCTCGAAGCCAACTACAACAACAAGCAAAAAGTGAAGTGGGACAACAAGCTGGAGATGAAACTGGGCTTCCAGACCTCGAAGAGCGATACTGTCCATAAGTTCAAGACCAACAACGACCTGCTCCGACTGACTAGCAAGCTAGGCCTTCAGGCTCACAAGAAGTGGTACTATACGCTGCAGGTGCTGGCCTACACGCAGTTTGCACGAGGTCTGAAGAGCAACGACGAGTTTACCTATTCCGATTTCTTCTCTCCCTTCGACCTCAATATAAGCCTTGGTATGGACTACACCGTGGAGACGAAGAACAAGCGCTTGAAGGGTACGGTCAACCTCTCACCGATTTCCTATAACTTCCGCTACGTCAGCCGCTTAGGTCTTTCTACACGCTACGGACTTGACGAGGACCATCACGCAAAGCACGACCTCGGTTCGTCACTTACTGCCGACTTGGAGTGGGCGTTGGCCGAACAGATAACGTGGAAGACCCGACTCTACGGATTCACTTCTTATAAGCGTGCGCTGGTGGAGTGGGAGAACACGCTGGAGCTGAAGGTCAGCAAGTTCATCACTACCAATATCTATGTCTATCCGCGATTCGACGACAGCGGAGCACGTGACTCGGATATGGGTTACTGGCAGTTTATGGAGTTCTGTTCGCTGGGATTCAGTTATAAGTTCTAATATAATCAAGAATTAGAGAATTATTATCAACGCAGCATGTAGCCCCGAATGATAATAATTCTCTAATTCTCTAATTCTTGATGAACAATATCTTGATTATTGTTGTTCTTCCTTCGCCGTCATGTCGCCCTCGATGTAGAGGCGCG
>JAILHP010000111.1 GCA_024695705.1 Prevotella sp. | reverse complement strand
TTATTAATTAGTTATATATATTAATATAGGCATTTTGATACATTACATACCCTTAAAAACCTAACTGAAACTGAAACAACTGAAACGCTCGGCCTATTAACACTCACTCTTCTCCTACAAGGCCAGCCACGGCGATAAGCTCTTCAGCAGCCTCGCGGCAGAAGTTTTTGAAACTAATGTAACGCGGACGGTTGAACGTCGGGTAAAGCGAACCGTCATCTTTACGGTTAACGTTGATGCGCTTGCCCAAGTAAACATGCGGATTACGCTGCGTCACCACCAACCTCTTCTTTTCTTCGTTGTTCTGGATGAAGCAGAAGTGGTCCTCGCCATCGCGAGTAATAACACCATCAAGGTAAGTACCTACAGGCATGCGACCCGGTTCACGAGAAATCAATTTCAAGTCAACATCCAGATGCGTGTCTGGATAGAAGTCTTTAACTACAATGTTTTTTCTTACTAAATTTGACATAATAATAATAAGTATTAAAATGCCTTCTAGCACTTCACGATGATATAGATAGGCGTTATTCATCTCGTGCTCGGAGCCGTGCTCAGTTTTTGACTGCTGGCTGACATCTTAGAAAGAAAGCAGCAGAAACTCCGATGTCGAAATTTCTGCTGCAAAGGTACGCACTATCGTCCAACTAAACTATAGTGCATAAATGTACTATAAATGTACTATAAAAAACAAACCACCGTGATGAAGGCGTCAGTCTTCCTCAAACAATTTATCGATAAGCGGGCGCCATCTTTGTATTTTCTTGGCGTTATAAACCTGCGTTAATGAAGAGTACAGGCGTGTTACACCAAATAACTGGTTGAGGCTTTCTTCGGGAAAATTCTCCCCAGTATTGCCGGAAATGGAATATTTGTACTTATATACTTTGCCCAGAAAATAAGCAAGTTCAGAGTTGTTAGGTTTCTTACCCGTTCCTAACCAACGGTATTTGCCACCATCTATGGCCTCCATGTATCCCTTTTCAATGGCTTTGGCAAAGTATATCTTTGCCCTTTCTGTATCAAGTTCCTTCGGCAAATAAATCCTTCCCCTGCCATACTTGTCAAGCAACAAGATGACCGCATATACCTCATACAGCTCTTGTCTCGACACGCCAATATAGTTCAGCCGCTGGGCCAGGCAACCGTGCTCCTTGTAGTTACACAATTCCGCGTGTGGCATATTGCCAAACCATTTTACAAGGCTCCCGATGATGTCCGGCTGGCTCTCAATATACTTTTCATATTTAGCAAACAAGCCATCCTTGCCTTCAGCTTGCTTGCGCAGCACGTCCAGCTGCTGGTCGAACAGTTGCTGCTGCAAATGCTCGTCCGTGAAATGAAAGTCACCCTCCGTTTCGCGCAGTTGTTGATATAGCTGTTCCAGACGCTCCTTCTCGTCCTGAGGCAGTTCTAACTTGCAAGCCTTGCGCAGCAGTTTCAGCACATGGTCGCGCCAGAAGTTATCCTCACGGCAAAACGAGAGTCTCGACAGCGGTATATAGAGTTCAGACAACTTCAAGAGGTTGCCTGCCGTATCAGCCGACACCTCTTGCTTTACCAGTCGCGGAGCCACCACCTGCAATGCCCTTTCCTCGTCGCTGAAAGCCAGCCCTATGCCCTGCGGCAGCGGACACTCTGGCAGCCTCCTCGTCGTTTCGACGGGCGACACGATAACCTCTGGCGCATTAGGAATCTCCACGAAGAACGTCACGTGCCCATCGTTGCCAGAGACCACAGCGTCGCATTGCCCGTCGCTGTCGAGTAACGGCTTCACCTCCTTGCAACTCTCATGCTTGATGTATCCCACACGGCGCGTATAGTCCATATATACCGCTATGGCCTCACAGTCCTTCGGATTGTCAGGCTCGGCTGCCAGAATGAGCGGTGTGCCCACCTTCAATGGTCTGATAAACTCTTCGGCCTTCTGGGTTCGCTGCTCCATGGTCAGACCATCGCCCATCTGCCATCTGATGCCCGTCACTTCGTATTCTGCCATTTGCTAATCAATTTTGAGTGCAAATATAACAAATAATCAAGTAGGAAACAAAAACTTTAATAGAAAATGCATTTATTATTTTGTTTTTTACTCACTTATTCGTAACTTTGCCTGCATAAAAAACTATATGATGATGAAGAAACAAATACTTTTTTTCCTATTGGCTTTCCTGCCCCTGCTGGCCCATGCCTAGAAATGAAAATAAATCGTAATTAATTTTGCATTTCGCTCGGTTTGCACCGCTCGGCTATGCCGCTTTGTACCTTTAGGTCAAAGAACCTTTGACCTGACGGTCGAAAGTAGGCTTCACCTCGGAAATGAAAATAATTCGTAAATTATTTTGCATTTCGCTCGGTTTGCACTACCTTTGCATCCGATTTAGAAGATATCAAAAAACATTGCAATGAATATTTCGTATAAATGGCTAAAAGAGTATGTTGATTTCACGCTGACGCCACAGGAGGTGTGCGACGCGCTGACATCGACAGGACTCGAAGTGGATGCACTGGAGGAAGTACAGAGCATCAAGGGAGGATTGAAGGGACTCTACGTAGGCAAGGTGTTGACCTGCGAGATGCACCCGAACTCTGACCACCTGCACGTAACGACGGTCGATCTGGGCCGTGAGGAGCCGTCGCAGATTGTCTGCGGCGCACCGAACGTGGCTGCCGGACAGAAGGTCATCGTAGCCGACCTGGGCTGCGTGCTGTATGACGGCGACAAGGAGTTTGTGATTAAGAAGTCGAAGCTGCGCGGAGTGGATTCGTGTGGTATGATTTGTGCTGAGGACGAGATAGGCATCGGCACAAGCCATGCAGGAATCATCGTGTTGCCCGAGGACGCTGTGGTGGGCACGCCCGCTGCCGAGTATTATAACCTGGAGAGTGACTGGCTCATTGAGGTGGACATCACGGCCAACCGTGCTGACGCGCTGTCACACTGGGGTGTGGCCCGCGACCTGTATGCGTGGCTGAAGCAGAACGGCTACGAAACCAGTCTGCACCGTCCGACCGACGAGACATTTGCCATCGACAACAACAACCTTCCCATCGACGTGGAGATAGAGAACACGGAGGCCTGCAAGCGCTATGCCTGCGTGAGCGTGACCGACTGTGAGGTGAAGGAGAGTCCCGACTGGCTGAAGAACAAGCTGACGACCGTCGGCCTGCGTCCCATCAACAACATCGTCGATATCACGAACTACGTGATGATGGCCTACGGCCAGCCCCTGCATACGTTTGACGCCGACATGGTGAAGGGCCACAAGATTGTGGTGAAGACGATGCCCGAGGGCACGCCCTTCGTGACGCTCGACGGTGAGGAGCACAAGCTCTCTGACCGTGACCTTGCCATCTGCAACGCCGAAGACCCGATGTGTATTGCCGGTGTGTTTGGCGGAAAGGGTAGTGGTACCTACGAGACCACCCGTAACGTGGTGCTGGAAAGCGCCTACTTCCATCCCACATGGATTCGTAAGAGTGCACGCCGTCACGGACTGAGCACCGACGCTTCGTTCCGCTTTGAGCGCGGCATTGACCCCAACGGCGTTATCTACGCCCTGAAGCAGGCTGCCATCCTGTGTAAGGAACTAGCAGGCGGTAAGGTGTCGATGGAAATCAAGGACGTCTATCCCGAGCCCATGAAGAACGCTGTGGTGGAGCTGGAGTACAGCTACGTTCACTCGTTGGTGGGCAAGGACATCCCCGTGGAGACCATCAAGAACATCTGTGAGTCGCTGGAGATGAAGGTGCTCGGCGAGACTGCCGAGGCACTGGAGCTGGAGATTCCTGCCTACCGCGTGGACGTGCAGCGTCCGTGCGACGTGGTGGAGGACATCCTGCGCATCTATGGATATAATAATGTGGAGATTCCCACACAGCTGAAGTCGAGCCTTGTCATCAAGGCCGACGAGGACCGCAAGCACAAGCTGCAGAACCTCGTAAGTGAGCAGCTGGTGGGACAGGGCTTCAATGAAATACTGAACAACTCGTTGACCAAGGGTGCCTACTATGAGGCCCAAGACGGTTTGGTGAAAATCATGAACCCCCTGTCGAGCGACCTGAACGTGATGCGTCAGACGCTGCTGTACGGAGGACTGGAGAGCATCGCCCACAACGTGAACCGCAGGAACGCGAACCTGCGCTTCTTCGAGTTCGGAAACGTTTATTTCTTCGACCCCGAGAAGGCGAACGACGAGAACCCCATGCTGGCCTACAAGGAAGAGAACATGATGGGCATTTGGGTGACTGGTAAGCGCGTGGAAGGCTCATGGGCACACCCCAATGAGGACTCTACCTACTACGAGTTGTCGGCCCACGTGCAGAACATCCTGCAGCGCATCGGCATGAAGCAAGGGCTGATGGTGCAGAAGAAGTCGGAGAACCCCGTCTTCGCTGCCGGTCTGCTGATTGAGAACCGTGCCGGCAAGAAGCTGATGGAGATGGGTATCCTCTCGAAGAAGACGCTCAAGCAGTTTGACCTGCAGCAGCCGGTATATTTTGCTGAGCTGAACTGGACGCAGCTGATGAAGGCCACGAAGAAGAACGAGGTGCTCTACACGGAAATCTCGAAGCATCCTGCCGTCAGTCGCGACCTGGCTCTGCTGGTTGACAAGAGCGTGGAGTTTGCACAGATTGAGCAGATTGCCCGTCAGACGGAGAAGAAGCTGCTGAAGAACGTGGAGCTCTTCGACGTCTATGAGGGTAAGAACTTGCCCGAAGGCAAGAAGTCGTATGCCGTGAACTTCATCCTGCAGGATACGGAGAAGACGATGAACGACAAGCAGATTGAGGCTGTGATGAACAAGATCATTGCTAATCTGAAGAAACAGCTCAACGCCGAGCTGAGGTAACCTCTGCCCCCTAAGTTAGGGGGCGACAGGGGTTTGAATAAGATAATTAATAGAATAATAATAACAATGGGGCAATGAACGTGTGTTCAGACCCCCAACCCCCTAGCTTAGGGGGCAAAAAAACAAAAACAATGGGAAGAGCATTTGAATATCGTAAAGCTGCAAAGCTGAAGAGATGGGGCCACATGGCCAAGACATTTACCAAGATTGGTAAGCAGATTGCCATTGCCGTGAAGGCTGGCGGTCCAGACCCCGACATGAACCCTGCGCTGCGTGCCTGCATTGCCAACGCCAAGCGCGAGAACATGCCGAAGGACAACATTGAGCGTGCCATCAAGAACGCCATGGGTAAGGACCAGAGTGACTACAAGGAAGTAACCTACGAGGGATATGGCCCTCACGGAATTGCCATCTTTGTGGAGACGCTGACCGACAACACCACCCGTACCGTGGGTGACGTTCGTTCAGTATTCAACAAGTTCAGCGGTAACCTGGGTACACAGGGAAGCCTCTCGTTCCTGTTCGACCACAAGTGTGTGTTCACTTTCAAGAAGACAGACGGCCTGGACATGGACGAGATGATTCTGGACCTGATTGACTATGGTGTTGAGGATGAGTACGATGAGGACGAGGAGGAGAACAGCATCACCATCTACGGTGACCCGCAGTCGTTTGGTGCCATTCAGAAGCACTTGGAGGAGAACGGCTTTGAGGTGACAGGTGCTGAGTTCACCCGCATCCCCAATGACCTGAAGGATGTGACGCCCGAGGAGCGTGAGACCATTGATAAGATGGTGGAGCGTCTGGAGGACTTCGATGACGTACAGACGGTCTATACGAACATGAAACCGGAACTGGGAGAGTAATTCTCCCAGTTTTTTTTATTTGTTATAGTCTTTTGCCGTGAAGGTGGTCTCGTAAAGCACCATACCCTTGTTGGCGGTGGAGTAATAGACGTAACGGATGTTGTACTCGTGCTCACGGGCACCCTTGAGCGCCGTGGAGTTCTTCACTTCATTAAACAACAGTTCACGGGGATTGGTCTGCTGAATGGCCATGGCGTTGTCGGCATTTCCGGAGAGTGAGTAGTAGTAGCTCACGGTCAATGTCTGTTTGTTGAAGGTCATGCTGTCAATGATGGTGTTCTGGTTGATGACGGCAGGGCATTTCTTCTTCGTAAACTCCTTGGCTTCCCGTGCACAGCGGTCTTCGAACGACTCCTGACAGGCCGTCAACAGACAGACGGCAAACAGCAGATAAACAATTTTCTTCATAAGGTATATTCTTTAATTCGCCAACAAAATTACAAAAAAAACATAATACACAACACATAATTCATATTATTTTTGTAATTTTGCATTTTGAATAATAGAAAAAGGTAAACAAGCTCAATGAATCATATCAGGAATTTTTGTATCATCGCACACATTGACCACGGTAAGTCAACCCTGGCCGACCGGTTACTGGAGTTTACCAAGACCATCCAGGTGACCGAGGGGCAGATGCTGGACGATATGGATCTTGAGCGGGAAAGGGGTATCACCATCAAGAGTCATGCCATCCAGATGGAGTATGACTACCAGGGTGAGAAGTATATCCTGAACCTGATTGACACTCCGGGACACGTGGATTTCTCCTATGAGGTGTCAAGGAGCATAGCTGCCTGCGAAGGGGCGCTGCTGGTGGTGGATGCCACACAGGGTGTGCAGGCACAGACCATCTCCAACCTCTACATGGCCATTGACAACGACTTGGAGATCATTCCCGTCATCAACAAGATAGACATGCCCTCGGCTATGCCCGACGAGGTGGAGGACGAGATTGTGGAACTGCTGGGCTGCAAGCGTGAGGAGATTATCCGTGCGTCAGGCAAGACGGGTGAGGGTGTCGAGGACATCCTGAACGCTGTCGTGGAGCGCATTCCGCATCCCGAGGGTGACGAAGAGGCTCCTTTTCAGGCATTGATTTTCGACTCGGTGTTCAACTCATTCCGTGGTATCATCGCTTACTTCAAGATTCTCAACGGCAGCATCCGTCAGGGTGACAAGGTGAAGTTCTTTAACACCGGCATGGAGTATGTGGCCGACGAGGTGGGTGTGTTGAAGATGGACATGATTCCCCGCAAGGAACTCAAGACAGGTGATGTGGGCTACATCATCAGCGGTATTAAGGACTCCAAGGAGGTGAAGGTGGGCGACACCATTACCCACGTGGTACGTCCCTGTGACAAGGCCATCGAGGGATTCCAGGAAGTGAAGCCCATGGTGTTTGCCGGCGTCTATCCCATTGACCCCACGGACTACGAGAACCTGCGTGCCTCGCTGGAGAAGTTGCAGCTGAACGATGCTTCGCTGACCTTCACGCCGGAGTCGTCGGTAGCGCTGGGCTTCGGCTTCCGCTGTGGATTCCTCGGACTGTTGCACATGGAGATTGTGCAGGAGCGACTGGACCGTGAGTTCAACATGGACGTCATTACCACCGTGCCCAACGTATCGTATATGTGCTATGACAAGCAGGGTGGGGCGAAGGAGGTGCACAACCCATCGGGACTGCCCGACCAGACGCTCATCGACCATATCGAGGAGCCATACATCAAGGCCAGCATCATTACGACGACCGACTTCATCGGCCCCATCATGACGCTCTGCCTGGACAAGCGCGGCGAGCTCATCGACCAGCAGTTTGTCAGCGGCAACCGCGTGGAGATACATTTCTACCTGCCGCTGGGTGAGATTGTCATTGACTTCTATGACAAGCTGAAGAGCATTTCGAAGGGATATGCATCGTTTGACTACTACATCGACTCGTTCCGTCCCTCGAAGCTCATAAAACTAGATATCCTGCTCAACGGCGAACCCGTTGATGCCCTCTCAACGCTGACCCATCAGGACAATGCTGTGACCTTCGGCCGTCGAATGTGCGAGAAGCTCAAGGAGCTCATCCCGCGTCAGCAGTTCGACATTGCCATTCAGGCGGCCATCGGAGCCAAGATCATTGCCCGTGAAACCGTCAAGCAGGTCCGTAAGGACGTGACGGCAAAGTGCTACGGCGGTGACGTCAGCCGAAAGCGTAAGCTACTTGAAAAGCAGAAGCGAGGCAAGAAGCGCATGAAGCAGATAGGAAATGTGGAAGTGCCGCAGAAAGCCTTCCTTGCTGTATTGAAACTTGACTAACCGATTCAATAATATGCCTAATTTAAGTTTAACAACCCGCGATGTGGCCCGCGAACTGGCCCGCCGCTACAGTACGATGACTCACGAGGAACTGGATATGCTGGAGAGCATCCTCGTGCCTATGAAGTTCCAGAAGAATGAAATGATTCTGGCTGAGGGCCAGATATGTACAAATATCTATTGGGTGGCCAAGGGACTTATCCGCCAATTCTATTACAAGAACGGCAAGGAACTGACGGAGTACATGGCTGCTGAGAACCATATCTGCATGTGTATTGAGAGCCTCTTCAAGGAGGAGCCCACGCGTCTGCAGATGATGGCCATTGAGCCGACCATACTCTTTGCCCTGCCGAAGGACGCATTGGAGCAGGCCAGTATCAAGAGCGTCAACATCCAGATGCTTTACCGTAAGATTTTGGAGGAGTCGCTTATCCTCTCGCAGGTTCATGCCGACATGCTCCGCTTTGAAACGGCTCAGGACCGCTATGTCAAACTGGTCAAGAGTCAGCCGCAACTGGTGCTTCGCGCCCCGTTGGTCTTTATTGCCAGCTACCTGCAGATGACGCCTGAGACCTTGAGTCGTGTACGCACCTCGGCCCTGTTGGATTAATTCAGTCAAGGATATAAATAAAAAGCCTGCTTCCGTTTGAAAGCAGGCTTTTATTGTTGTATGTCCTATTCTTAGGAGAGGGCTACCGTGAGACCAGCCATGACGATGCTAACCATCGACATGAGCTTGATGAGGATGTTGAGCGAGGGACCGCTGGTGTCCTTGAACGGGTCACCTACGGTGTCACCCACGATGGTGGCCTTATGGGCAAAAGAGCCCTTGCCGCCGAAGTTTCCTTCCTCAACGTTCTTCTTCGCATTGTCCCAGGCACCACCGGCATTGGCCATGAAGACAGCCAGCGTGAAGCCGCAGGTCAGTCCGCCAACGAGCAGGCCGAGCACACCGGCAACGCCGAGCACGCAACCCACGACAATGGGGATGGCAATGGCGAGGAGTGACGGGAAGATCATCTCGTGCTGGGCTGCACGGGTGGAAATCTCTACGCAGGAACCGTAGTCGGGAGTGGCCTTGCCTTCGAGGATGCCCTTGATCTCACGGAACTGACGACGAACTTCCTCTACCATCTTCTGGGCAGCGCGTCCCACAGCTTCCATTGTCAGACCGCAGAACAGGAAGGCTGCCATACCGCCGATGAAGGCTCCTACGAGCACCTTCGGGTTCATCAGCGTTACCTGGAAGTAGTTCATGAAGTCGGGGATGGTGGCCTGTGCGGCATTGATGACATCACCCTTCAAGTTGGTCAGCGTAGCACCGGTACGCTCCATCGCAATCTTCACCTCTTCAATATATGAAGCAAGCAACGCAAGTGCGGTGAGGGCAGCAGAGCCGATGGCGAAGCCCTTACCTGTAGCAGCGGTGGTGTTGCCCAGGGCGTCGAGAGCATCGGTACGGTGGCGTACCTCTTCACCCAGCTCACTCATCTCAGCGTTACCGCCGGCATTGTCGGCAATGGGGCCGTAGGCGTCAGTAGCCAGTGTGATACCCAGTGTGGAGAGCATACCTACAGCAGCGATACCGATACCGTAGAGTCCCTTTGACAGGGCAGCGGCCGACATCTCGGTGTTGAAGCCGTTGGCACAGAGGTAACTCAGCAGAATGGCTACGCCGATGGTCACCACAGGGATACAGGTGGAGATCATACCTGTTCCGATACCCTTGATGATAACGGTAGCAGAACCGGTCAGACCAGCCTCTGAAATTTTCTGCGTCGGCTTGTAGCTGTGTGAGGTGTAGTACTCCGTAGCCTGTCCGATGATGACACCGGCAGCCAGACCTGTGATGACGGAGAACGACAGTCCGAGCCAGTTGTCAATCTCCAACAGGTAGAGAATGGCGAAGGTGGCAGCAGCGATGAGTACAGCGCTGACATTGGTACCCAGGGCGAGCGAGTGGAGCAGGTCCTTCATCGTGGCACCTTCCTTGGTGCGGACGAGATAGACGCCGAAGATGCTGAGGAACACGCCCACAGCGGCAATCAGCATCGGAGCAATGACGGCACGCAACTGCATGTCGGAATTCATCGCGAAAGCCGTAGCACCGAGGGCTGCGGTAGAAAGGATGGAGCCGCAATAGCTCTCGTACAGGTCGGCACCCATACCAGCCACGTCCCCCACGTTGTCGCCTACGTTATCGGCAATGGTGGCAGGGTTGCGCGGGTCATCCTCAGGGATGTCAGCCTCGACCTTACCTACAATGTCAGCACCCACGTCGGCAGCCTTTGTATAGATACCGCCACCCACACGGGCAAACAACGCCTGCGTCGAAGCACCCATACCGAAGGTCAGCATGGTGGTGGTAATGGTAACGAGCGCCATCTGGTCGCCGTGATAGACGAAGGAGAGTGCGAAGAACCAGCCGGCGATGTCGAGCAGTCCGAGACCAACGACGGTCAGTCCCATCACGGCACCCGATCGGAAGGCAATCTTCAAACCGGCATCCATGCTCTTGCGGGCAGCGTTTGCTGTACGTGCAGAGGCATAAGTGGCCGTCTTCATGCCGAAGAAGCCTGCCAGTCCGCTGAAGAAACCGCCCGTCAGGAAGGCGAACGGCACCCATGGGTTCTGCCAGTGCAGCACGTAGGCCATGACGGCGAAGATGATGGCGAGCACCACGAAGACGATGGTCACCACCTTGTACTGTTGTTTCAGATAGGCCATAGCGCCACGGCGCACATGTCCTGCAATCTCTCTCATGCGCGGTGTTCCCTCGTCAGCTCCCATCATAGAGCGGAAGAAATACCACGCCATGCCCAGTGCCACCACCGATGCGATGGGCACGAGCCAAAATGCAATAGGTATCGTCATAAGCTTGTTATTGGTAAATAAATGAAATGGTTGCTTTATTCATCCACATAGTCCTCGAGTCCGTCAGCCTCCTCGTCAGGGTCGGTCTCAATCTCAAACGTCGTGCGGTAGTTGTCCTCGTTGATCTCCTCGTCGTCGAAGGTCGTGGGTTCCTCCATCTCCTCGTCCTCGTCGTCGTGGTTCTTGTAGTCATCGATGGGCAGGTCGCCTTCCTCGTCGTCCTCACCGTCGTTGAAGATGCTCTCCGACTGGAACTTCATGCGTGGCTTCTCGGCCTCGGGCTTCTGCTTGACAAAGATAGCCTCCACCCACGTGCCCTTGGGCACTTCCAGCACGTCGTAGCCATCGGCCAGCTTCTTCTCGTACATGCCGCCGGGCTTGCGCAGACGGTCCTTCGGCAGGGTAGTGGTGGAGATGTCGAAACCGCTCTCAATGATATCCTGAATAGACTGTGACAGCGAGTCCCATCCTCCGCCGAAGTTACGCTCCAGCACTTCGACCAGTTTGGCTGCCGAGATGTGACGGATGTTTTCGTATGTCAGGTCGGTAACCCTTGTAATGGGGCGTTTCTTGATGGCCCACACCACCTTGGTCTGCTCGTCAATGCGTATGTTGCCTACCTTGTAGCCTTGCTTGGTGTAACGTTTTTTGGCGGCATCCATGTCTTCTTCCTTCACCTCCTCAATCATGAAAGCGCTACGGATGATGTCCGAATAGTGACGCAGGTTCTCGCGGACGTCGGCATCTTTATCGGCACTCTCCCACATGCGGAAGATGTCATTCTCCTGTACGTCCCACACTGTACTCTTGGTCAGTGTCTTGAGTGAAAGGGCTTTCTTGTTGCCCTGAGCGGGTGCTTGTTGCTTTGTTCTCATATTATTATTTTTTCCGTTAATGTCTATAATTCGCGACAAAGATACAAAATAAATTCATATAAAGAAAGAATTTCCCTAAAATAATTTCTCTTAATTCTCAAATTTAAAAGAAATTTCTGGAAACTTCTTTCTTTATAAAAAGAAAAAGTGTAACTTTGCAGACGATATGTCTGAACCCTTAGCAGAGAGACTACGCCCGCGTACCCTTGACCAGTACATTGGTCAGCGCCACCTGGTAGGTGAAGGAGCGGTGCTGCGCCAGATGATTGAGTCTGGGCGCATCCCTTCGTTTATCCTCTGGGGACCGCCGGGTGTGGGTAAGACAACGCTGGCACAGATTATTGCGCATAAGCTGGAAGTGCCGTTCCATACGCTTTCGGCTGTGACCAGTGGTGTCAAGGACGTGCGTGATGTCATCGAGCGGGCACAGAAGGAGCGCTTCTTCAATCAGCCGTCGCCCATCTTGTTTATTGACGAGATACATCGTTTCTCCAAGTCGCAGCAGGACTCGCTGCTCGGAGCGGTGGAGAAGGGAACCGTGACGCTCATTGGTGCCACAACAGAGAATCCCTCGTTTGAGGTGATCCGTCCCTTGCTCTCGCGTTGTCAACTTTACGTGTTGAAGCCGTTGGAGAAGGACGACCTGCTACAACTGTTGGACCGTGCGCTCAAGGAGGACATCTATCTGCGGGAGCGGAAGATAGAGCTGAAGGATACAGGCGCTATCTTACGTTATAGTGGAGGCGATGCCCGTAAACTATTGAATATCTTGGAATTGGTAGTCGAGGCTACTCCTGCTGCCGAGCCCGTCATCATTACCGACGAGCTGGTGGAGGAACGTCTGCAGCAGAACCCTTTGGCCTACGACAAGGACGGCGAGATGCACTACGATATTATCTCAGCTTTTATCAAGAGCATTCGCGGCAGCGACCCTGATGCTGCACTCTACTGGATGGCGCGCATGATAGAGGGTGGGGAAGACCCGCAGTTCATAGCCCGTCGCCTGGTTATCTCAGCTGCTGAGGATATTGGATTGGCTAACCCCAATGCCCTGCTCTTAGCCAATGCCGCCTTCGACGCAGTAATGAAGATTGGTTGGCCCGAGGGACGCATCCCCTTGGCAGAAGCAGCGGTGTATCTGGCTACGTCACCCAAGAGCAATTCCGCCTACTTGGGCATTGATACAGCTCTCTCAGTAGTCCGCGAGACAGGGAATCTGCCTGTGCCGCTTCCCCTGCGCAATGCTCCCACGAAGCTCATGAAGGACTTGGGCTATCATGACGGTTACAAATATGCTCACGACTATCCCGGCAACTTCGTCAACCAGCAGTACATGCCTGACAAACTGACTTCCCAGCGTCTATGGCATGCCCAGCACTCTCCCTCTGAGGAGAAACTCTACCAGCAAATGCTCCGCTGCTGGGGCAAACGGTATGAGGATTAACCCGTTTACTTTTTTAAGGTGCCGATACGGCGAGTGATGCCCTGAGAATTAAGGGTTTTGACCAGGTAGATGCCTTGGGGCAGCTGACTGATATTGATGGTACGGCTGTTGGGGAAGGTAGCTACAATGGTACCCTGCAACGTTTCGATGGCGATGTACTCAGCTTCCGAAAAGCCTTCTGGAATCGTCAGCGTCGTGCCGTTGGTAGGAAGAGTAGAGAGGGAAATGCCTGGGCTATTGCCGGGAGTCATGCTGACGGCAGAACCGTCAGCCACACTGGGGGCTGAAAGCCGGCCGTTGTCCTGACGGGCAGGGCTCTCGTTGCCGTAACGGTCAAGGGCGGTAACGGCGAAATGGAAACCGGTGAGTGGTGGCTGGTACATGGAGAGGTCGAGTGAGGTCTCCATGACTCGGGTGGCAATGAGGTTGCGGGGGTCGTCCGTATCTACGGGAGTCACCTCGCTCGCGTATATATTATATAAGGTGTAGCTCTCGCTGGCCGGAACGGCACTCCAGGAGAGCACGTTGCCGTTGACTTGCAGGGAAGCAGGAGCTGCTGGTGCCTGACTGTGTTCCCACGTCATGGGCGGAATGAGAGCAGGGTAGGGGTCAAACTCATTAACGCTGAAGTCATAGACCCCCTTGGTGTTGTCCGTAAAGAACTTGCTGCGGAAGTGGGCGTGACCCAGTCCGAGGTCGCGCAGCACGTACATCTCACGTTTCATTACGTCGAGTGACCAGTTCTGCTGACCCTTGTCGAGCATGTAGGTGCCCAGTCCGCCGGCTATGATACGTCCGTAGGTATGCTGCTGCCAGTCGATGGCGAAGGGATAGAAGTGGTCACCCTTGAAGTACATCATGGGGAACAGCGCATCCATCACTCCGTCGCGCAACCAGCCCTGTGCATCCTGACAAACCTTCGAATAGGCGTTCCAGCCCTTGGAGCTGAAGCGTGTAAGGTCGTCGAACTTGCCGATGGGCGAGCAGCTGAACATGACCCAGGGCTTGGTCTCCTTGACGGCATCGTGTATGGCGCGGACAATGCGGTTGATATTGCGACGACCCTCTTCGCGTGAAACGGTAATCTTCCAAGTTTCGGGGTATCGGATGTAGTCTAGGTGGATGCCATCCACATCGTAACGCTCGGTAATCTCCTTGCAGATACTTGCCAGGTGGTCGGCCGTCTCAGGACGTTCAGGATTCATGAATCCCTCGTCGCCAATCTTACGGATGGTGTTGGGCATCTTCTGGCGCAGCTGCTTGGTAGCGGCACTGTTCCACTTGCCTACAGGCAAGGTGACCACCCAGGCATGACACTGCATGCCGCGCTTGTGACACTCGTCAATGCAGAACTGCAGGGGGTCGTAGCCGGGTGACATACCCGTCTTTCCCGTCAGGTATTCGCAATACGGCTCGATGGTGCTGGGATAGATAACGCTGGCACGGACACGGGTATGCATCAGTACGCAGTTGATGTTAGCAGCCTGCAGTTGGTCGAGTATGCGACACAGCTCCTGCTGCTGCTGTTTCATGCTGGTAGGATTCTTGGCTGCCGTACGTGGCCAGTCAATGCCTCCAATGACGGTGAGCCAGACGGCTCGCATTTCGGTTTTTACGATGGTGGGCTGAGCGGTTGCAGCCAGCACACCTATATATAATAAGGTGAAAATAAGGACAATTTTTCTCATAATGGCTGCAAAGGTACGGAAAACTTTGAACTTTGAACTTTGAGCATTGAGCTTTTTACTGTCGCTTAACCTTTTTTACCTTTTTACCTTTTTACCTTTTTACTTTTTTTCGTACTTTTGCACCGATAAATGAAAAAATAGACCAAAAGGAGAAAGATGATTACTTTTGTTGTGAGCCTTGTAGCTCTTGTTTTAGGTTATATGCTCTACGGCCGATTCGTAGAGCGTGTCTTCGGTCCTGACGACCGCCCAACCCCTGCCGTAGCCAAGGCTGACGGTCTGGACTTCATCGTGCTTCCCAACTGGAAGGTGTTTATGATTCAGTTTCTGAACATTGCAGGAACGGGACCCATCTTCGGTGCCATCATGGGTGCCAAGTTCGGTCCTGCCGCTTACTTGTGGATTGTGTTCGGCTGCATCTTCGCCGGTGCCACCCACGACTACCTGTCGGGTATGCTCTCCATGCGTCACGACGGGGCCAACCAGCCCGAGATAATCGGCCATTATCTGGGCGATACCACCAAGCGTGTCATGCTGGTATTCTCTGTGTTCCTGCTGGTGATGGTAGGCGTGGTGTTTGTCTATAGCCCTGCCAAGATACTGGGCGACATGACAGGAGCCGACGCTGTAGCAGCCCAACAGGGAGAGATGCAGATGGAGTATATCTGGTGGTCGTTGGCTATTTTCGTTTACTACATCATTGCCACGATGCTACCCGTTGACAAGATTATCGGCAAGATATATCCGCTGTTTGCTTTCTCGCTGCTCTTCATGGCAGCAGCCCTTATGGTGATGCTGTTTGTCAAGATGCCCGACCTGCCCGAGCTTTGGGAAGGACTGCCAGGCGAAGCTATGACGAAGAGCGCCATCTTCCCGGCATTGTTTATTACTATTGCCTGTGGTGCCATCAGCGGCTTCCATGCAACGCAGAGTCCCTTGATGGCACGTTGCGTGAAGTCGGAGCGGATGGGACGTCCCATCTTCTACGGTGCCATGATTACCGAGGGTATCGTCGCATTGATATGGGCGACGGTAGCCATGTATTTCTTCTATGACCAGCCCACGCCGGGCTATGAGCAGGTGGCAGGTGGAGCAGCAGCCATCAACGACGCTCCTTCCATTGTCAACAAGATGTGTAACGAGTGGTTAGGCATTGCCGGTGGCATCCTGGCGCTGCTTGGTGTTGTGGCAGCTCCCATCACCAGTGGCGACACGGCGTTCCGTTCTGCCCGTCTTATCATTGCCGACTTCCTGCACCTGAAGCAGAAGTCTATCCGTAACCGTCTGATGGTGTGCATCCCAATGTTTGCCGGTGCCATTGCCTTACTGGCTTGGCAGATGTCCGATGCGAAAGGCTTTGATACCATCTGGGGATGGTTCGGATGGAGCAACCAGACGCTGGCTGTCTTCATGCTGTGGGCTGTGACGGTCTATCTGGTACGTAAGCAGAAACCGTTTGTCATCACGCTGATACCTGCGCTGTTCATGACAGCCGTCTGCACGTCGTATCTGTTGTGCGTCAAACTGTTCCAACTGCATGAGACGGCCGTATGGAGCATTGCTGCAGGTTCCGTTATCATTTCGCTGGTATGGTTCTGCCTGTGGTATAGGAAAAATAAAGCAACAAAATAACTAAAGAATAAGATAAATGAAGAAATTTGCATTTGTTCTGGTAGCGCTGATGGTGTCGGTTGCTGCCAATGCACAGTTCGAGAAAGGAAAGAAGTATATCGGAGCCTCGATGTCGGGACTGAACCTGTCCTACAGTGGTTCCGAGAAGACCCATTTTGGCCTGCAGGCCAAGGGTGGCTACCTGGTTGCCGACAACCTGATGGCTACGGGTCTCGTGGGCTATGACAAGACGGGTGACTTCCCTTATGCCTTGACGCTGGGTGTGGGTGGCCGTTACTACATCGTACAGAACGGTCTCTTCCTGGGTGCCGGTGTGAACTGCAAGTTCTCTGACGACTTCAATGACCTGATGCCCACCGTGCAACTGGGTTATGCTTTCTTCCTGAACCACTCGGTAACCGTAGAGCCGGAGATTTATTACGAGCAGTCGTTCAAGAACCATAAGGACTACAGCAAGATAGGCTTTCGTGTAGGACTTGGATTCTACTTCTAAAATGGTTAAATTGTAAATTGTCAAATTGTAAATCAATAAGATGTTAAGCGTAGAAGAATTAGTTGACCGCCTGATTGACCTCGCATTTGCTGAGGACATTGGCGATGGTGACCATACCACATTGTGTTGTATTCCCGAGGATGCGATGGGAAAGAGTCACCTGCTCATCAAGGAAAACGGTATCCTGGCAGGTGTCGAGGTTGCCAAAGAAGTGTTCCGCCGCTTCGACCCCACCATGCAGGTGGAGGTGTTGATGTGCGACGGCTCACGAGTGAAGAAGGGCGACATCGCCATGATCGTTACGGGTAAGGTACGCTCACTGTTGCAGACCGAGCGTCTGATGCTGAATATCATGCAGCGCATGAGCGGCATCGCCACCATGACCGACAAGTATGTGTTGCGTCTGGAAGGCACGAAGACTCGTGTGCTCGACACCCGCAAGACCACTCCGGGCATGCGTATGCTGGAGAAGCAGGCCGTGAAGATTGGCGGCGGCTGCAACCACCGCATCGGACTGTTTGATATGATCCTGCTGAAGGACAACCATGTGGATTTCGCCGGTGGCATCGTGAATGCCATTGACCGCTGTCATGCCTACCTGAAGGAGAAGGGCCTCGACCTGAAGATAGAGATTGAGGTACGCAGCTTCGATGAGCTGAACCAGGTGCTGGAGCATGGCGGTGTGGATCGTATCATGCTGGATAACTTCAGCGTGCCTGATACGAAGAAGGCCGTTGACCTGATTGCCGGACGTTACGAGACGGAGTCCTCGGGTGGCATCACCTATGAGACCATCCGCGACTATGCCGAGCAGGGTGTTGACTTTATCTCTGTTGGTGCCCTGACGCACAGCGTGAAGGGACTCGACATGAGTTTCAAGGCATGTTAAGCACGCTTTTTGCCAGCCTGCTGTTGGCCGTCAACGTGAATTTTACCCCGCCAATGTCTCACGAGATATCATTGGCGGGAAACTTTGGTGAACCTCGTCCCAACCACTTCCACGGGGGACTTGACTTCCGTACCGAGGGCGTTGAGGGAAAACCCATCATGACCATCGGCGACGGTTACGTCAGCCGTATCACCGTAGGGAAGTTCGGCTTCGGCAATGCGGTGTATGTCACGCATCCTGAGGGTTACACCAGCGTGTATTGTCACCTGCAGCATTTCTCTCCGCGCATGGACCGCCTGGTGAAGCAGTGGCAGTATGCCCACGAGCAGTACGAAGCAGACATCCGGCTGCACCCCACCGAATACCCTGTGGCGCAGGGACAGCTTATTGCCTTCAGCGGCAATACGGGCCACAGCTTTGGGCCCCATCTGCACTTGGAGTTGCACGATACCCGCACTTGGGACATGCTTGACCCGTTGGAGCATCTGGGTACGTTTGTCAACGATACCGTACCTCCGCAGATTCACGACATCATCATGATACCACAGCCGGACGGTGGGGTAGGGTTCGCCGTCTATGCCGACGACTATATGCAGAACTCACACAACCACTACGGCATCCGCAAAACGCAGCTGCTGGTCGATGGCCGTGAGGTGTTCAGTTCGGATGTCAATGGCATTCCCTATAGCATGAACCGCATGGTGAACTCGTGGGGTGACTACAACCGTTACTACCACGACTCCAAATGGTATCTGAAAACTTATATCGAACCGGGTAACACGTTGCCCATCCTCCATGCCGACGAGCATCGTGGCATTCTCTATCTCAACGAGCCGCGTGACTATCAGTTGGTATTCATCCTTACTGACTATTTTGGTAACCAGACGCGTAAGGAACTTGTCGTGTCTGGTGGAGAAGGAATGTCTGAAGGGCTGGAACAAACCTCCACTCACTACTCGCTACTCACTACTCACCAAATCAAGTGGAACACCACCAACGTCATCTCCCGTCCGGGTATGCAGCTTGTGGTGCCTTACGGCTACGTAGGTGTTGACACCCCGCTCAACATTGCCATGAAGCTGACGGAGATGCTATCGCCTGTCTATACGTTCTGCGAGCGTTCCACTCCGCTGTTTTACGATGCCGAGCTGAGCATTGCAGCACGTCAGCAGGTAAAAGACCCCTCGAAGCTTTATGTCGTCTGCCACTTCGGCAATGACATTCCACTCGGTGGTACCTACAAAGATGGCTGGGTAACAGCCAAGGTAAAAGACCTCGGGGGCAGCTTCGAGTTGCTTTACGATGATGTGCCACCTGTGATAGAACCTAAAAGCACCGATGCAGAGAGTCTGCTGCGCTTTGACATCAGCGACGACGGTAGTGGCGTCCGTTCGTATAAAGGCTACATCGACGGACAGTTCGTGCTGTTCAAGGCACAGACCCAGAGCCTGACCACCTATCCGTTAAAGCCCACGCCCATTGCTTGCCGGCTGAGCAATACACCCATTAAACGTACTGGCAGTCAGCGACGACTGAAGCTGGTGGTCACCGACAACCGTGACAACGAGCAAACCTATGAAACTCAAATAAAATACTAAACTGATATGAAAAGACAATTCCTACTCGCCACACTGATTGTGGCCGCAAGCTATACCTTGGCTTGCACCAACTTCATCGTCGGCAAGAAAGCCTCCGCCGATGGTTCCGTGTTCTGCACCTATAATGCCGACAGCTACGGTGCCTTCATGCCCCTCTACCATTTCGCCGCTGCCAAGCATGCGCCGGGCGAGATGCGCCAGATCTACGACTGGGACACCAACAAGTATCTGGGACAGATCCCTGAGGCTGCCGAGACGTGGAACGTCATCGGCAACACCAACGAGTGGCAGGTGACCATAGGTGAGACCACCTTTGGCGGACGTGAGGAGATGGTCGACACCACGGGTATCATTGACTATGGCTCGCTCATCTACATTGCCCTGCAGCGTTCCAAGACGGCCCGCGAGGCCATTCAGGTAATGACCACGCTGGTCGAGCAGTTCGGCTATTGCTCGGAGGGTGAGACGTTCTCCGTTTGTGATGCTAACGAGGCCTGGATCATGGAGATGATGGGCTGCGGCAGCGACCGTAGCGTCTCCAAGGAACGTACCGTGTGGGTGGCTCTTCGCATCCCCGATGACATGATTTGTGCCCATGCTAACCAGAGCCGCATCCGTCAGTTTAACATGAAGGCCAAGCAGGACGTGCTCTTCTCGAAGAACGTGGTGAAGTATGCCCGTAAGATGGGGTGGTTCGACGGCAAGGACGAGGAGTTCAGCTATGCTGATGCCTACTGTCCCGCTGACTTTGGTGCCCGCCGTTGGTGTGAGGCCCGCGTGTGGAGTTTCTTCAACCGTTTCACCGATGACTTCTCGGCCTACCTGCCTTGGGCAATGGGCATGGAACCCAATGCCAAGCCCATGCCGCTGTGGATCAAACCCAACAAGCTGGTGACCCTGCAGGCCCTGCAGGCTGCCATGCGCGACCACTTCGAGGACACCCCGTTCTCGCTCGACCAAGACCTGGGCGGCGGTATCTGGGAGATGCCCTACCGCGTGTCACCCCTGTCATATACTGTGGATGGTGAGAAATACTTCAACGAGCGTCCCACCTCGACACAGCAGTCGGCCTTCTCGTTCATCTCGCAGATGCGCTCGTGGCTGCCCCGTCAGGTAGGCGGCTGCTTCTGGTTCGGTAACGATGATGGTAATATGATTAGCTATGTACCCATCTACTGCGCCAACACCCGCCAGCCCCTGTGCTTCAATACTCCGGGTGCCGACGATATCCACTTCTCCATGGACAATGCCTTCTGGGTGTGCAACTGGGTCAGCAACATGGTCTATCCGCGCTACAGCCTGATGTTCCCGTCGCTGAAGCAGGTACGCGACTCTCTCGATGCCGCCTTTGCCAAGGCGCAGCCCGAGATTGAGGCTGAGGCCATTGCCCGCTGCGGCAATGACGAACAAGCACTGGCAGCCCGCATGACCGACTATTCATGTCTCAAGGCAGAGCAGATGATGGACCGCTGGCGTCAGTTGGCCTATTTCCTCATCGTGAAGTATAATGATATGGTGGAGCGTCCTGACCGTGACGGCCAGTTCTATTACAACGAACATGGATTGGGTGCTACGGTTAAGCGTCCTGGCATGGGGCAACGCTTCGCCCGTGAAATGAATCGTCACGCCAACCACCGCATGAAAATGCCGAAATAAAAAAAGCGCCGTTTGGCGCTTTTTTTATTTCTTCTTCTTCAACTTCCTGATGAGCTCGATGCTCTTGAGGATGATGGCGTACTTGCTGTCAAGCTTCTTGGCAAGCATGATGCCGTCGAAGACAATGAATCCGATGTTCACAGCTCGGCTGATCATTTCCTTGCGGTTGTCGGGCTTCTTGGGAACGAAGATGTCAGTTGCAAGATGAGTAATGTTCTTGTTGCCTCGCTGTATGTTCTGGCGCAGCTGCTCCTTGCGGGTCTCTATCTCTTTCAGACTGCTAAATGATTTCATGACCATACGAATTATTAATTATCAATTGTCAATTATCAATTTCCATCATGAGTTCATGAGCGTTTCCGAAAGAAACTTCACCAGCGGTTTCTCAATGAGCGGCTTGCGCAGCACGAAGGCCAGCACCAGCAGCAGCAGGAAGAAGGCGGAAATGATGGCAAAGGCCCAGGCAGTTCCGACGAGCGGCTCTAACCAGTGGACAACGGCAAACGAGAGGTAGAACAATACGAGCAGGGACAGGATGAACACCACGATGCCCACAATGAGGGCGGTGGTGATGCGTACCACCTTGTCAATGATGTCCAGCTGCACAAATTCCTTCTGCAGCAGGAAATACTCCTTGAGTTCATTGATCAGCTGACCAATGGACTCCACGTTTTTGTCACTTGAAATCATAGGCTGGGGTGGGGGCTATTCTTCTTCGTCAGCTGCTGCTTCCTCGAGTTCGTCAACCAGTTCCTCCACTTCGCTACGCTTCAGCTTGATGTTGTGCTTCTTGAGAAATTCGCGGGTTGCATCGCTGATTTTCTCACGTGTGTCAGCACCCTTTTCAGGGGCAAGAATAAGTCCTAACGTGGCACCAACAAGGGCTCCGCCTAAGAAAGCGCCGATATAACCATAACCTTTCATAGCTTTGTAGTTTTTAGATGTGAGACATGTTTTCTGAATGCAAAAGTACAAAAAAATCATAAAACGCCTTTCATAATTCATAATAATTTCAGCATTTAACAAACTTTATGTTGCAAAATTAGCAGGATAAGCACATTTTTTTTAATTTCGCACTCAGTTTAGTGAACATCATGACAATAAGTTTAACAACATAAAAAACAAAAAGAAAAATGAACAAGTACATGTTTTTGGGCGCCGGCTTGTGCGTCGCCATGGTTCTGACCAGTTGTGGTTCAAGTGAGAGTGCTTACAAGAAGGCTTATCTGAAGGCTCAGCAGAGAACAGAGGCGCAGCAGACAACGCCTACCGTTACCACACCTGCTGCAACGGAAACCCCGACCGTTACTCCTGTAACGACGACTCCTGTAACAGAAACCCGTATCATTGACAACACCGATGCTACCCCTATCCGCACCGAGCGCGTGGAGGTGCAGATGGGTTCAGCCCTCAAGGCCTACAGTGTGGTGGTTGGCTCGTTCCAGCTCAGGGGTAATGCCGAGGGTGAGGTACAGCGCCTCATCAACAAGGGCTACGATGCCCGTCTGGTCTATTCTGCTGACAACAATATGTATCGCGTCGTTGCTGCTTCGTTCGACAACAAGCCCGAGGCAGCTGCAAGCCGCGACCAGTTGGCACAGCAGTATCACGGCGCATGGCTGCTCTACGCAAAATAAACGAAACATCACGTGGCACGTATTCTTTCCATTGACTACGGTAAGAAACGTACAGGACTGGCAGTCACCGATCCTCTGCAGCTCATAGCCGGAGGATTGGCGACTGTCTCTACTTCTGGACTTTTCGACTTCCTGCAGGAGTATATCTCCCGCGAAGAGGTGGAGCGCATCGTCATTGGCGAGCCCCGCCAGCCCAACGGGCAGCCCAGCGAGAACCTCGCCCGTGTGCAGCAGTTCGTCAACCGCTGGCGCAAGGCTGTTCCGCAGATTCCCATCGAGCTGTACGACGAGCGTTTCACGTCGGTCCTGGCCCATCAGGCCATGCTCGACGGCGGCCTCCGCAAGAAAGCCCGTCAGGACAAGGCCCTGGTTGACGAAATCTCCGCCACCATCCTTCTGCAGGACTACATGCGTTCACGCAAATAACTCTCCACTCTCAACTTTCAACTTTCAACTTTCAACTGAAATGATACTACCTATTTATATTTACGGGCAACCCGTATTACGTAAGGTTGCAGAGGATATACCCACAGACTATCCCAACCTAAAGCAACTGCTGGCCGACATGTTCGAGACGCTGACGGCATCCGACGGCGTGGGACTGGCCGGACCGCAGATTGGCAAGGCCATTCGCGTGGCCGTCATTGACCTGGACGTGCTCAAGGAAGACTTCCCCGAGTACAAGGACTTCCGTCATGCCTACATCAATCCCCACATCCTGGAGTTCGACGACGAGAAGACGGAAACCCTCGAGGAGGGCTGTCTGTCGCTGCCCGCCATCCACGAGAAGGTGACACGTCCCACGCACATCCGTGTGAAGTGGC